>NZ_JALAMR010000003.1:0-414136 GCF_026790125.1 Bacillus sp. N12A5 | reverse complement strand
CATCTTATGGGGTCAGTCCCGTATCAGGTGCTTTTTTATATGTTTAAAAAACGTCGTTCATTTTCGTCATATCGAATCGGCGCATGTCCGTACTCTTGCAGGTCAAACTCAGTTCTCAGCGGTTCTTCTATCGGCAGGCTGTAGATTCTGCTTGCTTTTATGTCCAGATCAAGAGCTGGATGGGAGAAAGAGGACAGCTTACTGACAAGCTGAACGGACAGATTTTTTTTCTTTTCCGATAAATAAGCCTGTCCTTTTTTTGTCATGCCGAGTAGCCTGATATAAGGCACCTCTGCCTCATTCAGCAGCTTATGCATATCCTGTTTGTTCGTTCTGGTTAAAATGTGCGTGTTCATCCGCTGAAGCCTTGTCCACGTATACCGTTTTGTTTTCAGGAGCTCCATGAATTCCTGATAGGAGCTGGCTTTTCTGATCGAACGAAGAATTCTATGCTCTAAGCCTTCCTCCACCTCGTATAGTTGCTGTAATTCCTGTGCAGTTACAGTTGAAAGGCTGTATTTCAAGTAAGAAAAATAGCGTTCAGATGTATGCCACAGTCCGAAAGATTTGCGGTAATCTGCCAATTCACGTGCAGATGCAGCAGGAAGGAAACGAAGGCAGGCATCGAGATTCTGTTCAATCATCGCTTTTCTGATGCTTGTGGCGCTTGCGATATGGTTTTTGCCTTCAGGAAGTTCTGCATCGTGATAGTCGGAGGAAATGCGCTGAGTGGTATAAGGTTTTATTGGATATCCCCCGGAAAGAATGGACGTTACATAGTGATACCCCAGAATGTTGTTTGGTTTTGACAAATCAAGTGCATTTTCTGTATGTAAAATGGAGCGAAAGGCGATAGCCGCCGCGGCTGGGTAGCTGGCACCCTTTTTAAGTTCTTCTTTTATAGACTGGTCAAATGTATGTTTATGCTCATCAATAAGATTTGCTGTTTCTAAAAACGGCTTAATATTACCATTTTCACTCCCGAAAAACAGTGCCTCGCATTCGAGTTTATCGAGGATGGAAACACTGCCGCGTGCAAAAATCTCGGCTTTTTGCACCGCATAAAGATAAGGCAGCTCAATCACAAGATCGACTCCGTTTTGCAGCGCCATTTTTGTTCGGGCCCATTTTGAGACAACAGCTGGTTCCCCGCGCTGTAAAAAATGCCCGCTCATTACGGCTACAGCCGTGTCGCATCCGGTTTGCCGCTTTGCTGTTTGGGCATGATAAAGGTGACCGTTATGAAAGGGATTATATTCAACCACCAATCCGACAGCTTTCATATTTTTTCCGCCTTTCTTGCTATGTTTATAAACGTATGGTACATTTGCAAATGGAAACTCTTACGTCTTTTTTTGTTTTAAGTGTATGCATAGCATATTCAACTGTCAATGATACTTGAATGGCAGCATTATGCTGTAAAGAAAAAATATTGACAAAAACAATCTTAAAAGCTATAATCATGTTTGTTGCTTTCATGAGGTGATACAAATGAAATGGACGATTTATCAGCTGCACCAAATGCCAAAACAAAGTTTTGAATTTGATGAAACAGTTGAGTTACATGAGCTGACAAAGCTGAATTCTGACATTCGCCGCATTTCTCCCGTTCGGGTGAAGGGCAGAGCGGATATCAAATCCAAACAGGTTTCGTTTGATTTTACAATATCAGGCGAAATGATTTTGCCATGCTCAAGAACACTCGTTGATGTCCCGTATCCATTTGAAATTTCAACAAAAGAACTGTTTATATTTCATCAGACGGATGATATAGAAGATGACGACGTTCACATTGTTGAGGACGATACTATCGACTTGACTCCGATCGTAAAAGAAGAAATTCTTTTGGAAATCCCTATGCAAATCTTTTGTGAATCTGAACAAGAAAAAGGAGCTGCTCCTCAAGAAGGAAAGGACTGGCAGGTCATTTCGGAGGAAGACAAGAAGAAACAAGTTGATCCGAGACTTGCAGCCCTCGAAAAGCTCTTAAAACAAGATGATGAATCTTAACTCTTTAAGGAGGTGGGAATAATGGCTGTACCTTTTAGAAGAACTTCTAAAATGAAAAAAAGATTGCGCCGTACACATTTCAAACTTAATGTACCTGGTATGACAGAATGTCCGTCATGCGGAGAGATGAAGTTGTCTCACCGTGTATGCAAAGCATGCGGATCATACAACGGCAAAGACATAAATGTAAAAAGTAACTAATAAGAAAAGCGCAGGGTGAAAGCCCTGCGCTTTTTCTTTTTCTCTCCCTGTCAGCTTGAGGAAAATTTGTGAGTGCAAATAGTCTATCTAATCTATTACCGGCATATGTATGAGATAAATAAGCTGACATGGAGGGAGATTGAATTTGACCATTACAAGACAAGATGCTTGGACTCAGGATGAGGATTTGCTGCTGGCAGAAGTGGTGCTTCGTCATATTCGAGAGGGAGGAACACAGCTTTCCGCTTTTGAGGAGGTTGGAAGGGCGCTGTCCAGAACCGCGGCTGCCTGTGGTTTCAGGTGGAACTCGTATGTGAGAAAACAATACCAGTCAGGCATAGAGCTTGCGAAAAAGCAGAGGAAAGAGTTGAGAAAACAAATCGGGGTCCATTCGGTCAATATGCCAAATTCCGTGAAGCAGGCTGCTGCGGCAGCGCCAGAAGGAAAACGAGATTTGTCCATTCAGGATGTGATTCAATTTCTCGAGCAATTTAAAGAAGCGCCGTCTGCGCAAGAATTTCAGCTTGAAAGGGAAAAATTGAAGGAACAAATCCAATCGCTGCAAAAGGAGCTTGAGGATTTACGAAGTGAAAATCAAACATTGAGGAATCAGCTAGAGATGACGGAAGAGGATTACAAGGCGCTGATTGATATTATGGATCGTGCCAGAAAAATGGTTGTTTCAAAGGAAGACGGAAGAATGAAAAAGGCGGCTCAAGAAACGTAATGAACGCCTGAAATGAACCGGCCCTAAAGTGAGAATAGGCCGGTTGTTTTTATTTCTATGCAGACTCTCCCGGTGTCATTTCACGATCCATATCCGGATGCCAGATGAGCGGGTTTTCCCCTTTGTCCCGCGCCATATCATATTTAACAGTTTCAAAGTTCATTTTATTCCAAAATTCCGCTGATTTCATTCGCGGATTTGTCCGGATCGGCATTTTGAATGATTTTGCGAATTCTACCAAGGCTGTCCCGTATCCCCTGTTCTGGTAGCCTGGAAGAACTTCAAGCTTCCACAGCTCCAAATAATCCTGGCCTTTGTCGAAATAAGGATTTGATTTGCCGTTAACTTGATATAAACTCATTCGCGCGACAAGTTTATCTCCAAAATAAATCCCGTAAAAAGGCGAAGTGCTGTCATTTTCAATAATATTATCCTGAAGATCTTCAAGCATTGAAAGCTCCTGAATCCCGTATTCTTTGAATTTCTTGAATTCTTCAAGTGTTTTATAGTTGACAAGCAGACGTTCTACCTTAACCAAACCAATCTCCCCCTTTGTTGTGTCTATATATATTGTAAACGCTTTATTTAAAAAATCCAAATATTTAAACTATAATTTTAAGCACTCGGGATCTTTGAGAAGTAATTTCTTCGCACTTCTGCTATGATAATACGTAAATGCTAAATTGGGTGTGACATCATGAAAATTGGAATTATCGGCGGCGGCTCTGTCGGTCTTTTATGCGCTTATTATTTGTCACTTCATCATGAGGTGACTGTTATAACGAGACGGGAAGATCAGGCTGCTGCCATTCAGGCTGAAGGGATCCGGCTTTATAAAGGCGGAGAAGAATTCAGCGCTGATTGCAATGCGGACACGAGTATCCATTCAGATTTTGATCTTCTTGTCGTGACAGTGAAGCAGCATCAGCTTCAGTCTGTTTTTCCGCTGCTTGAACGGATCGGGAAAACGAATATATTATTTTTGCAAAACGGCATGGGCCATATCCACGAGCTGAAAGACTGGCGTGTTGGGCATTCTATTTATGTTGGGATCGTTGAGCACGGAGCTGTAAGAAAATCAGATACAGCTGTTGATCATACAGGCTTTGGTGCGATAAAATGGAGCGCGTTCGACGATGCTGAACCAGATCGGCTGAATGTCTTGTTTCAGCGTAGCCATTCGGATTTTCCGATCCATTTTGAGACGGATTGGTACCGCCTGCTGACGGGCAAGCTGATTGTAAATGCCTGTATCAATCCGTTAACCGCGTTATTGCGGGTGAAAAATGGAGATCTTTTGACAACGCCAGCTTATCTAGCTTTTATGAAGCTGGTTTTCCAGGAGGCTTGCCGCATTTTAAGGCTTGAAAACGAAGAAGAGGCTTGGGAGCACGTTCAAACCGTTTGCAGGCAAACGAAAGAAAATCGCTCTTCTATGCTGGTTGACGTCATTGAAGGCCGGCAGACAGAAGCTGATGCCATTATCGGATATTTAGTGAAGGAAGCGAGACTTAACGGCCTTGATGCCGTCCATCTGGAGTTTTTATACGGCAGCATTAAAGCTTTGGAGCGAAATACAAACAAAGTCTTTTGAGCTTTTTCGGTAACATGCTATACTCATTTCGGATAACTAACTATTTATTGGAGAAAGGAAGTTCTAGAAGATGCAGCTAACTGAACTTTCCATCAAAAATCAAAATGTGTTTGTACAGCACTATATAGATGGCAAAGAAGAAATGTCTTCTTTTTTTGATTACAGCATTCATCGTAAGGACATGTGGCGCGAAAGACTGAAAGACTTATCTTCCCGGTTTTTCGCAAGAGAGGAATTGGCAGCGTACTTATCCTCTTACCATAATAAATTCGGTTCAAGTGCCATGCAGTCTGCTATTGAGAAGCTGAAGGACCCGTCAAGTGCCGCTGTAGTCGGCGGACAGCAGGCCGGACTTTTAACAGGACCGCTTTACACCATACATAAAATCATTTCGATCATTGTGTTAGCAAAGCAACAAGAAAAGGAACTGCAAGTGCCTGTCATACCGATCTTCTGGGTGGCGGGAGAAGACCACGATTTGGATGAGATTAATTTTGTCCATACATCTGAAGAGAATGGTCCGGTGAAAAAAAAGCTGCCTCAGTCTTATTGGAAGAAATCTTCGGCAGCGAGCACATCACTTGATCAGGAAAAATGTGCCGCCTGGATAGATGATGTGTTTGCCGCTTTTGAAGAAACAGACCATACGAATACACTTCTCGACAATGTAAAACGATGTTTAAGGGAATCTGTTACATTTACTGACTTCTTTGAACTGCTTATCGCGGATCTGTTCCAGGAGGAGGGCTTAGTCTTATTAAATTCTGGAGATCCGGGGATTAAAAAGCTGGAGACGGCTATGTTCCAAAAGATTCTTCGGGAAAATGATAAACTCGCCCGCGCTTTGTCAGATCAGCAATCTCTCATGCGTGATGCAGGCTATCAACCGATTATCGAGTCTGGAACAGAGCAGGCGAATCTGTTTTATGAATATGAAGAAGAGCGTTTTTTAATTGAAAAAGATAACGGCCGATTTGTCATCAAAGAGCTTGATTTGGGATGGACGATGGATGAACTTTATACACATATGGAAGAACATCCTGAGCGTTTCAGCAACAATGTTGTGACGAGACCGTTAATGCAGGAATATCTCATTCCGACTTTAGCATTTATTGCAGGGCCTGGAGAAATCAACTATTGGGGTGAGCTCAAACAGGCCTTTGCGGTGATGGGCTTTAAAATGCCACCTGTAATGCCGAGGCTGAACATTACGATACTTGAGCGGCATATTGAGAAAAAACTGCTTGAACGGAATATCTCATTACAAGACGCGATTGAACGCGGAACAGAGAATCAAAGAGAAACATACTTTGAGCGCCAGATTCCGGAAGAGTTTACCGCGGTGATGGATCAGGCGAAAAGCCAAATTGAAGCGATTCACAAAACGGTCCGGCAGGAGGCGTTAAAGGTTGATCAAAGCATGGAACCTTTACTCCTTAAGAATGCCGCTTTTATTCAGGATCAGCTCCAGTTTTTAGAGCGTACGGTGATGAAACGTATTGAAGAAAAAGAAGGCTACGTCTTGAAGGATTATGAGAGAATCCAAAACAGCATTAAGCCGTTGCTTGCGCCGCAAGAGCGTATTTGGAATATTATGTATTATTTGAACAGATACGGTCCAAAATTCTTCACATCATTCAAGAATTTGCCATTTTCTTTTCAAAATCAACATCAAGTTGTCAAACTTTGAAATAAAGTTTTAAAGAACCCTGAATAGTTCAGGGTTTTTTTTTATGGGTAAACAGTGTAAAATGAAGTTGTGGAGAGAAGTGGTGGATAGTGGTGAGTTAAGGAGAGAAAGTGGGGCAAGAGATCATGTTTATGGGTGAATATCAACATACCATCGATGCGAAAGGCCGCATGATCGTACCCGCCAAATTCAGAGAAGGACTCGGTGAGCAGTTTGTGCTGACCAGAGGGCTTGACCAATGTCTCTTCGGCTACCCTATGCACGAATGGAAACAAATTGAAGAAAAGCTGAAAGCACTTCCTCTCACTAAAAAAGATGCCCGCGCGTTTACCCGTTTCTTCTTTTCAGGGGCAACCGAATGCGAACTGGACAAGCAAGGCAGGGTAAATATTGCATCATCTCTATTGAATTACGCCAAACTGGAAAAAGAATGTGTTGTTATCGGGGTTTCTAATCGAATTGAATTGTGGAGTAAAGTAATTTGGGAACAATACACAGAAGAGCAAGAAGATTCATTTGCTGAAATTGCTGAAAACATGATTGGGTTTGATATATAATGATTCTTCGTGTATAACACTCTAAAAACAATTTCAATTCATCCTGATAAAAGGTGGGACCAACACAATATGTTTCAACACAAGACAGTACTTCTTCGTGAAACCGTAGACGGGCTCAATATTAAACCGGACGGTACATATGTAGACTGCACACTCGGCGGAGCTGGGCACAGTACATACTTATTGCAGCAGTTATCCGAGAAGGGGCGTTTAGTCGCTTTTGACCAAGATGATACGGCATTACAGCATGCTAAAGAAACGTTGTCCGATTTTAAAGGGCAGCTCATTCTGATTAAAAGCAATTTCAGGTATTTAAAAGAATGTTTGAATGAACAAGGCATTACAGAAGTAGACGGTATTTTATTTGATTTAGGGGTGTCCTCTCCGCAGCTGGATACACCGGAACGCGGATTCAGTTACCATCATGACGCTCCGTTGGACATGAGGATGGACCAGTCGGCCACGCTTACGGCGAAAGAAGTCGTTAATGAATGGCGGTATGAGGATCTCGTCCGTATTTTCTTTAAATACGGCGAAGAGAAGTTCAGCAAACAGATCGCCAGAAAAATTGAGGAAGCAAGAATCAAATCTCCTATTGAAACTACGGGCCAACTGGTCGATCTAATAAAAGACGCGATTCCCGCTCCAGCGAGAAGGAGTGGGGGACATCCCGCAAAACGCGTGTTTCAGGCGATCAGAATTGCCGTGAACGATGAACTTAAAGTGTTTGAAGAGGCTTTGGAGCAGGCAATTGAGGTACTGAAGCCAGGGGGAAGGGTATCGGTCATTACCTTCCACTCGCTTGAAGACAGAATTTGCAAAACCACTTTTAAAGAAAAGTCGTCGCTTCCGGAACTTCCTCCGGGTCTTCCTGTCATACCGGAAGAATTTGAACCGGAGCTGAAGCTCATCACACGAAAACCGATTACGGCATCTCAAGAAGAGCTTGAAGAAAACAATAGGGCTCGCTCTGCGAAGCTTCGGATTGCCGAAAAAAGAAAATAACGAAACGCGAACGCAAATTGAAAAGGAGGTCATCAGCCTATGAGCAATTTAGCTTACCAACCAGAGAAACAGCAGCGGCATGCGATCAGACCTGAGAAAAAAGTGATTGTCAAGAAAAGGGCTTCCATTACTCTCGGAGAAAAAGTGCTTCTTGTCCTCTTTGCTGCGGCGGTGCTCAGTGTATCGCTTTTGATTGTATCGAAGGCGTATGCGGCATATCAAACTAATATTGAGGTGCAAAAGCTTGAGGAGCAAATTTCATCCGAAAACAAGCAAATTGGTGACCTCGAAAAAAACGTTGCTGATTTAAGCAAACCGCAGCGCATTATGGATATTGCGAAAAAGAACGGCTTGAATTTAAAAGACAAAAAAGTGAAAAACATACAGGAATGATTCAAATGCCAAAAAAGAATAAATTTATGAACAGAGGAGCAGCGATTCTAAGTATTTGTTTCGCTCTCTTTTTCTTTGTCATCCTGGGGAGAATGGCATATATTCAAATAACCGGAAAAGCGAATGGCGAAGTGCTTGCGACAAAAGCGACAGAACAGCATGAAAAGAAACGGACCATCGAAGCAAGCCGCGGCTCGATTTTGGACCGAAACGGAAAAGTGATTGCAGAGGACACAGCAACGTATAAGCTGATTGCGATTCTCGATAAAAAAATGACAACTGATGTCAAGCATCCGCAGCATGTCCAAGACAAAGAAAAAACGGCGGAAGCATTGTCTAAAGTGATAAACATGGATAAAGCTGATATCCTTGATATCTTAAATAAAGATGCAAAACAAGTCGAGTTTGGCTCAGCTGGCCGGGATATTACGTATTCAGAAAAGCAAAAAATTGAAAAAATGAAACTTCCGGGCATTTCATTTTTACGGGATACAAAACGCTACTATCCAAACGGTGTTTTTGCATCCAATTTAATCGGCTATGCCGAGGTTGATCAGGACACAAATGAAATCTCCGGCGCGATGGGATTAGAAAAAGTGCTGGATAAGTATTTGAAGGAGCGGGACGGATATGTGACATATGAAAGTGACAAATCCGGCTGGGAGCTCCCGAACAGCAAAAATAAAATTACAGCGCCAAAAAATGGTGACAATGTATATTTAACCATTGACCAGAAAATTCAAACCTTTTTGGAAGACAGCATGACAAAAGTGGCGCAAAAGTATAACCCGAAAAAAATCATGGCCGCAGTCGTCGATCCGAAAACCGGCAAAGTCCTTGCGATGGGACAGCGCCCAAGCTTTGATCCGAACAAGCGTGATGTGACAAACTACTATAATGATTTGATTTCATATGCGTATGAACCCGGATCAACGATGAAGATTTTCACACTTGCTGCTGCCATACAGGAGAATGTGTATAACGGCAATGAAAAGTACAAGTCTGGAACATACAAAGTAGGCGGAGGAATAGTAAAAGACCATAATGACGGAGTAGGATGGGGGCCAACTTCATACCATGATGGTGTAGTACGGTCTTCTAATGTGGCTTTTGCCAAACTGGCTAATGAAAAGCTGGGCTATACCCGTCTAAATGAATATCTTCATAAATTCAATTTCTATCAAAAAACAGGTATAGACTTGCCGAATGAAGTATCAAGTAAAATGAACTTTAAATATGAATTTGATAAAGCATCAACTGCATATGGTCAAGCCTCTGCTGTTACACCAATTCAACAGCTGCAGGCTGCGACTGCAATAGCTAATGATGGTAAAATGATGAAACCTTATGTCATAGACCATATTGTTGATCCTGATACGAAGAAAACCATTTATACAAATAAACCTCAGTCAGCCGGTACGCCAATCTCAGCTGACACCGCTAAAGAGGTTCGAAATATTTTAGGTGATGTCGTTACGTCTGATATCGGTACTGGACAACCTTATAAAATTGAAGGTTTTGATGTAGCTGTGAAAACCGGGACAGCACAAATTGCCGGGCAAAACGGTTATCTATCTGGACGCGATAATTACGTTTTTTCTGTCATGGGAATGGCGCCTAAAGATGATCCTGAGCTGTTGATCTATGTGGCAGTGCAGCAACCGCAATTAGAAAATGATGAAACGGGTTCAAACCCAGTATCAGAAATCTTCAACCCGACAATGAAAAACAGCCTGCACTACCTGAATATCGAGCCAACTGAAAAATCTGACTCAGATAAGGAAGAAACAAAAGCGCAGACAATGCCTGATTTAACAGATCAAACGGTAGCTGCTGCTCAAAAGAAAGCAAAAGAGGAGAATCTCACACCGATTGTCATTGGCAGTGATGTCGCTGTAAAAGAACAGTATCCGAAAGCGGATGAGGAAGTTCTGACCAATCAAAAGGTCTTCCTGAAAACGGGCGGCAAAATCAAAATGCCTGATATGACAGGCTGGTCGAGAAGAGAGGTTCTGCAGTACGCTGAGCTGGCGGGAATTCATATTGAAGTAAGCGGACAAGGCTACGCTGTCAGCCAAAGCGTCAAGAAGGACAAAGAAATAAAAGACAAAACCGTCATCAAGGTGACGTTTAAAAATCCGGATTAAAAAGAAAGCTTGCGTTATGCAGGCTTTCTTTTTTTATACCTTCAGAGGGCATCGTTCTACCTGTCCAATTTCAGGCATAAAATGAAACAAGCCTAAATAAGGAGTGAACGGTCTCTTGCGCGTCTCGAATGTAACGGTTAGAAAACGTTTATTATTTGTTTTGCTTTTTGGCGTGATCGTGTTTCTGATCATTGATACTAGGCTGGGGTATGTTCAGTTTGTGATGGGCGAAAAACTGACTTCGCTGGCGAAAGATTCCTGGAGCCGAAACTTGCCGTTTGAGCCGGAGAGAGGCGAGATTCTGGATCGGAATGGTGTGAAGCTCGCAACAAACAAAAGTGCGCCGACCGTATTCGTCGTGCCGCGCCAAGTTCAGAATCCGATGAAAACGAGCAAGCAGCTTGCGGCGGTTTTAAACATGTCAGAAGAAAAAGTATATAAGCATGTGACAAAAAAAGCGTCAATTGAAAAGATTACTCCTGAAGGGAGAAAGATTTCAAATGAAAAGGCCAAAGAAATCAAAGCGCTCGATTTAAAAGGTGTGTATGTTGCGGAGGACAGCATACGCCATTACCCGTTTGGCAGCTTTTTATCTCATGTGCTTGGATTTGCAGGAATTGACAACCAAGGGCTTCTTGGACTTGAAGCCTATTACGACGAGGATCTCAAAGGAGAAAAGGGCTCTGTTAAGTTTTATACAGATGCCAAGGGGAAAAAAATGCCGGATGAAGCGGACGACTATACGCCGCCTAAGGACGGGCTTGATATGAAACTGACAGTTGATTCAAAGGTTCAGACGATAATGGAAAGGGAGCTTGATAACGCTGAGGCCAAGTACCATCCGGATGGTATGATTGCCGTGGCCATGAATCCGAAAAACGGAGAAATATTGGGAATGGCTAGCAGGCCTGACTTTGACCCTGCTGATTATCAATCAGTCGATCCGTCCGTCTACAATCGGAATCTGCCGGTATGGAGCACGTATGAGCCAGGGTCTACCTTTAAAATTATTACACTTGCAGCAGCTCTTGAAGAGCAAAAAGTAAATTTGAAACGTGATCAATTTTTTGATAAAGGGCATGCGGAAGTGGATGGTGCGAGACTGCGGTGCTGGAAAAGAGGCGGGCACGGGCTGCAGACGTATTTAGAAGTTGTACAAAACTCCTGCAACCCTGGGTTTGTTGAATTAGGCGAGCGCTTAGGCAAAGAGAAGCTTTTTAAATATATCAAAGACTTTGGTTTCGGCCAAAAAACCGGAATTGATCTGCAAGGAGAGGGAACAGGAATCCTATTCCCGCTTGATAGGGTAGGGCCGGTAGAGCAAGCGACGACTGCTTTCGGACAGGGGGTATCTGTTACGCCGATTCAGCAGGTTGCAGCCGTATCTGCAGCTGTAAACGGAGGAACACTCTACACACCTTATATTGCTAAGGAATGGATTGATCCTGTAACGAAAAAAACAGTCAAAAAACAATCACCTATCGCAAAGAAACAAGTCATTTCTGAAGAAACATCCAAACAAATCCGCTACGCTTTAGAAAGCGTCGTCGCAGAAGGAACCGGGCGCAACGCATTTGTAGAGGGATATCGTGTCGGCGGAAAAACGGGAACTGCACAAAAGGTTAAAAACGGAAAATACCTTGAAAACAACCATATTGTATCCTTTATCGGTTTTGCGCCGGCAGACGATCCGAGTCTTGTCGTCTATGTCGCGGTGGATAACCCGAAAGGCACGATTCAGTTTGGCGGAACCGTTGCAGCACCTATTGTCGGGAGTATTATGAGAGACAGTCTGCCGGAACTTGGTGTGAAGCCTCGGAAAAATCAAATCGAGAAAAAATACCAATGGAACGACACAAAAACAATAGAAGTTCCGAATGTTGTAGGGATGTCTGTCTCAGATCTTGAGTCACTATTGGTGAATCTCAATGTGGATGCTTCCGGGAAAGGGAGCAAAATCGTTAAACAATCACCAGCTGCCGGAACAAAAGTAAAAGAGGGCTCAAAGATACGTGTTTATTTGACTGAAGAAGATGAAAAGGAGGCAGCCGATTGATTCGGGCTGCCTATTCTTTTATTGGAGAAAAAATGCTGATATCTTTCAAGATTAGCTGGATGTATCCTTTTATTTACGCTAAAATATGAACTGTATGCTTAAAATCATTATCACATCAATAGATGTGACTTTAATGATAAAAAGAACGAATTAGAATGTTGAGAGGTTTGATACGATGAAACTGACAAAGCTGCTTACATACTTAACAACCGAACCTTCTGTAAATGACTCACAAGACCCTGACATAACTTCAATTGAGATGGACTCCAGGGAAGTAAAGAAAGGGAGTCTTTTTGTATGTGTAAAAGGGTACACGGTGGATGGCCATGATTTTGCGCAAAAAGCAGTAGAGAACGGTGCAGCGGCTATTGTGGCTGAAAGAGAGCTTGATGTAGATGTGCCCGTCATTCTTGTCCGGCAGTCACTGCGTGCGCTCAGCGTGCTGTCTGATGCGTTTTACGGACAGCCGACAAAGAAGCTTAAACTGATTGGTATTACAGGCACAAATGGCAAAACATCAACGACCCACATGGTTGATGAGATCTTGAAAAAAGCGGGAAAACGCACAGGCTTAATCGGGACCATGTACATGAAAATCGGCGACGAAACACTGCCTGTTAAAAACACGACACCGGAAAGCGTTACGCTGCAGAAAACGTTTAAGAAAATGAATGACAAGCAAGTAGACACTGCTATCATGGAGGTTTCTTCACACGCCTTGTCCTTAGGACGTGTTCATGGCTGTGACTATGATATTGCTGTGTTTACGAATTTAACGCAGGACCATCTGGACTATCATAAAACGATGGATGAGTACCGACACGCAAAAAGCCTGCTCTTTTCTCAGCTTGGCGGGGCTTTCAACCATGAACATCCAAAGCGTGCCGTGCTGAACGCTGACGACGAGGCGAGCGCTTATTTTGAAAAGGTGACCGCAGCGCATATTTCTACATACGGAATTAAAAACAACGCTGATGTGATGGCGAAAAACATCAAGATTACTGCACAGGGCACTAGCTTTGATCTTGTCACAAACAAGGGCACTAAACATATCACGATGTCGCTTGTCGGACAGTTTAATGTGTATAACGTTCTGGCAGCTGTTGCAACATGTATTGCAGCAGGCATTCCGTTTGAAACGATTACGGAAGCTGTTGAGGAATTGCATGGCGTAAGAGGCCGTTTTGAATTGGTCAATCAGCAGCAGGAGTTTCCAGTCATTGTAGATTACGCGCACACACCGGACAGCCTTGAAAATGTACTGAAGACATGCAGAGACATGACGGAAGGAAAGCTTTTTGTCGTTGTCGGCTGCGGCGGAGACAGAGATAAGACGAAACGCCCAAAAATGGCTAGAATCGCTGTGGAGCTGGCTGATGAACCGATTTTCACTTCAGATAACCCAAGAAGCGAAGATCCTCGCGCGATTTTAAGAGATATGGAAGCTGGAGTAGAGAACGAATACTACCACAGCATTGCAAACCGTGAGCAGGCAATCTTTTTCGCGATTGCGAATGCCAAAAAAGGTGACGTTGTCCTCATTGCCGGAAAAGGGCATGAAACCTATCAGCAGATCGGGAATGAAACCTTCGATTTTGATGATGCTGAAGTGGCGGCAAGAGCCATTGTCGAACTCAATAAAAATAAGACGAATTCATAGGAAAGAGATGTTATTGAATAATGGAGCTTGAAAAGATGTTTCATATGGAAAAAAATCATGAATATGATAACTACGTATGTCGTTTGAAAGAAACAGGAGGAGAAAAGGACAATGCTTGAGCAAGTCATTCTGTTTACAATTTTAATGGGGTTTTTAATTAGTGTTCTGCTCTCTCCGATTCTAATTCCGTTTTTAAGAAGATTAAAATTCGGCCAGAGTATTAGAGAAGAAGGACCGAAATCACATCAGAAAAAATCAGGGACGCCGACAATGGGCGGGGTCATGATCATACTTTCTATCATTGTGACAACAATTGTGATGACACAGAAATTTTCAGAAATAAGTCCTGAAATGGTGCTGCTGCTGTTTGTTACGATCGGTTACGGTTTGCTTGGTTTTCTAGATGATTACATCAAGGTCGTCATGAAGCGCAACCTCGGATTGACGTCAAAGCAGAAGCTGATCGGACAGATTATCATTGCGGTTGTATTTTATGCCGTGTACCATTACTACAATTTTGCGACGGATATTCGCGTTCCTGGAACTGACTTGTCATTTGATCTTGGCTGGGCTTACTTTATCCTTGTGCTCTTTATGCTTGTCGGCGGATCAAATGCGGTTAACCTGACTGACGGTCTTGACGGATTATTATCCGGCACGGCTGCAATTGCTTTTGGCGCCTTTGCCATCCTGGCATGGAATCAGTCTCAATATGACGTAGCGATTTTCTCAGTTGCTGTTGTCGGTGCGGTACTGGGCTTCCTCGTATTTAATGCCCATCCGGCCAAAGTCTTTATGGGAGATACGGGATCGCTTGCATTGGGAGGAGCCATCGTTACCATTGCTATTTTAACGAAATTAGAGATCCTGCTGGTCATCATCGGCGGTGTCTTCGTTATCGAAACATTATCCGTCATACTGCAGGTCATCAGCTTTAAAACGACAGGTAAACGAATCTTTAAAATGAGCCCGCTTCATCACCATTATGAGCTTGTCGGATGGTCTGAATGGAGAGTGGTCGTGACATTTTGGGCTGCGGGACTTTTGCTTGCCGTTTTAGGAATTTACATCGAGGTGTGGTTATAAGTGGAAAACGATCAATTTTTACAGAATCAGCATTTTTTAATCCTGGGGCTCGCGAAAAGCGGGTATGCTGCGGCATCCATTCTTCATAAAAAAGGCATTTATGTTGCGGTCAATGACCAAAAGCCTTTTGAAGAAAACGAACCAGCGCAAAAGCTTTCTGAAAAAGGTATCGAGGTTGTTTGCGGAGAGCATCCGGTTTCTCTGTTTGATCAGCATGAAATTACGGTTCTGATCAAAAATCCAGGAATTCCTTACGAAAATATTATGGTTCAGGAAGCGGAAAAAAGAGGGATACCGGTTTGGACGGAAATTGAGCTTGCTTACTACCTGACAAATGCCAAGTTTATCGGGATTACCGGGTCGAACGGAAAAACGACCACGACAACGCTGATTTATGAAATGCTTAAAGCAGACTCACAAAAAGCACTGATTGCCGGAAACATCGGCACAGTCGCAAGCGAGGTTGCCTATCATGCTGATGGCGATGAATGGATCGTTACTGAACTGTCTTCATTTCAGCTGATGGGGACACACGCTTTCAGACCGGAAATTAGCCTGATTTTAAACGTGTTTGACGCCCATTTGGATTATCACCATACGCGTGAAAATTATGAAAAAGCGAAACAGAAAGTGTATCTTCATCAGACTGCTACAGATAAAGCCATTGTCAACCAGGATGATGAAACTGTCGTGCGTCTTGCTGAAGCCGGAAAAGCCGAAGCCGTCCCATTTTCAGTCAGCAAAACGCTTGAACAGGGCGCTTATGTAAAAGACGGCATGATTATGTTTAACGGCGAAGCCATTCTTCCCCTGGAAGAGGTTGTGCTGCCCGGCGCTCATAATCTAGAGAACATTTTAGCAGCTATTGCAGTTGTGAAAACGGCAGGAGCGTCTAACGAAGCAGTCAAAAAGGTGCTGACAAGCTTTACTGGCGTGAAACATCGGCTGCAATATGTTACAGCAGTGAAAGGCCGTAAGTTTTATAATGACAGTAAAGCAACAAACATTTTGGCGACAAGCAAGGCGCTTTCAGCTTTTGACAAACCGGTCATTCTGCTTGCGGGCGGACTAGATCGCGGAAATGGTTTTGATGACTTAAAACCGTATATGAAGCATGTCAAAGCAGTCCTTACCTTTGGCCAGACTGCTCCGAAACTTGAAAAGCTCGGCAATGAACTGGGAATACAACATGTCAAACGTGTCGATAATGTTGAACAAGCAGTATCTGCGGCGTTTGCGCTCTCAAATGAAGGGGATGTCATCCTGCTTTCACCTGCGTGTGCGAGCTGGGATCAATTCAAAACATTTGAAGAACGCGGTGACATGTTTATAGATGCCGTGCATATGCTTAAGTAAGGGCTTGTCTTGAAGTAAATCGGCAGCCCTAATGACTTTAAGCTTGGGGTGTCGATTGCTTTGACTACTAAAAAAACATCGCCTGATTTGTTATTGGTCATCATTACGTTATTATTATTAACAATCGGATTAATTATGGTGTACAGTGCGAGTGCGGTATGGGCGGATTATAAATTTGACGACTCATTCTTTTTCGCGAAACGGCAGCTGCTGTTTGCGGGAATCGGCGTCATTGCCATGTTTTTTATTATGAATGTTGATTATTGGACTTGGCGGACATGGTCCAAATTGCTGATGGTTATCTGCTTTTTTCTTCTTGTTCTCGTTTTGATACCGGGCGTCGGCATGGTGCGGAACGGCTCAAGAAGCTGGATCGGGGTCGGAGCATTCAGCATACAGCCTTCAGAGTTTATGAAGCTTGCGATGATTGCATTCCTTGCTAAATTTCTCTCTGAAAAACAAAAAAACATAACATCGTTCAGGCGGGGATTTATCCCGGCACTTGGCATCGTGTTTTCAGCGTTTTTGATTATCATGTGCCAGCCTGACCTCGGTACGGGGACGGTAATGGTCGGAACTTGTATTGTCATGATTTTTGTAGCCGGCGCGCGAATTGCCCATTTCGTCTTTCTCGGGCTGATCGGCCTCAGCGGATTTGTTGGGCTGGTACTATCGGCTCCATATCGGATTAAGCGGATTACTTCATACTTAAATCCTTGGGAGGATCCGCTCGGCAGCGGTTTTCAAATCATTCAATCGCTTTATGCAGTGGGGCCCGGCGGATTGTTTGGGATGGGACTTGGACAAAGCAGACAGAAGTTCTTTTATCTGCCTGAGCCGCAAACAGATTTTATTTTCGCCATATTGTCAGAAGAACTTGGTTTTATTGGGGGAACACTTATTTTGCTCCTCTTCAGCGTCCTGCTGTGGAGAGGGATCAGAATTGCGCTCGGTGCGCCTGATTTGTACGGAAGCTTTGTCGCAGTCGGCATTATTTCAATGATTGCCATTCAAGTTATGATTAATATCGGTGTAGTAACGGGCCTTATTCCGGTAACAGGGATCACGCTGCCGTTTCTGAGCTACGGAGGCTCCTCATTGACTCTGATGCTGATGGCTGTCGGCGTGCTGCTGAACGTGAGCCGATACTCGAGATATTAATGAATGTATGTCATGCGTCCTATGAAACAGGAAGCTTGGAAACAATTGATGCGATAACCCTGTCCAACAAAACAGGGTTATCGCTATGTTATAGAGAAAATTAGACTGGGGGAAGAGATATGCGAATTGCAATAAGCGGAGGCGGTACAGGGGGACACATTTATCCTGCTCTTGCCTTTATTAAAGAAGTCCACCGCCGTCATCCTAATGTGGAATTTTTATATATCGGTACAGAAAACGGCCTTGAGAAAAAAATTGTTGAGCGGGAGAATATACCATTTCGTTCAATTGAGATTACAGGATTTAAAAGAAAGCTGTCATTTGAAAACGTCAAAACTGTGATGCGTTTTCTGAAGGGCGTCAAAAAGAGCAAATCGTATTTAGCGGAATTTAAGCCTGATGCCGTGATTGGAACGGGCGGCTACGTATGCGGGCCGGTTGTCTATGCCGCTGCAAAGATGGGAATTCCGACTATCGTGCATGAACAAAACAGCCTTCCTGGCATCACGAATAAGTTTCTTTCAAAATATGTTAATAAAGTAGCGATCTGTTTTGAAGAAGCAAAATCACATTTTCCTAGCGAGAAAGTTGTATTTACGGGAAACCCGAGAGCCTCTGAAGTCGTCTCAATAAAGACGGGCCGATCAATGGCGGAATTTGGGCTTTCTGAAGAGAAAAAAACGGTCTTAATCTTCGGCGGAAGCCGAGGCGCTGCACCGATAAACCGTGCTGTCATTGATATGCAGGAAGCGCTGAAATCAAGAGACTACCAAGTGCTGTATATCACCGGTGAAGTTCACTATGAAAAAGTGATGAATGAGCTGAAAAGCAAGGGTGCCGCTGAGAATATGGTCACAAAGCCGTTTCTTCATCAAATGCCAGAGTATTTAAAGGCTATTGATGTCATTGTGGCCAGAGCTGGTGCAACGACGATTGCCGAAATTACTGCTCTCGGAATCCCAAGTGTGCTGATTCCAAGCCCATATGTAACAGCGAATCACCAGGAGGTCAATGCGAGATCTCTCGGCCAGCATGATGCAGCCATTGTTCTGAAAGAAACAGAGCTCAGCGGAGAAAAGCTGATTGAAGCGCTTGACCGGATTGTACTGAATGAGCAAACGTTAAAGGAAATGAGCGAACGGACAAAGTCACTCGGTGTTCCTGACGCGGCTGCCCGTTTATACAGCGTACTCGAAGAATTGAAAAAATAATAGAAAAGCAAATGGAATGCGGAGGTTTACGATGGAGAAAGTGATACAGGAATTAAAAGAACGCGAAGTCGGCAAGGTTCTTGCAAATGAACCGCTCGCGAATCATACAACGATGAAAATCGGCGGGCCTGCGGATGTATTGGTCATTCCAAGCAGTGTAGATGCTGTCAAAGATATTATGGACATAATTAAAAAGTATGATGTAAAGTGGACAGTCATTGGCCGCGGATCAAACCTTCTTGTTTTAGATGAGGGAATCAGAGGCGTTGTGATTAAGCTGGGCGCGGGCCTTGACCATTTGGAGCTTGACGGGGAACAAGTGACGGTCGGAGGCGGCTATTCAGTTGTCCGTCTTGCTACATCATTGAGCAAAAAAGGCCTGTCCGGGCTGGAATTTGCTGCAGGCATTCCGGGATCGGTCGGCGGAGCGGTTTATATGAATGCTGGCGCTCATGGTTCTGACATGAGCGAGGTCCTTGTCAAAGCACATATTTTATTTGAAGATGGCACGATTGAGTGGCTGACAAATGAGCAGATGGATTTCAGCTACAGAACATCTATATTGCAAAACAAACGACCGGGCGTTTGCCTTGAAGCTGTTCTGCAGCTGGAGCAAAAGGATAAGGAATCAATTGTTCAGCAAATGCAAAGCAATAAAGACTACAGAAAAAATACACAGCCGTATTCAAGCCCTTGTGCGGGAAGCATTTTCAGAAATCCGCTTCCAAATCATGCCGGAAACCTTGTAGAAAAAGCAGGCTTAAAAGGATATCAAATCGGCGGTGCAAAGATATCGGAGATGCACGGAAACTTCATTGTCAATGCGGGGGGAGCATCAGCAAAAGATGTCCTTGATCTCATTGACCATGTGAAAAAGACAATCCGTGAAAAATACGAGATTGATATGCACACAGAGGTTGAAATCATCGGCGGAAATCGCTGATTCAAGTTCTGGCTGAAGCTGTTCATATGATATACTGTAAGCAAACGACAAACGGCATCATAGTATGCCGTTTGTTTTGGAATAGACAGACTTTAACAGCTGTTTCATTTGAATGAGGTGAACAGGCAATGAACCCGGGTCATGACCAAGAAAAAATCGTAAACATTGAAGAACGGATACCTAAAATTAAAGAGCAGAGAAAACAGAAGGCAAACCGCCGTCTTATTTCATTTATTATGCTCTTTTTTATTATGGTGCTGATCATTGTGTATCTGCAGACGCCAATCAGTAAAGTATCAACCATCTCTGTTACAGGGAATGAGAATGTATCGAAAAAGGAAATTATTGAACTTTCCGATATCAACAGCGGAGATACAGAGTTTTGGAGTTTGGACAAGACAAAAACAGAAAAGAAGATTCAGCAAAATAAATTAGTCAAAAAAGCGGAGATCAGCAAATCGCTTCCTAATAAAATCAACATTGCAATCGAAGAATATAAAGCGATTGCTTATTTAGAAAAAGACGATGTGTACTATGAAGTGCTTGAAAACGGTTCAGTTCTGCCAAACGAAGTAACGCCGGATGATGCAGGGCCCATTTTGGTCAATTGGACAAACGCAAAAAAACGCTCACAAATGGCCAAGCAGCTCGATGCATTGTCAAGTTCGTTAAAACAGTCAATTTCAGAGATTTACTATACGCCTGTAAAAATGGATCAAAACCGTATTAAATTGTATATGAACGACGGTTATGTTGTCACTGCGTCAATAAAAACCTTTGCCGACCGAATGAAAACATATCCTTCTATCATTTCACAGCTGAGCAGCAATAAAAAAGGAATTATTCATTTGGAAGTGGCCACTTATTTTGAAGAGTTTGGAAAAAACGATAAAGCTGCTAAAAAGGAAGATGAAAATTGAGGGGCAAATCAGCAGTCCTTCTTTCTTTGATTATGCTTATCGCAGGCTTTTTGATTTCATTTTCTTTTCAAATGACAAAAGAAAACAACAAAAGCGCGGCTGAGACGGAAGAGTGGAAAAAAGAATATGCGCTGAGAGATGAACTTCTGAAACAGGAGAAAGAAAATAAGAATCTTGAAAAAGAGTTGTATCAAAAGCAGAACAAAGTCCGTCAGGCGGAAAATAAGCTGAAGAAAGAAAAGACGGAATACTACAATGTCCTCGAAGATACAGAAAAATACAGAATGTATATTGGGGAAGTCGGTGTGCAGGGAAAGGGTGTTGAGGTCACCTTGGAAGATGCGTCGTATATACCGGAAGGGGAGAATGTGAACAGTTACATCGTTCACGAAAGCCATCTCTTCCAAGTGGTAAACGAACTGTATATCTCGGGTGCGGCGGCCGTCGCCGTTAATGGCCAGCGTTTGACACATGATTCCTATATCAAGTGCAACGGTCCTGTGGTAACGGTAGACGGAGTGCAGCATCCAGCTCCGTTTACAATATCCGCTATAGGAGATCCTGATGTCCTGCTGCCTTCGTTAAATATAGCAGGGGGCCTGATCGACCAGCTGTCAATGGATCATATTTCAGTTTCCGCAGAAAAAGAGAAAAACGTACAAATGAAACCGATTCTGAAAACGAAGGAATGACTCATAAAGCGGGTGAAACAGATTGAAAATAAAACGTTCCTTTTTAAGCATCAGTGTGCTTATGGTCATCTTCGGCCTCATGATATCTGTTCAGTTTAATTCGTTAAAGCACCCTCAAGTCCGAGATACAAGAGACATGTGGGATATAAGGGAAGAGCTGACATCAGAGCAGAAGAAGCAGGAAAAGCTGCTGGCTGAAATAAACAAATATGATAAACTGCTGAATAGCTATTCGCAAAGCAAAGAAATGACAAAAGAAACCGCGCTCAATAATACTTTGCAAACCTTAAAAAAAACAGCCGGCATGACCGATATAACTGGTAGCGGAATTGTCATCACCATTTCCCCGCTTTTTTCTGAAAGCTTAACAGGAGAGCCGATCGAAAATCCGCCTCCGGATTTGCTGAAAAAGCTGATCAATGAACTCAACTCCTTCGGTGCAGAGCATATCTCGATTAATGAGCGAAGAGTTGTGAATCATACAGTTATAAGAGATATAAACGGCACAACAAAAATAGACGGATACGCACTTGACGATTATCCTTTAACAGTAAAAGTGCTCGCCGAAGATCCGGACATGCTGTACAGCAGAGTGAAGGGCTCCGGCCTTGAGGATCTCTTTGCATCTGAAAATTTAGCATTAAAAGCCGGTAAATCTGAAAGCAAGCTGACATTAAAAGCATATGACAGACCATTGGATGTACAGCAGCTGAAACCGCTTAAAGACTGAAAAGGAGGAGAATTGTCATGTGGCTGCCCGTGCTGGGGCTTGTACTCGGAATAGCAATTGGACTGATGACAAACTTAACGATACCGAGTGAATACTCAAACTATTTATCGCTTGCGGTGCTTGCCGCACTTGATACATTAATCGGCGGAATCAGGGCTCATTTACAAGGTACATATGATGAAATGGTATTTGTTTCCGGTTTCTTTTTTAATATTATACTGGCAATAAGTTTAGCTTTTCTGGGAGTTCATCTTGGTGTAGACTTGTATTTAGCAGGTATATTTGCATTTGGAGTCAGATTATTTCAGAATATAGCCGTGATCAGAAGAAATCTACTAACAAAGTGGACTCTTTCTAAAAAAAATAAAAAAAATGTGATATAAAAGAGGATATACATAGGATATAACGAATATTTTCAATAAACATAAATTGTGAAAACCGCATAAGGAATATTCCGTTGTTATTTTTTGTTACACACTTGTAAAGCCACATTCATTGTATTGTTGTTCCGCAAATAATAGAATAGAAATGATCGAAATGTGAGGAGGTGCCATAGAATGAACAACAATGAACTTTACGTCAGTCTTGACATCGGTACGTCCAATACAAAAGTGATCGTCGGAGAAATGACAGATGATTCCCTTAATATTATCGGTGTGGGAAATGTACCGTCTGAGGGGTTGAAAAAAGGCTCAATCGTTGATATAGATGAGACCGTTCATTCTATAAGAAAAGCGTTTGACCAAGCTGAAAGAATGGTAGGTTTTCCGCTTAGAAAAGCTATTGTCGGCGTTAATGGAAATTATATCAATATTCAAGATACAAACGGTGTTGTAGCAGTTTCCAGCGAAAATAAAGAAATTCAGGTTGAAGATGTACGCCGTGTCATGGAGGCGGCACAGGTTGTTTCAGTACCGCACGAACAGCTGATTGTCGACGTCATTCCTAAACAGTTTATCGTAGATGGAAGAGATGAAATCACCGACCCGAAAAAAATGCTGGGTGTGCGTTTAGAAGTAGAGGGCACCCTGATCACCGGTTCAAAAACAATCTTACATAACTTGCTTCGCTGTGTTGAAAGAGCCGGTATTGAAATAACTGATATTTGTCTTCAGCCGCTGGCAGCCGGTTCTGCTGCATTGTCAAAAGACGAGAAAAACCTTGGTGTGGCTCTCATTGATATTGGGGGAGGGTCAACAACCATCGCCGTATTCCAAAACGGACATCTCACTTCTACCCGTGTCATTCCTCTCGGAGGCGAAAATATCACCAAAGATATCTCCATCGGATTGAGAACGTCAACAGAAGAAGCAGAACGCGTGAAAAAGCAATTTGGACATGCCTACTATGACGAAGCCTCGGAAGATGAGGTCTTCGAGGTAACCGTGATAGGCACCAATCAAAAACAAACATTTACACAACAGGAAACAGCGAATATCATTGAAGCAAGAGTAGAAGAGATTCTTGAAATTGTTTCAGAAGAGCTTCGCATTATGGGAATTACCGATCTGCCGGGAGGCTTCGTGCTGACAGGGGGACAAGCAGCAATGCCTGGTGTCATGTCTTTGGCACAGGATGTGCTGCAAAACAATGTCAGAGTGGCAAGCCCGAATTATATCGGTGTAAGAGATCCTCAATATATGACGGGAGTGGGCCTGATCCAATTCGCCTGCCGAAATGCAAGAATTCAGGGCAGAAAAATAGGCTTCAAGATGCCTGAAGAAGCGATACAGGAAATTGCAGTCACATCATCAGAGGAACAAGAGCAGCATCATCACCAAAATGAGGTGCAGCAGCGGCCAAAAGGAAAACAAAAAACACAAGCCGAACATAATAAACAGAGCAAAATGAAAAAATTATTAAGCATGTTTTGGGAATAGATAGATAGTCATTCGGCAGATTAGGAGGATTTAGCATGTTGGAGTTCGAAACAAACATAGACGGCTTAGCATCAATTAAAGTAATCGGAGTAGGAGGCGGCGGTAACAACGCTGTCAACCGAATGATTGAAAATGAAGTGCAAGGAGTAGAGTACATCGCGGTAAACACGGACGCTCAAGCTCTTAACCTGTCAAAAGCAGAAGTGAAAATGCAAATCGGCGCAAAGCTGACTAGAGGATTGGGAGCAGGTGCGAATCCGGAAGTCGGAAAAAAAGCCGCTGAAGAAAGCAAAGAACAGATTGAAGAAGCGTTAAAAGGCGCTGACATGGTATTCGTGACAGCTGGCATGGGCGGCGGAACAGGAACAGGTGCCGCACCGGTTATCGCACAAATCGCGAAAGACTTAGGTGCATTAACAGTCGGAGTCGTCACAAGACCGTTTACATTTGAAGGACGCAAAAGACAGCTTCAGGCTGCAGGCGGAATCACAGCAATGAAGGAAGCGGTGGATACACTGATTGTGATCCCGAACGACCGTATCCTGGAAATTGTGGATAAAAACACGCCGATGCTTGAAGCATTCCGTGAAGCCGATAACGTGCTCCGCCAAGGGGTTCAAGGCATTTCAGACTTGATTGCCACACCTGGTCTTATCAATCTGGACTTTGCTGATGTGAAAACAATCATGTCAAACAAAGGATCTGCTTTGATGGGTATCGGTATTGCAACTGGAGAAAACCGCGCAGCAGAAGCGGCGAAAAAAGCCATCTCCAGCCCGCTTCTTGAAGCGGCCATTGACGGTGCACAAGGCGTCCTTATGAACATCACTGGGGGAACAAACCTCAGCCTATATGAAGTTCAGGAAGCAGCGGACATTGTCGCTTCGGCGTCTGACCAAGACGTAAACATGATTTTCGGTTCTGTTATTAATGAAAATCTAAAAGACGAGATTGTGGTGACAGTGATTGCGACTGGTTTTATCGAACAAGAGAAGGACGTGACGAAACCTCAGCGTCCAAGCTTAAACCAAAGCATCAAAAACCATAATCAAAGTGTTCCAAAGCGTGAGCCAAAACGTGAGGAGCCTCAGCAACAAAGCACAGTAAGCCGTCATAACTCACAGCCGGCTGATGATACGCTTGACATCCCGACATTCTTAAGAAACCGTAACAAACGCGGCTAATGTAAAGGACAAAATCGTTTTCGATTTTGTCCTTTTTGTTTTCTCCAAAACCTTTCTTCTCGTAAAGTCTATTCTCTTTCTTCCTTCACAGAGCAACAAATTGTGCCATTAGATCTATTTTCATCCTGTGACGATTTTATCATTTTCATATATATGGAAAATGAATGACATAAAACGACAATATCTGTATTACAGATTGTCTACAGTTAACGTACAACGATGTTCTGACAAACCATTCATTTTTAAAAGGAGGGACGACATTTTTTTACAAAGCATTTTGAAAAAGGGGGATAAAAAATGAGGAAAAAAACGAAAAACAGACTCATCAGCTCTGTTTTAAGTACGGTTGTTATCAGTTCACTGCTGTTTCCGGGTGCAGCCGGGGCAAGCAGCAAAGGCGCCTCATCTTCTGTTAAACAGGAGCTTCAAACTGCTGAATCTATTCAGAACAAGATTTCGAGTTCATTAAAGAAAAGTTTTAAAAAGAAAGAAAAAACGACCTTTCTGATTAAATTTAAGGATCAAGCTGACACAGAAAAAGCGGCAAAAGCAGCAGTCAAAAAAGCGAAATCGAAGAAGCTGACTGCTGCTAAGACGGAATATCAAAAGCGTTCTGCCGTTGTGTCTTCCTTAAAAGTCACAGCCAATGAATCCCAGCAAGACGTTTTGAAATACTTGAACAGCCAGAAAAATAAAGGAAATGCATCCGATATACACCCTTATTATGTGGTGAACGGAATCGCTGTTCATGCCTCAAAAGAGGTTATGGAAAAAGTGGCGCAGTTCCCTGAAGTGGAAAAGGTGCTTCCAAATGAGAAACGGCAGCTTTTTAAGTCAACATCTCCATTTAATATGAAAAAAGCGCAAAAAGCTGTCAAAGCAACTGATGGTGTGGAATGGAATGTTGACCAAATAGATGCACCGAAAGCTTGGGAACTTGGATACGATGGAACTGGCACGGTTGTCGCGTCCATTGATACCGGTGTGGAATGGAACCATCCGGCGTTAAAAGAAAAATATCGCGGATATAATCCGGAAAATCCTGATGAGCCTGATCATGAACTGAACTGGTTTGATGCCGTTGCAGGAGAAGCAAGCCCTTATGATGATCTGGCTCACGGAACCCACGTGACAGGTACAATGGTGGGATCTGAACCTGATGGAACGAATCAAATCGGTGTAGCGCCTGGCGCAAAATGGATTGCGGTTAAAGCATTCTCTGAAGATGGCGGTACTGATGCTGACATTTTGGAAGCTGGAGAATGGGTTTTAGCTCCAAAGGACGCAGAGGGAAATCCTCATCCTGAAATGGCTCCTGATGTTGTCAATAATTCATGGGGCGGCGGCTCAGGACTTGATGAATGGTACAGAGACATGGTCAATGCCTGGCGTGCGGCTGACATTTTCCCTGAGTTTTCAGCGGGAAACACGGATCTCTTTATTCCGGGCGGACCTGGTTCTATCGCAAACCCGGCAAACTATCCCGAATCGTTTGCAACTGGAGCGACTGATATTAACAAAAAGCTCGCTGATTTTTCTCTCCAAGGGCCATCTCCATACGATGAAATTAAGCCGGAGATTTCAGCACCGGGCGTAAATATCCGGTCTTCCGTTCCCGGCCAGACATATGAGGACGGATGGAACGGCACATCAATGGCGGGACCGCATGTGTCTGCTGTTGCCGCCCTGCTGAAACAGGCAGATGCCTCACTTTCTGTCGATGAGATGGAGGATATATTAACGAGCACGGCTGAACCGCTGACGGATTCAACATTTCCTGATTCACCGAATAACGGATATGGCCATGGGTTGGTGAACGCTTTTGATGCTGTATCAGCTGTTACAGATGGATTAGGAAAAGCAGAAGGACAAGTTTCTGTAGAAGGAGATGATCAAGAACCTCCTGTCTATCAGCATGAGAAAGTAACAGAAGCCTATGAAGGCGCCAGCCTGCCTCTGACTTTGACAGCTGAAGACAATGTGAGTGTGACGTCAGTTAAACTGTCCTATAAGCTGGATCAAGGTGAATGGACAGAAGTAACGGCTAAACGAATCAGCGGTGATCACCTGAAAGGAACGTATCAGGCAGAGATTCCAAACATAAAAGGACCTGCATTAAGCTATAAGTGGATAATCCAGGATTTTGGCGGCCATATCGTTAAGTCTGACACATACGATGTAACTGTGAAACCAAGCATCACGGTGGGATACAAGCAGGACTTCGAAACTGCACCTGGCGGCTGGATTGCGAGCGGTACAAATAATAACTGGGAATGGGGAGTTCCGACAGCAGGCCCAACTACAGCAGCATCAGGAGAAAAGGTATACGGAACAAACCTGTCAGGAAACTATGCCAACTCAGCAAACATGAATCTTATGATGCCTCCTGTTGCAGTGCCTGATGCAGGAAACCTGTTTCTTCAATTTAAGAGCTGGCACAATTTAGAAGATGATTTTGATTACGGCTACGTTTTTGTTTTGCCAGAAGGTGAAAAGAATTGGGAGCAGGCTGGTGTCTATAACGGAAAGACATCGAGCTGGACGGATGAAGAAATTGATTTATCCGCTTATAAAGGGCAAAACATTCAAGTGATGTTTAACCTTCAATCTGATGAAAGTATTGCAAAAGAGGGCTGGTACATTGATGATGTAATGCTTTCTGAGAAGTCGTCCGGAAAAAAAGCCAAAAAGAATAAGCTAGGTGTCGAAAAGCCATCAGGAAAACAAAAGAAAAAGCCGGTAAATCCGAAAAAAGCTAAACCATCGGCAAATACAGCGGTCAAACATCAGAATAAAGATTTACAGCCTCATGTTTTGCCGGTTAGAGCGCAAGTCAGCGTGGTCGAAACAGGTAAATCAACATATTCAGATCAATCAACAGGGCAGTACAAGCTGACGCATAAAGCGGGAGATTATACGCTTATGGCAGAAGCGTACGGCTATCAATCGAAAACACAAAAAGTGTCTCTCCAGGCAGATCAAACGACACAAGCTAATTTTACGTTAGAGGAAATGAAGAAGGGGACATTAAAAGGTACGGTCATCAATAAAACGACAGGAGAGCCGGTTAAAGGCGCTTCCGTTTATGTTGTAGAGGATGCTGCGGTTGAACCTGCTGCAACAAATGACAAAGGTGAATATACGCTTGAGGCCTATGAAGGCGCCTATACAATTAAGATCGCTGCACCGGGTTATTACAGCGATGAATTTTCCGTTGATTTAAAAGGGAATGTTACGAAGGAAACTGTATTGAAGCCTTTCGTTGGTTATCCGGGTGAGATTGCATATGATGACGGAACGGCGGAGAATGCCAATTCCTATTTTGCAGCCGGTAATGGATGGGCTGTCAAAATGACGTTGGCTGACGGCAAGGACAAAGGCATGCTTACAGGAGGACTGTTCAGATTCTGGGATACAGAGTTCCCTGATCCTGGCGGCACGGAGTTTAAGGTTGAGGTATACGATGCTAAAGGAGAAGACGGAGCACCAGGCAAAAAAATTGCCGGGCCATTTAACGCTGAAGCCCTTCGCAATGGCGAATGGACCAAGGTAGATCTTAGTTCAAAAGGGATTATGGTAGATAAAGACTTTTATCTCGTCTATATCCAGTCAAAACCTGATCCATATTCACCTGGACTGGCAATGGATGAAACCGGTCAGAATTCTGGCCGCAACTGGCAGTATATAGATGGGCAATGGCAGCCAGGTGACAAAGCAGACGGAAACTATATGATTCGCGCATTGGTTGATTATGAAGCTGCCGTACCTGAAATTACGTCACCAGCAGACAAATCGTACACAAACAAGGAGAACGTTACTGTAAAAGGAAAAGCCTCTCCTGGTACAACAGTACACATTTACAAAGGAGGGAAAGAAGCAGGAGAAACGAAAGCAGCGGCGGATGGCACGTTCCAGGCAGGCATCTCTCTCAGCACAGGTGAAAATGAACTGACGGCCGCTGCATCAACAGACAACGGAACTACGGATGCCTCCAGCCCAGTCACAGTCACGCTTGATCAAGCCAAGCCAGAATTGACGCTGGACAATCCAAAGGACGGCGAAAAAATAAATAAAGAAGCGCTGACTGTCAAAGGGTCTGTATCCGATGACAATTTGAAAGAAGTCAAGGTGAATGGCAAAAAAGCAACGGTTACAGATGGTTCATTCTCAGCCCGCATTCTCTTGGAAAACGGAAGCAATGAAATCAAGGTGACTGCAACAGACTTAGCAGGCAACAAAACGACGAAAAAGGCTGTAATTGATGTCCACTTTGACAAGCCTGTCATTTCTGGATTGATCCCAGGAGAGGACAAAATCTTAAAAGCCGGTGAATCGGTGAAAATCGCTTTCTCAAGCGCAGAAGATTTGGATACAACGTTTGTCATCCGTCTGCCGCTGACAAATGCTAGAGCGAGTGTGCAAAACGCCACCGAGCTTCCATTGAGAGAAATTTCTCCGGGGAGATATGAAGGCTATTGGACAGCCACTTCTTCTATTAAAGCAAACGGAGCAAAAGTAGAAGTGATTGCACGTGATGATTATGGAAATGAAACAAGAAAAACAGCGAATGGAAAACTTTATATCAATACTGAAAATTAAGTGTAAAAAAAGCTGCCGTCACAGGCAGCTTTTTTTATCCTCTTGTTCATACCCTCGACAAATTAAGCAGATATCCCTGAAAAATTGTATTTTCCTCTCAACATTAATTGACAGACTTTCCCACAGAGCTTGCTTTATACTTATGAAACAAGAAGGGGAACAGCGTGAGGCAAGAAAGAAAGGAGTCAGATGTGAAAATCTATTTAGATGTCATTTGGCTGTTAAACTTTTGTTTTGATGCACTTTTGCTTTTGCTCACGGCATTTATTTTAAAACGGCATGTGAAAAAAAGAAGACTGATAGGCGGAGCGTTCATCGGTTCAAGTATTGTCCTGTTGATGTTTACTCCTTTTTCTCCAATCGTTGAACATCCGGCCGGGAAGCTGGCTTTTTCAGTTGTGATTGTGATGGTGACATTTGGCTTTAAAAGATTTCGCTATTTCTTTCAAAATTTGTTTTCCTTTTATTTTGCCACTTTTTTAATGGGGGGAGGAATTATCGGAGCCCATTCTTTGCTGCAGTCAAATTCTGTTGTTCGAAACGGTGTCATGATTACCAATCAAACAGGGTTTGGGGACCCGATCAGCTGGTTGTTTATTGTTGCTGGCTTTCCAGCATTATGGTTTTTTTCTAAAAGAAGAATTGAAGAGATAGAAACAAAAAACATTCAATATGAAGAACGAGTCAGCGTGCAGGCGGATTTGGGCAGCCAAACACTTCATGTCAGAGGGCTGATTGATTCCGGTAATCAGCTGTACGATCCTCTTACAAAAACACCGGTTATGATCATTTACATTGATAAACTGGAGCCGATTTTCGGAGCTGCCGAAACGATGATCATTCGAAACGCAGACCCATTGGAAGCTATTGAACAGCTCGATGATTCATTTCGCTTTTTAGATAAAATGAGACTGATTCCATACAGGGGAGTTGGTCAGCAAAACCAATTTTTATTATGCGTAAAACCGGATCACGTAACGATTATGACAAAAGAAGAAATGATTTCTGCAAATAAATGCTTAATCGGCATCAGCACAACAAAGCTATCGGCAGATGGAGAGTTTGACGCGATCATTCACCCGAAAATGCTTTCGGGCAAGGCCATCAAACACGTTTCATAATGTTCGCAAATGTCCGTTATTTATCATACTCAAACGGCGTGACATTTAGAAGGGAGAGGAAGATGAAAAAACTGAAATTGCGACTGACGCACCTCTGGTATAAGCTGCTGATGAAACTTGGATTGAAAAGCGATGAAGTCTATTACATAGGCGGGAGTGAAGCCCTGCCGCCGCCATTATCCAAAGATGAGGAGCAGGTTCTGTTAATGAAGCTCCCAAACGGCGATCAGGCGGCTCGTGCCATTTTAATTGAACGCAATTTGCGCCTGGTTGTCTATATCGCCCGTAAATTTGAAAATACGGGAATTAACATAGAGGATTTAATCAGCATCGGCACCATTGGTTTAATCAAAGCTGTAAATACGTTCAATCCAGAAAAGAAAATCAAGCTGGCGACCTATGCCTCACGGTGTATAGAAAATGAAATCCTGATGTATTTAAGAAGAAACAACAAAATCCGTTCAGAGGTTTCCTTTGATGAGCCGCTTAATATTGATTGGGACGGCAATGAGCTGTTGCTTTCTGATGTGCTTGGCACTGACGATGATATTATCACAAAAGACATAGAAGCCAACGTGGATAAAAAGCTCTTAAAAAAAGCGCTTGAACAGCTTAATGAGAGAGAAAAGCAAATCATGGAGCTGCGGTTTGGGCTTGTCGGCGAAGAAGAAAAGACCCAAAAGGATGTAGCGGATATGATGGGGATTTCTCAATCCTATATTTCGCGTCTAGAGAAAAGAATAATAAAAAGACTAAGAAAAGAGTTCAACAAAATGGTGTAAAATTTTTTATGGTTATAACCCCTTGATTTTACAGGGATTTCCTGATTTCGACTGTTTTTCGGTCTGAGTGCAGTGCATATTTTTCCCACCCGAGGAGATACTTAACGTTGTACAGCAGCTCCTGTAGGGAGGGAAAAAAGTGTCTAGGAATAAAGTCGAAATCTGCGGGGTAGATACCTCCAAATTACCAGTACTCAAGAATGAAGAGATGAGAAAGCTGTTTAGGCAGCTGCAGGATGAAGGCGATGATTCAGCAAGAGAAAAGCTTGTAAACGGGAACTTGCGTCTTGTCTTAAGTGTCATTCAACGATTTAATAATAGAGGGGAGTATGTTGATGACTTATTTCAGGTCGGCTGCATCGGACTAATGAAATCCATTGATAATTTTGACCTAAGCCACAATGTTAAGTTTTCAACATACGCTGTACCTATGATTATCGGAGAGATCCGCAGGTATTTACGCGATAATAACCCGATCCGTGTTTCAAGATCGCTCCGGGATATCGCTTACAAGGCGCTTCAGGTAAGAGAGCGGTTAATCAGTGAGACAAGCAAGGAGCCGACTGCAGAAGACATCGCAAAAGTTCTTGAAGTACCGCATGAGGAAATCGTATTTGCGCTTGATGCCATTCAGGATCCGGTATCTCTATTTGAACCGATCTATAATGATGGCGGAGACCCGATCTATGTGATGGACCAAATCAGTGATGAGCGCAATACAGATTCACAATGGATTGAAGAGCTGGCTTTAAAAGAGGGCATGAGAAGGCTGAATGATAGGGAAAAAATGATTTTAAGAAAGCGCTTCTTCCAAGGGAAAACACAAATGGAAGTAGCCGAGGAAATCGGAATTTCCCAAGCTCAGGTGTCTAGGCTTGAAAAAGCGGCTATCAAACAAATGAATAAGAATATTCATCAATAGTGAAATGAAAAGCCTTTAAAACGATTTTTGTTTTAAAGGCTTTTCTATTGATTGCGGGTGGTTTACGTTTTGGAAAAAATAAGGTATCCTAGTCCGTACGAAGTTTTATGAAAATTAAAACAATTATAAGAGTTTAGAGGAGGACCACGATGATTTTGCAGCTTGACAATGTCTCACTAAAACGAAATGGAAAATGGATACTGAGGAATATTCATTGGAAGGTGGAGGAAAAGGAGAATTGGGTGCTTTACGGACTGAATGGCGCCGGAAAGACAGCGCTGTTAAATATGCTTTGCTCATATTACTTCCCAACATCCGGTGAGATGCAGGTGCTTGGCCATGAGTTTGGTAAAACGGAGCTTGGGGAGAAGCTCAGACGGAAAATTGGCCTCGTCTCAGCGGCTCTGCAGCAAAAATTATATCCATCAGATTCAGCCTTTGAGATTGCTCTAAGCGGAGCTTACGCTTCAATTGGATTATATGAAACGCCAAGTGCGGAAATCAGGGAAAAAGCGATCGGTTTATTAGAGGACTTGGGCGCAATTGAATATGCCGACCGCCGCTATGAAACCCTTTCTCAAGGGGAAAAACAAAGAGCCTTAATTGCAAGAGCGCTAATGGCCGATCCGGAGCTGCTGATCCTGGACGAACCGGTCACAGGGCTGGATTTTATTGCCCGGGAAAAGCTGTTAGATACGATTACATATATTGCAAACAAAGAAAATGCGCCATCAATTCTTTATGTGACGCATCATGCGGAAGAAATATTGCCGGTCTTTGACAAAGCCCTTTTATTAAAACAGGGAGAGGTCTTTGGATCAGGAGAAATAAAGGAAATGCTGACTGATCAAATACTTTCCGCTTTTTTTGATACACCAATCCATGTATTATGGAATCAGGACCGGCCGTTTTTAACAAGAGCCGAGCCGATAACGAATGCCTGACAAACACATATCGATTCATCCTAGGGGTGCTTTGCGAAGCTGAGAGAGACATTGTCTCAACCCTTTTGACCTGATCTGGATCATGCCAGCGGAGGGAAGCGGTGAAATAGCGGAGTGCATAGGACTCTGTTTGTTTTTATTAAGCCGTTTCATAACATATGAAATGGCTTTTATGATTTTAAAGATAGGAGCGGATCACATTGAATCAACAAATAGACTCTCTGTTAAAAAAGGTGGAGGAGCAAAAGGAGGAGCTCATTCAGCTGGCAAAAACACTGATTTCTTATCAAACACCTGCTCCGCCTGCAAGAAATACCGACGGCATTCAATCATGGATTGCTGGTTTTTTAAATGAAATAGGATTCTCAATCGATAAATGGGATGTGTACCCGGGAGATCCCAATGTTGTAGGTCTGCTAAAGGGAACAAATTCAGCAGATTATCGTAGCCTGATCATCAATGGCCATGTAGATGTGGCAGAGGTAAAAGAGGATGAAGAATGGGAGCATGACCCGTTCCATCCAATTGAAAAAAACGGTCTCTTAATTGGGCGAGGCGCTTCTGATATGAAAGGCGGAATGGCGTGTGTACTCTTTGCTGTCAAATTGATTCGTGAGGCAGGCATTGAACTTCCAGGTGATTTGATTCTGCAATCGGTTATCGGGGAGGAAGTCGGAGAAGCAGGCACGCTTGAATGCTGCAAGAGGGGCTATCACGCTGATTTTGCAGTTGTCGCAGATACGAGCGATATGCATATTCAAGGCCAGGGCGGTGTCATTACAGGCTGGATCGAAATCAAAAGCAGCCAAACGTTTCATGATGGGACGAGACGGAATATGATTCACGCAGGCGGAGGAACATTCGGGGCAAGCGCAATTGAAAAAATGGCAAAAATCATTGCGGGGCTCGGGGAACTTGAGCGCCACTGGTCCATTATGAAAAGATATCCCGGCTTTCAACCAGGCACAAATACCATTAATCCGGCTGTCATAGAAGGAGGCAGGCATGCGGCTTTTATAGCGGACGAGTGCCGGCTGTGGATCACAGTCCATTTTTACCCAAATGAAACCCATGACCAAGTGGCTGCGGAAATAGAAGATTATATCAACCGGCTGAGCGACAGTGACATTTGGCTTAGGGACAACCGCCCTGTATTCAAGTGGGGAGGCTCATCTATGATTGAAGACAGAGGAGAAATTTTTCCGGCATTGGAAGTTGACCCTGGCCACCCAGGCGTCTTAGCGCTTACTGCCTCTCATGAGAAAGTGAAACGGGAGCGCCCGGTTATGGACGTTTCTCAGTCCGTTACAGATGGCGGATGGCTGTTTAATGCCGGCATTCCATGTGTGATATACGGCCCTGGCGATCTGCACAATGCACACTCTGTCAACGAAGAGGTATCGATTGAGCAGCTGGTAGAGTATACAAAAATCATGCTCGATTTTATTATCAGCTGGTGCAGCTGTAAAAAAGAACAGTGACATGAAATTTTCTTCTTGCTGACAAGGTTCAGCCTGCCCGTTCATATACTTGAAAAAAGGACGGAAAAAGGACGTGATGGAATGATCAGCATTTCAGAATTTCAGGTAAAGGATGTCGTCAATGTCTCAAACGGAAAAAAGCTGGGGAGCATTGGTGATATTGATATCAATGTGACAACTGGAAAAATTCAGGCGATCATACTCGGAGGAAATGGGAAAGTTCTCGGATTTTTTGGAAAAGAAGAGGAATTGGTCATTCCATGGCGAAATATAGTAAAAATCGGGGAAGATGTCATCTTGGTCCGATTAAATGAACCGCATGCATAATGCGCTTGTCTGCCGTGGATTGGCAATTGCCGGAAGTCTCGATTCTTCCGGCACATTTCATTTAGAAATATGCAAATCGGCGCTCAACGAATGCAGAAAGATGTGGTAAAATAAGTGGGAAATTCCGCTTTTTTAAATGTTTGTCGAAAGGTTGGATCATCATGAATACATATCACCCATTCAGTCTTACCACACCCTCGACACTCATGATACAAGACTGGACACAAACGAATCAAAACAACAGAGAAGTCATTGCCGGATTTACAACGAAAAACGGCGGTGTCAGCCAAAAGCCTTTTGAATCGTTAAATACAGGATTGCACGTTCATGACAAAGATGCAGATGTAGTTAAAAATCGTGAATATATTGCCGATATGTTTAATACTGATTTGCAGTCTTGGGTATTCGCCGATCAGACACATGATAATCGCGTTCAAAAAGTAACGCAGAGGGATAGGGGCAAAGGCGCCCGTGAGTATCATTCGGCTTTTAAAGCAACGGACGGGCTCTATACAAATGAAAAGAATGTGTTTTTGGCATTATGCTTTGCTGATTGTGTGCCTCTTTTCTTTTATGATCCGGTTAAATCACTTGTCGGGGTCGCCCATGCCGGGTGGAAAGGCACTGTCAAACAAATTGGCAGAGAAATGGTGAAGCGATGGAATGAGCAGGAAGGTTCAAATCTCTCAGATATTTATGCTGTTATCGGACCGTCTATCAGCGGAGCATGCTATACGGTAGATGACCGTGTCATGGATGCTGTCCGTGCATTGCCGGTTTCAGCAGAACGTGCCGTAAATCAGACGGGACAGGGTCAATATCAGCTTGATCTGAAGGAACTGAACCGCCTCATATTGATCGATAGCGGTTTAGCAGGTGAACAGATATCTGTCAGCGGTTTATGCACGGAAAGTGAACCCTCGCTTTTCTTTTCTCACCGCCGCGATCAGGGGAAAACTGGACGGATGATGTCTTTTATCGGAATGAAGGAGGCATAAAAGATCTTGCGTGTTGTTGATAATTTACGACATATAAACGAACGAATAAACGAAGCATGTAACAGATCGGGCCGCAGCTCCGATGAGGTTACGGTTATTGCAGTCACAAAATATGTATCGCCTGAAAGAGCACAGGAGGCAGTAGATGCTGGCATCACCTGCCTCGGAGAGAATCGGGATGCGGAACTGCTCCGCAAACAGGAATTGATGAAAGGGAATCCGGAATGGCATTTTATCGGCAGTCTGCAATCAAGAAAAGCAAAAGCTGTCGTCAATAAAGTTTCCTATATCCATTCTCTGGACCGGCTCTCATTAGCGAAGGAAATTGAAAAAAGGGCTGAAGGTACTGTCCAATGCTTTGTGCAGGTCAATACCTCTCTTGAGCCTTCTAAACACGGCATGAAAAAAGAAGAAGTCATTCCATTCATACAGGAGCTTTCCGGTTTCGAACATATCGTTGTGGCCGGACTGATGACAATGGCTCCGCTGACTGATGATCAAGACCAGATCAGAAACTGTTTCCGGGCGCTGAGAGAACTCCGTGATCAGGTTCAGGAGCTCAAACAGCCGAACGCTCCGTGTACTGAACTGTCGATGGGCATGTCAAATGATTATGAAATTGCAATTGAAGAAGGGGCTACTTATATTAGAATCGGCTCATCGTTAGTCGGAAATGAAACAGGGGGTGTACAGCAATGAGTATGAAAAATAAACTGAAAAACTTTTTCTCGATGGAAGATGAAGAATACGAATATGAATATATTGAGACGGAGCGGGATTCTCATGAGGAGCAGGAGCAAAAAGAAAAGCCGGCCTATGCTGCTCATAAACCTGCGGGCAAACAGAATGTAGTGAGCTTGCAAAGTGTTCAGAAATCCTCTAAAGTGGTGTTAAGTGAGCCGCGCGTTTATGCGGAGGCACAGGAAATTGCCGATCACTTGAAGAACCGGCGGGCAGTTGTCGTCAATCTTCAGCGGATACAGCATGACCAGGCAAAGCGGATTGTAGACTTTTTAAGCGGAACCGTTTATGCCATCGGCGGCGATATCCAAAGAATCGGCTCTGATATTTTTCTCTGCACGCCTGACAACGTAGATGTATCAGGCACAATTTCTGAGCTCATATCTGAAGACGAACATCAGAGGTGGTAAAGCGAGATGATCCTTTATCAAGTTTTTTCGGTTTTAAGCTTATTAATCACAATATACTCATTTGCCCTGATCATATATATTTTTATGTCATGGGTGCCGAGTACGAGGGAAACAGCAGTCGGGCGTTTTTTAGCTTCGATTTGTGAACCATATCTCGAACCATTTAGAAAAATCATCCCTCCGATCGCAATGCTGGATATTTCACCGATCGTAGCCATTCTTGTGCTTCGATTTGCGACAACCGGCTTGTGGGGGCTTTATCGGATGATTGCGTTTTAAAGCGACAGTTTGATAGGGCTTGGCAGCAGCCAAGCCTCTTTACATAGAAGGGAAAGACGATGAGCGATATATATCAGCACTTCAGAAAAGACGAGCGGGCCTTTATTGATCAGGCGCTCGAATGGAAAAGAATTGTCCAGGAGCAGTACCGAATGAAGCTGACCGACTTTTTAGATCCCCGAGAGCAGGTCATCCTCTCTGCTGTTGTGGGACAGGCAGACGTTGGGCTTGCTTTTTCCGGCGGCTATGACAGAGCGGAACGAAAACGGTCGATTTTGTATCCAGAGTACATCACTCCGGAAGAATCGGATTTTGAACTGCAGGCGTTTCATGTCCGTTATGCTGAAAAGTTTGTCACAGTAGATCACCGTTCTCTCCTTGGCGCATTAATGGGCATAGGCTTAAAGCGGCAAAAGTTTGGTGACATCGTGTTTTCTGAGACATCAGTGCAATTGATCGTCTCAGCCGATACCGCTGATTTTGTGGCCGCACAGCTGACCCAAGCAGGCAAAGCTGCAGTCAGCTTAGAGAAAATTGACTTGTCAGACCTTAACATTCCGGCAATTGATGTCGAAATAAGGGATGACACGGTTTCTTCTTTAAGGCTTGACGCCGTCTGCGCCTCTATGAGCAGGCAATCCCGCCAGAAATCACAGACGCTTGTGAAAAATGGGCTCGTGAAAGTGAACTGGAAGGTTGTTGAAGATCCTTCCTATATGGTAGCAGAAGGGGACATGCTGTCTATCAGGGGCTTTGGCCGTTGCAGCTTAACAAAAATTGATGGAAAAACCAAAAAAGACAAATGGAGAGTTACGTTTGAACGACAAAAATAGTCGGTTTTTCAGTTTTTTTCTCCATCTGTGCGAAATTTGTTTTATAATGTGAACTAGATAACTGTACTGAAATGTAAAAATGGAGGTGGCATGATGCCATTAACGCCAAATGATATTCACAACAAGACGTTTACAAAAAGTTTTCGCGGATATGATGAAGATGAAGTAAATGAATTTCTGGCGCAAGTCAGAAAAGATTACGAAATTGTTCTTCGTAAGAAAACTGAGCTTGAAGCGAAAGTCAATGAACTTGATGAAAGAATCGGACACTTTGCCAATATTGAAGAAACGCTGAATAAATCAATTTTAGTCGCTCAAGAAGCGGCTGAAGACGTAAAACGCAATTCTCAAAAAGAAGCAAAGCTGATCGTTCGGGAAGCGGAGAAAAACGCTGATCGCATTATCAACGAATCGTTATCAAAATCAAGAAAAATCGCAATGGAAATTGAAGAGTTGAAAAAACAGTCTAAAGTGTTCAGAACGCGTTTTCAAATGCTGATTGAAGCTCAGCTTGATCTTCTGAAAAATGACGATTGGGATCATCTGCTTGAGTATGAAGTCGACGCTGTATTTGAGGAAAAGGAATAAATTCTCTGATGATCTTGACATTTTCTTAGCTTGTCGAATATAATACGTTCATAAATTCAGATGAAAAGACGGTTGAAAGGGACAGTCATGTTTCCTTCAGGCCTTCGTAGCGACCCGGAGATGGTGGAAGTCCGGGAGGCCGGAATCATGTAGATCAGCCCTTAAGTTTCCTTTCTGAACTCACAGTAGGTTAGGACGTTCATCACGTTACGATGCTCGAGAGGAAAAAGCGTATGCTGGCTTTTTCTAAAAGGGTGGTACCGCGAGATAAGCTTTCTCGTCCCTTATGGGATGAGAGGGCTTTTTTTATTTTCTGAAAAAATGCAGTGGAGGAATGAAAATGGATTTTAAAGACACGCTCTTAATGCCGAAAACAGATTTCCCGATGCGGGGAAATTTGCCAAACCGTGAGCCTGACATTCAAAAGAAATGGGAGGAGCAGGATATCTACCGTCTTGTGCAGGAACGGACGAAAGACCGCCCGAAATTTGTTTTACATGACGGACCTCCGTATGCAAACGGCGACATCCATATGGGCCATGCGCTTAACAAGATTTTGAAGGACTTCATTGTCCGCTACAAATCAATGAGCGGCTACAATGCGCCGTATGTACCGGGCTGGGATACACACGGATTGCCGATTGAAACAGCTCTTACCAAAAATAAAAAAGTCAACCGTAAAGAAATGTCTGTAGCGGAATTCCGCAAACTGTGCGAAGAGTACGCTTGGAAGCAAATCGAGGGGCAGCGTGAGCAGTTCAAGCGCCTTGGTGTTCGCGCTGATTGGGAAAACCCATATGTGACATTAAAACCTGAATACGAAGCGCAGCAAATCCGCGTATTTGGTGAGATGGCAAAACGAGGCTACATTTATAAAGGCCTTAAACCGGTTAACTGGTCACCTTCAAGTGAGTCTGCTTTGGCTGAAGCCGAAATTGAATACCAAGATAAACGTTCAGCATCTATTTACGTTGCTTTCGGTGTGAAAGACGGAAAAGGCGTATTGGAAAATGGCGAGCGCATCATCATTTGGACAACAACGCCTTGGACAATTCCGGCAAACCTCGGAATTTCAGTGCACCCTGAGCTTGAATACAGCGTGATTGCAGTTGGTGAAGACCGCTTTGTTGTAGCAAGTGCATTAGTTGAAAATGTTGCGTCTGCATGCGGATTTGATCAATATGAAGTGACAAGAACGATCAAGGGGAAAGACCTTGAGAACATTATCGCTGAACACCCGCTATATGGCAGAGACTCTCTCGTTATGCTTGGTGAGCACGTAACAACTGATGCCGGAACAGGCTGTGTTCATACAGCGCCAGGACACGGGGAAGATGACTTTATCATCGGCCAGAAATACGGCTTAGATGTGCTTTGCCCTGTTGATGAAAAAGGTGTAATGACAAGCGAAGCCCCTGGCTTTGAAGGCATGTTCTATGATGATGCGAACAAAGCAATCACACAGCAGCTTGATGAAAAAGGCGCGCTTGTAAAGCTTGAATTTATTACTCACTCTTATCCGCACGATTGGAGAACAAAGAAACCAACCATTTTCAGAGCCACAGCGCAATGGTTTGCGTCTATTAAAGATTTCAGATCAGACCTGCTGGATGCCATTAAAGAAACCAAATGGGTTCCTGAATGGGGCGAGCAGCGTTTGCACAACATGGTGCGTGACCGCGGAGACTGGTGTATTTCCAGACAGCGTGCGTGGGGTGTTCCGATTCCGGTATTTTATGCTGAAAACGGAGAACCGATTATTACAGATGAAACCATTGAACATGTTTCTGAATTGTTCAGACAGCACGGATCAAACATTTGGTTTGAAAAAGAAGCGAAGGATCTTCTTCCTGAAGGCTTTACGCATCCTGGAAGCCCGAACGGCACATTTACAAAAGAACAGGATATCATGGATGTTTGGTTCGATTCAGGATCTTCCCATCAAGCGGTGCTTGAAGAACGTGACGATCTCGTTCGCCCGGCTGATTTATATCTAGAAGGTTCAGACCAATACCGCGGCTGGTTTAACTCATCTCTTTCTACAGCAGTAGCCGTAACTGGAAAAGCGCCATATAAAGGTGTGCTCAGCCATGGATTCGCACTGGATGGAGAAGGACGCAAGATGAGCAAATCAATCGGTAATGTTGTTGTTCCAGCTAAAGTTATGAAACAGCTTGGTGCCGACATCTTGAGATTATGGGTGTCTTCAGTTGATTATCAGGCGGACGTTCGTGTGTCTGACGCCATTCTGAAGCAGGTTGCTGAAGTATACCGTAAAATCCGCAACACGTTCCGTTTCCTTCATGGCAACCTATTCGATTTTGATCCTAAAACGAATGCGGTGGCTGTCGAAGATCTTCGTGAAGTGGATCAGTATATGCTGATTAAGCTGAACAAACTGATTGATAAAGTGAAAAAAGCGTATGATGAGTACGAATTTGCGGTTGTGTATCACAGCATCCATAATTTCTGCACAATCGAATTGAGCTCATTCTATCTTGATTTCGCAAAAGATATTGTGTACATCGAGCATGCGGACCATCCGGATAGACGCAGCATGCAGACAGTATTCTACGAAACGCTTCTTGCATTAGTGAAGCTTTCAGCGCCTATTCTTCCACATACGGCTGATGAATTATGGTCTCATTTAACATTTGTTGAAGAGCAAAGCGTACAGCTGACAGATATGCCGGAAACAATCGCGGTTCCAAACAGTGAAGCGACCGAAGATAAATTTGACCGCTTTATGGCTCTTCGTAATGACGTGCTAAAAGCATTAGAAACTGCGCGGAATGAAAAAATTATCGGTAAATCATTGGAAGCAAACCTGAAATTGTATCCAAACAAAGAAAACAAAGAACTCTTGGCGTCCATTAAAGAAAATCTTTCTCAGCTGTTTATCGTGTCTGAACTCACAATCAGCGAAGAAAATGAAGCGCCGGACGATGCGCAAAGCTTTGCCACAGGTAAAATCGCTGTCGAGAAAGCCGAAGGCGAAATGTGTGAGAGATCCCGTGTAATCTCAAAAGATGTAGGCGCAAATCCGAAATACCCTACACTTTCACTGCGAAACGCTGAAATCGTTGAAAAATACTATCAAAAGTAATGAATAAAAGCCCGGTGTAAAAGCCGGGCTTTTTTTGTGCCAAGAGTGACATCGTTTAGAATGGCAGGAAAATTCTTATGGGCTTTAGATCATCATTCTCAGGCAACAATATAGGTATTACGTTAAGAGCAGGAGTTGTGATGAATGAATGATCAACTGACCGCAATTTATACGGAACTTCTTCTGATGAAAGAAGAATTACAGTCGAGATTATTTGAGTATTCTTGCTTTCAGGTTTCAACAAACCCGCAAGGAGCAATCAATCATAAACAAAAAGCAACTCTGATCTATCACATTAAAGAAGAGCTTCAAGATGTTCTACTCGCATTGTCCAAAATCGAAAACGGCACATTTGGATACTGTGAAGAAACCGGGGCTCCCATTCCCCTTTCAAAGCTGGCTGTGCTTCCAACTGCCCGCACAGCAAATGATTTTCTTTATTCTGTCCAATTTGAAAAAAAGACGCTCCCGCTGTGGAAATCAACTGATATCGAATATGGACAGGCACTGTACGAATAACAGTGTCTGTCCGGTTTATATGCCTGATATTTCTTTACTCCAGTGCTTTTTATTGATAAAATGCATAATGGATTAAAGTAACCGTAAACTGGAGGAACGTTTGTGCTGTATTATGTAATCGCACTACTTATTATTGCAGCCGATCAATTGACAAAATGGCTTGTCGTTAAGAACATGGACCTTGGACAAAGCATTCCGATCATTGATCAGGTATTCTATATCACCTCCCATCGCAATACGGGTGCTGCATGGGGGATATTAGCCGGTCAGATGTGGTTTTTCTACCTCATTACAACCGCGGTTATTATTGGCATTGTTTATTACATACAGCGTTACACAAAAGGGCAAAGGCTTCTTGGCGTGGCCCTCGGTCTTATGCTTGGCGGTGCCATCGGCAACTTCATTGACCGGGCAGTCAGACAGGAAGTTGTGGATTTTATCCATGTCATTATTGTCAATTATAATTACCCGATTTTTAACATCGCGGACTCTTCACTATGTGTCGGCGTAATGCTTTTATTTATACAAATGCTGTTGGACAGCGGGAAAAAGAAAAAGGAGCAATAGCATGAATCAAATTGATATAACCGCTTCAGAAGAACAAAAGAGCGAGCGGATTGATAAATTTCTGGCATCGGCTGAGAATGATTGGTCGAGAACCCAAGTGCAGCAATGGGTGAAAGACGGACAAGTTGTCGTAAACGGAAGCCCGGTAAAAGCGAATTATAAAATTCAGCCGGGTGATCAGGTGACCGTCACTGTACCTGAGCCGGAAGCACTCGACGTGCTGGCAGAACCGATGGATCTGGATATATACTATGAAGATCAAGATGTGCTGGTTGTCAATAAACCTCGCGGAATGGTTGTACACCCAGCACCCGGGCATCTTACAGGCACACTAGTGAACGGCCTTATGGCACATTGCACGGACCTTTCCGGAATAAATGGCGTGATGCGTCCGGGGATCGTTCACAGGATCGATAAGGATACGTCCGGATTATTAATGGTGGCGAAAAATGATATGGCACATGAGTCACTTGTGAACCAATTGGTCAACAAAACGGTCACGCGGAAATATACGGCGGTTGTCCATGGGCTTATTTCTCACGATGACGGCACAATTGATGCGCCGATCGGACGGGACAAGAAAGACCGTCAAAGCATGACTGTGACGCGTGATGGCAAAAACGCCGTCACTCATTTTCACGTGCTTGAGCGTTTTCAGGATTTTACGTTGGTGGAATGCCAGCTTGAAACAGGGAGAACGCATCAAATTCGTGTTCATATGAAATATATCGGATTCCCATTGGCGGGCGATCCAAAATATGGTCCGAGAAAAACGATCGACTTTAATGGCCAGGCTCTTCATGCGGGCGTTTTAGGTTTTGACCATCCGCGTACTGGAGAATATGTCGAATTTGAAGCGCCGCTTCCTGAGGATATGGCAGAATTAATCGAAAACCTCAGAAAAAACAGTTGACAGTGTGTTTCTTTTCTGAAATAATAAACGAAGCTGAATAGATTCTTTAAAACAGTCCAGAGAGGCTGAGAAGGATAACGGATAGACGGGATGCGTGTATACGCGCGCACCTTGTCCTAAAACCCCTCTATGCTCTGGCAGGAGGGGTTTTTTCTTCTATATGAACTGTGAGGTGTCACCATTGAATCAAAAAGCTGTCATTCTAGACGAACAGGCGATCAGACGGGCGCTGACAAGGATTGCTCACGAAATGATCGAACGCAATAAAGGAATGAATAACTGCATCCTTGTCGGCATCAAGACAAGAGGAATTTACTTGGCAAAACGCCTTGCGGAACGAATCGAGCAGATTGAAGGGAATCCTGTAACAGTTGGAGAAATCGATATTACCCTATACAGAGATGATCTTTCCAAAAAAACGAGCAACGAAGAACCGCTTGTAAAAGGTGCAGATATTCCGGTGGACATCACAGATCAAAAAGTCATTCTCGTTGACGATGTCCTGTACACCGGAAGAACAGTAAGAGCAGGTATGGATGCGCTTGTTGATGTGGGCAGACCTTCCTCCATTCAGCTGGCTGTGCTTGTTGACAGAGGACACAGGGAGCTGCCGATCCGAGCGGATTACATCGGAAAAAACATCCCGACATCGAAGGCTGAAAAGGTTATGGTTCAGCTTCATGAGGTAGATCAAAACGATCTCGTCGCCATTTATGAAAATGAATAATAGATCACCTTTTTAAAGGCAATCCAGAGAGGTTGCAAAGAGGTGCACAACAAAGTCCCGATAGTATTCGGCAGGTCTTTGTATGCCTCTTTGCGTAAAAATAGCAAAGAGGTTTTTTTATACAGTCAATGAGTCATTCTAAAATGAAAGTCAACAATCAGGGGGAAATCATCATGAGTAAGAAAAAAGTAAATTTAGGGGTCAGGGATATCCCGACACCTTTCTCTTGGGTTTCGTTCAGCCTGCAGCATTTGTTTGCTATGTTTGGCTCAACGATTTTGGTTCCGAAGCTGGTCGGAATGAGTCCTGCTGTGGCTTTGGTGACAAGCGGCATCGGTACACTGGCTTACCTGCTTATAACAAAAGGGCAAATTCCGGCGTATCTCGGATCATCCTTCGCTTTTATTTCTCCGATCATACTGGTAAAAGCGACCGGCGGGCCGGGAGCGGCAATGGTCGGGGCGTTTCTTGCAGGGTTAGTGTACGGGCTGATTGCCTTATTGATCAGGCAGCTTGGCACTGGATGGCTGATGAAGATTCTCCCGCCTGTAGTCGTAGGCCCTGTTATAATCGTCATCGGGCTTGGGCTGGCCAGCACTGCGGTAAACATGGCGATGTATGCTGACCCAAACGCAAGTGAATTGGTCTACAGCTTAAAGCATTTCAGTGTTGCAGGAGTTACGCTGGCGATTACAATTATTTGCGCGATTTTCTTACGAGGATTTTTAAGTCTGATACCGGTTTTGATCGGAATTATCGGCGGATACCTGTTTGCCCTTACTCAAGGGATTGTCAACTTCCAGCCGGTTCTTGACGCGAAATGGTTTGCAGTGCCTGAATTTATCATCCCGTTCAAAGACTATACACCGTCGGTAACACTCGGCATCGCAGCAGCAATGGTTCCTGTCGCTTTTGTCACAATGTCAGAGCATATCGGCCACCAAATGGTGCTTAGCAAAGTCGTAGGACAAGATTTCATTAAAAAGCCGGGGCTTCATCGCTCCATTATGGGTGACAGCGTGGCGACAATTCTAGCTTCCCTGATAGGCGGTCCGCCGACAACGACTTACGGGGAAAACATTGGCGTGCTGGCCATCACAAGAGTATTCAGCGTTTTTGTCATCGGCGGTGCGGCAGTGATTGCTTGTTGCTTCGGCTTTATCGGCAAAATCTCAGCGCTGATCAGTTCAGTGCCGTCAGCGGTCATGGGAGGCGTCTCCTTCCTGCTGTTCGGAATTATCGCTTCGAGCGGTCTGCGAATGCTGATTGACAACAAAATTGATTATGAAAACAACAGAAACCTCATTATCACATCGGTTATCCTTGTGATCGGTGTAGGAGGCGCATTTATCCAAGTGTCTCAAGGGGGATTCCAAGTGTCGGGAATGGCGCTTGCCGCAATTGTCGGTGTCATCTTAAACCTGGTTCTTCCGCAGTCGAAGGAAGAGCAGGCAGACACATCTGAACAACATCATATCTAAAACCTTTTAAAGAAAGTCCAGAGAGGCTTGGAAGGGTTATAAGAGAAGGAAGCTTCAATGCTGCCCTCTATTTAACCATACCCCGAGTCTATCTTAGACCGGGGTTTTTTTCAGCCTTCAAGTTGAAATGAGAGGGGAAAAAACATGAAGCATTTAACGACGATGAGCGAGCTCAGTGTTGAGGAAATTAAAGATTTGCTTCAAACAGCACAAGACCTCAAAAGCGGAAAAACAGACAATCAGCTTACAGGGAAATTTGCAGCAAACCTGTTTTTCGAACCGAGCACGAGAACGCGGTTCAGTTTTGAGTTCGCAGAAAAAAAGCTGGGCATGAATGTGCTTAACCTTGATGGAACAAGCACAAGCGTGCAAAAAGGCGAAACCTTATATGACACCATCAGGACGCTCGAATCAATTGGTGTGGACGTGTGCGTCATCAGGCACAGTGAGGATGAGTATTATCAAGAGCTTGTCAGCCAGGTGAATATCCCGATTCTGAATGCAGGAGACGGATGCGGGCAGCATCCGACACAATCACTGCTTGATTTAATGACGATTTATGAAGAATTCAATTCATTCAGAGGGCTTACCGTCTCCATTCACGGCGATATCAAGCATAGCAGAGTGGCTAGGTCAAATGCGGAAGTGTTGACAAGATTGGGTGCCCGGGTCCTGTTTTCCGGTCCTTCGGAATGGCAGGATGAAGAAAATACATTCGGCACATATGTTTCAATGGACGAAGCAGTTGAGTCTTCTGATGTCGTCATGCTGCTGCGCATTCAAAATGAACGACATCAGTCCGCTGTCAGCCAGGAAGGCTATTTAAACAAATTCGGCTTGACTGTAGAACGGGCTGAGCGGATGAAGCAGCATGCGATCATTATGCATCCTGCTCCGGTCAACAGAGGAGTGGAGATTGATGACAGCTTAGTAGAAAGCGAAAAATCAAGAATTTTCAAGCAAATGCAAAACGGCGTATTTATCAGAATGGCAGTGATACAGCGTGCCTTACAAACCAATGTGAAAAGAGGAGAAGCAGCATATGTCATATCTCATTAAAAACGGCTGGATACTGAACGAAAATGGTGAAAAAACAGAAGCGGATATTCGAGTGACAGGAGACACGATCTCCGAAATCGGCAAGCTTGATGCAGGGGATAATGAAACGGTAATTGATGCAAAAGGGTTGCTTGTTTCACCTGGATTTGTTGATCTTCACGTACACTTCAGAGAGCCGGGCGGAGAGAAAAAAGAAACCATTGAAACCGGTGCAAAAGCAGCGGCGCGCGGAGGTTATACAACTGTAGCAGCAATGCCGAATACGCGGCCCGTTCCTGATACGAAAGAGCAAATGGACTGGGTGCAAAACCGTATTAAAGAAACATCCTGCATCAGAGTTCTTCCGTATGCATCCATTACGATCAGACAAATCGGCGATGAGATGACAAACTTTGAAGCGTTAAAAGAAGCCGGGGCATTTGCCTTTACAGATGACGGCGTCGGTATACAGACAGCAGGAATGATGTATGAAGCGATGAAACGGGCAGCCGCAATTGACAAAGCGATTGTTGCACATTGCGAAGACAACTCCTTAATTTACGGAGGAAGCGTACATGAGGGGACATTCTCCAAAGCAAACGGGCTCAACGGCATTCCTTCTGTGTGTGAATCGGTTCATATTGCCCGCGATGTGCTGCTGGCTGAGGCGGCAAACTGCCATTATCATGTATGCCATATCAGCACGAAAGAGTCTGTCAGGGTCGTACGCGATGCGAAAAAAGCGGGAATCAGAGTGACGGCAGAAGTATCACCGCATCATTTGCTGCTTTGTGATGAGGACATTCCGGGGCTGGACACAAATTATAAAATGAATCCTCCGCTCCGCAGCGCAGAAGACAGAACCGCTTTAATTGATGGCCTTTTAGACGGAACAATTGATTTTATTGCAACAGACCATGCGCCGCATACAGAAGAAGAGAAAAACACGGAAATGAAGCTGGCGCCATTTGGAATTGTCGGCTTAGAAACAGCATTCCCGCTTCTTTACACACACTTCGTCAAAAATGGCAGCTGGTCGCTGAAACAGCTGATTGACTACATGACAATCAAGCCATGCGAAGCTTTCGGTCTCCCATACGGAACATTACAAACGGGACAAATAGCTGACATTACATTAATCGATTTAGAAAAAGAAGCAGTCATAGACAAAGAGACATTTTTATCAAAAGGAAAAAATACACCATTCAACGGCATCAGCTGCGCCGGCTGGCCGGTCGCTACAATGGCAGCAGGGAAGCTTGCTTATGAGGAAGGGAGACTTGTCAAATGAAGAGACGATTAGTACTGGAAAACGGAGCGGTATTCGAGGGAGAGGCCTTCGGGAGCTTAGAGCACAGCGTGGGAGAAGTCGTTTTTAACACTGGGATGACAGGCTATCAGGAAATTTTATCTGATCCTTCTTACTGCGGGCAGATCGTAACATTAACATACCCGCTTATCGGAAATTACGGCATTAACCGGGATGATTTTGAATCGATTACCCCTTTTGTGAAAGGGCTGATCATCAAAGAATTATGTGAATTGCCTTCCAACTGGCGTTCAGCGTACACATTAGACGAGTATTTAAAAATGAAAAGCATTCCGGGACTGCAGGGAATTGATACAAGAAAGCTGACAAGAATGATCCGCACGGCAGGCGCGCTAAAAGGAACATTCGCTTCACCTGAAGAAGACATCGAAGCAGTGCTGAATAGACTGAACGAAACGGAACTGCCGAGAAATCTAGTATCCCAAGTATCAGCCAAAACAGCATATCCGAGCCCGGGAAGAGGCAAACGCATTGTCTTGGTTGACTTCGGTATGAAACACGGGATCCTAAGAGAGCTAAACAAGCGGAAATGTGACGTCATCGTTGTGCCTTACAACATTACAGCGGAAGAAGTGCTTCAGCTGAAACCGGACGGCATCATGCTTTCTAACGGACCCGGAGATCCGAAAGATGTGCCAGAAGCGATTGAAATGATTAAAGGTGTTCTCGGAAAAGTGCCATTATTCGGAATATGTCTTGGCCATCAGTTATTCGCGCTGGCGTGCGGGGCGAATACTGAAAAAATGAAATTCGGCCACAGGGGCTCAAACCACCCGGTAAAAGAGCTGGCTACCGGAAAGGTCGCCTTAACATCTCAAAACCATGGCTATACAGTGTCATCCATCAGCGAAACAGAACTGGAAGTGACCCATATCGCAATTAACGACGATACGATTGAAGGGCTGAAGCATAAAACATTGCCGGCATTTACGGTTCAATATCATCCTGAAGCCTCGCCTGGTCCTGAGGATGCTAACCATCTATTTGACAGATTCATTGATATGATCGAAACAACAGAGAAAGAAGGGGAAGCGGTATGCCAAAACGCGTAGACATTAACAAAATTTTAGTAATCGGATCCGGACCAATCATCATCGGACAAGCCGCAGAATTTGACTATGCAGGAACGCAAGCCTGTCTTGCTTTGAAAGAAGAAGGTTATGAAGTCATCCTTGTCAACTCAAACCCTGCCACGATCATGACAGATACAGAAATGGCTGACCGAGTTTACATCGAACCGCTCACACCTGAATTCCTGACACGAATCATCAGAAAAGAACGCCCAGATGCTATTCTTCCCACTCTCGGTGGCCAAACCGGTTTGAATCTTGCGGTTGAGCTTTCAGAAAGAGGCGTCCTGGCAGAATGCGGCGTTGAAGTTCTCGGCACAAAGCTGTCTGCGATTCAGCAGGCTGAAGACCGTGACTTGTTCAGAACACTAATGAATGAGCTGAATGAACCGGTGCCTGAAAGCGAGATCATCCACTCTCTGGAAGAGGCGGAAAACTTCGTCAGCCAAATCGGTTTCCCTGTCATTGTCCGCCCTGCATATACATTAGGCGGAACAGGCGGAGGCATCTGCTCGAATGAAACCGAATTGAAAGAAATTGTTGAGAGCGGCTTGAAATTAAGCCCTGTGCATCAATGTTTGCTTGAAAAAAGCATCGCCGGCTATAAAGAAATCGAGTATGAAGTCATGAGAGACAGCCAGGATCACGCCATTGTCGTTTGTAACATGGAAAACATTGATCCAGTCGGAATTCATACTGGAGACAGCATTGTTGTCGCACCGAGCCAAACGCTCAGCGACCGCGAATATCAGCTCTTGCGGAATGTATCGTTAAAGCTGATTCGCGCACTTGGAATCGAAGGCGGCTGTAACGTACAGCTCGCTTTAGATCCAGACAGCTTCCAATACTACATTATTGAAGTAAACCCGCGTGTCAGCCGTTCATCTGCCCTTGCATCAAAAGCGACGGGATATCCGATTGCAAAGCTCGCTGCTAAAATAGCTGTCGGCCTTTCATTAGATGAAATGATGAACCCGGTGACAGGAAAAACATACGCAGCATTTGAACCGGCTCTTGACTATGTCGTATCTAAAATTCCGCGCTGGCCGTTTGATAAGTTTGAATCAGCAAACAGAAAGCTCGGCACGCAAATGAAAGCGACAGGAGAGGTCATGGCGATCGGCCGCACGCTTGAAGAGTCATTGCTGAAGGCTGTACGTTCACTGGAGGCAGACGTGTATCATCTCGAATTAAAAGACGCAGCTGATATTTCCAATGAGCTTCTTGAAAAACGAATTAAAAAGGCCGGTGATGAACGCTTATTCTACTTAGCTGAAGCGTACAGAAGAGGTTACACAGTAGAAGAGCTTCATGAATTTTCCGCTATCGATGTCTTCTTCCTGCATAAGCTGTTCGGAATCGTACAGTTTGAAAAAGAACTGAAGGCGCATGCGGGCGATACGGATGTGCTGAGACGGGCGAAAGAACTCGGATTCTCTGATAAGTACATCAGCCGTGAGTGGAAAATCAAAGAATCGGAGCTTTACAGCTTGAGAAAACAAGCGGGCATCGCGCCGGTATTCAAAATGGTGGATACGTGCGCGGCAGAATTTGAATCAGAAACACCATACTTCTACAGCACATACGAAGAAGAAAATGAGTCTGTCGTTACGGATAAGAAAAGTGTGATCGTACTTGGCTCCGGTCCGATTCGAATCGGCCAGGGTGTTGAGTTCGACTACGCAACTGTTCACTCTGTGTGGGCCATTAAACAAGCAGGCTATGAAGCCATTATTGTCAATAACAACCCGGAAACCGTTTCAACAGATTTCAGTATCTCAGACAAGCTGTACTTTGAACCGCTTACGATTGAAGATGTTATGCACATTATTGACCTCGAACAGCCGATGGGCGTTGTCGTACAATTTGGCGGACAAACAGCGATTAATCTTGCTGACGAGCTTTCTGCACGCGGAGTGAAAATTCTTGGGACTTCATTAGAAGATTTAGATCGTGCGGAAGACCGGGATAAATTTGAACAAGCGCTTGGAGAACTTGGTGTTCCGCAGCCGCTTGGCAAAACAGCGACATCAGTTGATCAGGCAGTAAGCATCGCGAGTGATATCGGCTATCCGGTACTTGTGCGCCCTTCCTATGTGCTTGGCGGCCGGGCGATGGAGATTGTGTATCATGAAGAAGAACTGCTTCATTACATGAAAAACGCAGTCAAAATCAATCCGCAGCATCCTGTATTAATTGACAGATATCTAACGGGGAAAGAAATTGAAGTGGATGCAGTATCTGACGGTGAAACAGTTGTCATACCGGGAATCATGGAGCACATTGAACGTGCAGGCGTTCACTCCGGGGACTCAATAGCTGTTTATCCGCCTCAGTCTCTCACAAATGATATTAAGAAAAAAATTGAACAATACACGATCGCACTAGCTAAAGGATTGAACATTGTCGGTTTGCTCAATATTCAATTCGTCTTATCACAAGGCGAGGTGTATGTGCTTGAAGTGAACCCGAGATCAAGCAGAACTGTACCGTTCTTAAGCAAAATTACGGGTATCCCAATGGCGAATCTCGCAACCAAAATCATTCTCGGTCAAAAGCTGGCTGCGTTTGGCTATACAGAGGGCCTTCAGCCTGAACAGCAAGGTGTATTTGTCAAAGCGCCGGTCTTCTCCTTCGCCAAGCTGAGAAGAGTGGACATTACGTTGGGGCCTGAAATGAAATCAACAGGTGAGGTCATGGGGAAAGATTCGACCCTTGAGAAGGCCCTCTATAAAGCCTTGATTGCTTCAGGCATTCAAATTCCAAACTACGGTTCCGTGCTCTTAACAGTAGCTGATAAGGACAAAGAAGAAGGGCTTGCTATCGCAAAACGGTTCCACGCGATCGGCTACAACATTTTAGCGACGGAAGGAACGGCAGGCTACCTGAAAGAAGCTTCCATTCCAGCGAAGGTCGTCGGAAAAATCGGCCAGGACGGCCCGAACTTGCTTGACGTCATCAGAAATGGAGAAGCACAGTTTGTCATCAATACGCTGACAAAAGGAAAGCGGCCGGCTAGAGACGGATTTAGAATCAGACGTGAATCAGTAGAAAACGGTGTTGCCTGCTTAACATCTTTAGATACGGCAGAAGCGATATTGCGAGTGCTGGAAAGCATGACATTCCGTGCTGATCAAATGCCGGCAGTCAACACAAATCAGGAGGCGGCAGTCACTATATGAAGAAAGCGTATTTGACAGTATGTTCTAACCAGCAAATTGCAGACCGGGTGTATCGAATGGTTCTGAAAGGGGAGCTTGTCCAAGGGTTTACAACCCCCGGACAGTTCCTTCATCTAAAAGTGAGCGAAGCGGTTACGCCTCTTTTGAGAAGACCAATCAGCATCGCCGACGTCAACTTTGAAAAAAATGAAGTGACCATCATTTATCGAGTAGATGGGGAAGGAACAAGGCTCTTGTCGCTGAAGCAGCAGGGAGAGCTTGTGGATGTCCTCGGGCCTTTGGGAAACGGCTTTCCTGTCAATGAAGTCCAACCCGGAAAGACGGCTTTGCTGGTAGGAGGCGGTGTAGGTGTGCCGCCTCTCCAAGAGCTGTCGAAACGCTTGAACGAAAAAGGGGTAAAGGTCATACACGTTTTAGGATTCCAATCGGCAAAGGATGTCTTTTACGAAAAAGAATGCCGGCAGTACGGCGACACATATGTGGCAACAGCTGACGGAAGCTACGGGGAAACCGGGTTTGTCACAGATGTCATAAAACAGAAGAATCTGGAGTTTGACATTCTCCTCAGCTGCGGGCCGACACCGATGCTGAAGGCATTAAAACAGGAATACGCCCATAAAGAAGTTTACCTGTCCATGGAGGAACGAATGGGCTGCGGTATCGGCGCCTGCTTCGCATGTGTGTGCCATACAAATGAAAGTGAGACATCCTACGTAAAAGTATGTCTTGACGGGCCTGTATTTAGAGCTCAGGAGGTGGCGCTGTAATGCTAGAGGTGAAGTTGCCGGGACTTAATTTGAAAAATCCGATCATTCCTGCATCAGGCTGCTTTGGTTTTGGTAAAGAGTTTGCCCGTTTTTATGATTTGTCTTGTCTCGGTGCAATCATGATTAAAGCTACGACAAAGGAGCCTCGCTTCGGGAATCCGACCCCTAGGGTAGCTGAGACTGGCGCTGGAATGCTCAATGCGATCGGTCTGCAAAATCCGGGGCTTGAAAGCGTCTTGCAAAATGAGCTGCCTTGGCTTGAGCAGTTTGATACGCCGATCATTGCCAATGTCGCAGGTTCTCAAGTTGAGGATTATGTTGAAGTTGCAGAGCATATCAGCAAAGCGCCTAATGTTCATGCTCTTGAATTGAACATTTCCTGTCCAAATGTGAAAACAGGCGGAATCGCTTTCGGCACAAACCCTGAAATGGCTGCTGATTTGACAAAAGCGGTAAAAGAGGTTTCAGATGTGCCCGTTTATGTAAAGCTTTCACCGAACGTGGCAAATATCACAGAAATTGCATCAGCGATTGAAGAGGCTGGAGCGGACGGTCTTACGATGATCAACACATTAATCGGCATGAGGCTTGATTTAAAAACAGGCAAGCCGATATTAGCGAATAAAACAGGAGGACTTTCCGGCCCTGCTGTGAAGCCGGTTGCCATTCGCATGGTGTATGAAGTCAGCCAGGCGGTCAATATCCCGATTATCGGAATGGGAGGCGTGCAGACGGCTGAAGATGCACTGGAGTTTCTTCTCGCGGGAGCAAGCGCGGTCGCTGTCGGAACAGCAAACTTTGTGAATCCTTTTGCATGTCCGGACATTATTGAACAGCTCCCTGCTGTTTTGCGCCAATACGGCTATCAATCAATTGAAGAATGCATCGGAAGGAGCTGGAATTATGAAAAACAACCTGCCCATCATCGCGCTTGATTTTGCATCAGCTGAAGAAACACTTGCATTCTTAGCGCCTTTTCAGCAAGAACCGTTATTTGTAAAGGTTGGAATGGAGCTTTTTTATCAAGAAGGGCCATCTATCATTACACAACTAAAAGAAAGAAATTGCGAGCTGTTTTTAGATTTAAAGCTTCATGACATCCCGACCACTGTAAACAAAGCGATGAAGCGCCTCGCCGGTCTCGGAGTCGACCTCGTCAATGTTCATGCGGCCGGAGGCAAAAAAATGATGCAAGCAGCTCTGGAAGGCTTAGAAGAAGGGACGCCGGCCGGAAAAAAACGCCCGTCACTTATCGCGGTCACCCAGTTGACAAGCACATCTGAACAAATCATGAAAGCTGAATTGCTGATCCAAAAGCCTCTGATCGACACGGTTGTGCACTACAGCAAATTGGCGGAAGAAAGCGGCCTGGATGGAGTGGTCTGCTCGGTTCATGAAGCAGAAGCCATTTATCAGGCGGTATCGCCTTCATTTCTGACTGTCACTCCGGGCATCAGGATGTCAGAGGACGCTGCGAATGACCAAATCCGTGTAGCGACACCTGCAATAGCGAGAGAGAAAGGGTCATCAGCGATTGTAGTAGGCCGCTCGATTACAAAAGCGGCAGACCCAGTAAAAGCCTATGAAGCTGTCAGACTCGAATGGGAGGGAATCAAATCATGAAACAAATCATCGCAAAACATCTATTAGACATCCAAGCTGTATTTTTACGCCCGAACGAGCCATTTACATGGGCAAGCGGCATATTATCGCCAATCTACTGTGACAACCGCCTTACGCTATCTTTCCCGGAGGTCAGAAATGATGTCGCCTCAGGCATCAGCAAGCTGATCGAAGAGCATTTTCCTGAAGCTGAAATGATTGCGGGAACAGCAACTGCCGGTATTCCTCATGCTGCTCTGGCGGCTGACCGATTGAATCTTCCGATGTGTTATGTAAGGAGCAAGCCGAAAGCACACGGGAAAGGCAATCAGATTGAGGGGGCTGTTCAAGAAGGCCCAAAAACGGTCGTCATTGAAGACTTAATCTCAACAGGAGGCAGCGTGCTTGAAGCTGCGGCAGCTTTACAAGCGGCTGGCTGTGAAGTGCTTGGTGTCGTCTCGATCTTTACGTACGGGCTGCCTAAAGCACAGGAAGCGTTTGCGAAGGCGGAACTGCCATACTACTCATTAACTGATTATGATACTTTGACAGAGGTCGCCCTTGAAAACGGAAATATTCATTCGGACGATCTAGAAAAGCTTAAAACGTGGAAACAAAATCCCGAGTCAAAAGATTGGTTTAAAAAATAAAAAATAAATTTTAGTGATGTACAGGGGCGTTAAAGCCTTGCTGTACTTGAAAACAGGCCATCCGGCCTGTTTTTTTATTAATCCTATAAAAAAAGTCGGGTTGACTTATGTTAGAATTGTGCTAAAATTTACTACAAATCTAAAAACTTATCAAGAGCGGCTGAGGGACTGGACCTATGAAGCCCGGCAACCTGCACAGTGTGTAAGGTGCTACTTCCAGCAAAATGAATTCCATTTTGAAAGATAAGGGCGCCATGCAGTTCCTGTCTTTCTTTCCGCCGGATTGAAAGTTTTTTATTTTAAGAGGAAAAAAGGCTGTTTGCATAACACAGCCCGCATCACATTACAATTTGGAAAAGACAACCGGCAGAAAGCTACTGTTTGTTTGTCTCCGAAAGGAGGAAAGAAGAAATGTTAACGTACGATAATTGGGAAGAACCAACCATTACATTTCCGGAAGACGATCCTTATAAAGGAGCGCTGTCAGTTTTAAAGTGGGCATACGGCCATTACGGCAATCAGCTAGTTTATGCCTGCAGTTTCGGAATTGAAGGAATCGTTTTGATTGATTTAATTTATAAAGTGAAAAAAGACGCAGAGATTGTGTTTCTTGATACAGGACTTCATTTTAAAGAAACCTATGAAACGATTGAACGGGTAAAAGAGCGCTATCCGGGCCTTAACATCATCCTGAAAAAACCAGATCTGACCCTTGAGGAGCAAGCCGAAGAATACGGTGACAAACTGTGGGAAAGAGAACCGAATCAGTGCTGCTATCTGAGAAAGGTCGTTCCTTTAAGAGAGGCGCTTTCTGGACATCCGGCCTGGCTTTCCGGCCTGCGCCGCGATCAAGGGCCGAGCCGTGCCAATACGAATTTCTTAAACAAAGATGAAAAATTCAAATCAGTAAAAGTATGTCCGCTTATCCATTGGACTTGGAAAGACATTTGGAGATACACATCTCGTAATGAGCTGGACTACAATCCGCTTCATGACCAAGGATATCCAAGCATTGGCTGCGCGCCTTGCACGGCTCCTGCTTTTACTGCAGAGGATTTACGCTCAGGCAGATGGAATGGTATGGCGAAAACAGAATGCGGACTGCATGAATAAGGAGCTGCAAAATGGAACTAGCCGCTATTTTATTTAGCTTGTTTTTCGCAATGAATATTGGTGCAAGCGGCGCTGCGGCTTCGATGGGAGTTGCTTACGGCTCTGGAGCCATCAAAAAGAAAACCTACGCTTTGATCATATGTGCAGTTGGTGTGCTGGCCGGGGCGGTCATTGGCGGAGGCGAGGTTGTAAAAACCATCAGCTCCGGCATTATCCCCGAGCAGACGATTACACTGCCGATTGTTTGCATCATTATTGGAGCCGCTGCGCTGTCGCTCTTTACGGCTAATCTGCTCGGCATTCCTTTGTCGACAAGTGAAGTAACAGTCGGCGCGGTTGTCGGAGTGGGAGTGGCTTACAAAGTATTGTTTGTGAACAATCTTCTGGTCATTGTGGCGTTTTGGGTTTTTGTCCCGCTGTTTGCTTTCGGCTTTACCTATTTGGTTTCAAAGCTGTTTAGTTTTTTAAAGATTGAAATTAAGTCTGCTAAAAAGCAAAAAATCCTCGGCATTGTTTTGTTAGTTGCCGGATTTTTCGAAGCATTCTCTGCCGGCATGAATAACGTGGCCAATGCTGTTGGCCCGTTGGTAGCGGCGGGTGTGCTTGATGTCGCAAAGGGAACTTTGTACGGGGGAGCTTTTGTTGCTCTTGGCGCGCTGTTATTAGGCCGGCGTGTGTTAGAAACAAACGGAAAGAAAATCACGAGATTCTCAAAAGGGGAAGGCATTCTCTTATCCGGTACAGGAGCGGGTCTGGTGATCATCAGTTCAGTATTTGGGATGCCGGTGCCCTTGGCGCAAGTCACGTCATCGTCTATTATCGGAATAGGCATGGCCAAAAACGGTCCGAACGTGTTCCATAAACAGGTTGTTCAAACGATGCTGAAGGTATGGATTGTATCGCCGTTTTTATCTTTATCGATTTCTTATCTGCTTGTATCATTGTTTTTAAAAGCGGATTATTATTCAATCTTTATCATGGTAAGCGTGCTTTTAGCGGCGGGCGGTGCGGTCAGCCTGACGAAGGCCATACGTAAAGAGAGACGCTCTGTCCACGAACAAGGCGGGGGAATCTGATCATTAATCTGAGTAATTTTATATGTTAAATAGGAGGAGATGGATAGTATGAGCTTAGCACCACACGGAGGAACATTAGTAAGCAGAGTAGATGAATCGTATAATGTAAGCAGTATTCAAAAAGAAATCGAACTTGATTTGATTTCTTTTGCAGATTTAGAATTAATCGGAATCGGTGCGTACAGCCCAATCGAAGGTTTCTTTAATGAAAAAGATTACGTATCTGTTGTCGAAAACATGCGTCTTTCTTCCGGTGTTGTCTGGTCTCTTCCGATCACGCTTCCGGTGAACGCGCAAAAAGCAGCGGAACTGTCAGTCGGTGAAACGGTCAAGCTGACGTATGAAGGAGAAACATACGGTGTTATCCAAATTGAAGACCTGTATGTGCCTGACAAACAAAAAGAGGCTGTTAATGTGTATAAAACGGATGATCAGGAACACCCGGGTGTTAAAAAGCTGTTCAGCCGCGGCGATACATATGTCGGCGGACCGATCACATTGATTAAAAAAGCTTCAAAACAGTTCCCAGAGTTTACGTTCGAACCGGCGGAAACAAGACGCCAGTTTGCGGAAAAAGGCTGGGAAACCATTGTCGGTTTCCAAACAAGAAACCCTGTTCACAGAGCGCATGAATATATTCAAAAAACTGCTCTTGAAACAGTAGACGGCTTGTTTTTGAACCCGCTGGTAGGCGAAACAAAATCTGATGACATTCCAGCTGATGTTCGCATGGAAAGCTACCAGGTGCTTCTTAACAATTATTACCCGAAAGAGCGCGTATTTCTCGGTGTCTTCTTAGCGGCGATGCGTTATGCAGGGCCGAGAGAAGCAATTTTCCACGCGCTTGTCAGAAAGAACTACGGCTGCACGCATTTCATCGTCGGCCGCGATCACGCAGGTGTAGGTGACTATTACGGAACATACGAGGCACAGGAGCTTTTTGATACTTTTAAACCTGAAGAACTCGGCATTACACCGCTGAAATTCGAGCACAGTTTCTTCTGTGAAAAATGCGGAAATATGGGAACAGCGAAAACTTGCCCTCATGGCCGAGAGCATCACGTCATTTTATCAGGCACGAAGGTAAGAGGCATGCTGAGAGACGGTGTGCTGCCTCCTGCAGAATTCAGCCGCGCAGAGGTCGTAGAAGTGTTAATCAGAGGGATGAAGAAAAAAGAAGAAGCAGGTGTATCTTAAGGGGGACTGGCAGTGACAAATCGTGATATCGTATGGCATGAAGCCTCTATTACAAAAGAAGAATATCAGAAAAAAAACAAGCACAAAAGCTCCATTCTCTGGCTGACAGGATTAAGCGGTTCGGGCAAATCAACCATTGCCAATGCCGCTGCGAGAGAATTGTTTGAGCAGGGCTATCAGGTGATTGTGCTGGACGGGGATAATATCCGTCACGGCTTAAATAAAGACCTTGGGTTTTCTGATGAAGACCGAAAGGAAAACATCCGCCGAATCGGAGAGGTGGCAAAGCTTTTTGTTCAGCAGGGCACAATTGTCATTACTGCTTTTATCTCACCTTTCCGCGAGGACAGAGAACAGGTACGCCAGCTTGTAGAAGCAGGCGAATTCCATGAGGTATACATTAAATGCGACCTAGATATTTGTGAACAAAGAGATCCGAAAGGGCTCTACAAAAAAGCAAGAAACGGGGAAATTCCGTTCTTCACTGGAATCGATTCTCCTTATGAAGAGCCGGAAGCACCGGAACTTGTTCTTGATTCAGGACAGCATGACCGTGAAGCGTGCAAAAACCAGCTGATCGAGTTTGTCAAACAGCAATTGAGCTAAATATGATCTGCTGTGTTCTTCTCAGATGCCGGAATGCAAGCGAGAATAACATCACAGCGAATGTTCTGGAAGAACTCGAATAGATCGGGGGAAATACGATGGGGAAAGTATATATTGTAGGAGCGGGTCCCGGTGATCCTGATCTGCTGACAATTAAAGCGCTGAAAGCCATTAAAAAAGCTGATGTCATCTTATACGACAGATTAGTAAATAAAGAGATTTTACAATATGCCAAAGAGCAAGCAGACCTGATCTACTGCGGGAAGCTTCCAGATTTTCATACGATGAAGCAAGAAACCATCAATCGGTTTCTTGTAAAGTATGCGCAAAAAGGGAAAACCGTTGTCAGACTGAAAGGCGGAGACCCTTTTGTGTTCGGCAGGGGGGGAGAAGAAGCGGAATGTCTCTCTGAAAACGGAATTCCGTTTGAAATCATCCCAGGTATTACGTCAGGAATTGCGGCAGCCGCTTATGCCGGGATTCCTGTTACTCATCGGGATGCGGGCTCTAACGTCGCTTTTGTAACGGGTCATTATAAAAAAGAAGAAGATTTTGAGGAAAAGTGGAAAGCGCTGGCCACGGGAATTGATACACTTGTCATCTATATGGGTATCAAAAACGTGAAGCAAATCGAAAAAAAACTCCTTGAAAACGGGCGAGACGGTTCTACGCCTGCAGCCTTTATTCACTGGGGAACAACGGACAAGCAAAAATCTGTTTTTTGTACAGTTGACACCCTTTCAGAAACAGTGATAAAAGAAGACATTAAAAATCCGAGTTTAATTGTCATTGGAAATGTTGTAAATTATCACTATAAGCTGGAATGGTTTGAATCTGAACTGAAAAAACAAGATTTAAGCGAGGCGTTGTAAAATGAAACAAGCAATTTTATATGTCGGTCACGGCAGCCGGGTAAAAAAGGCGCAGCAAGAAGCCGCCGCCTTCTTGGAAGGATGCAAGGCGCACATCTCTGCGCCTATACAGGAAATCAGCTTTTTGGAGCTTCAGGAGCCGACAATTGAGACAGGGTTTGAAGCATGTGTAAAGCAAGGCGCCACTCATATTGCAGTGGTGCCTCTGCTTCTTTTAACAGCTGCCCATGCAAAACATGATATACCGGAAGAAATTGCGCATGTTGCATCCCGATATCCTTCAGTCCGCATTTCATACGGAAGGCCGATCGGAATTGATGAGGAAGTAGTCAAAGCTGTATATCATAGAATAAAAGATATAGGTGTTCCGTATGAAAATGCCAGAGTCGTGCTTATCGGGAGGGGCAGTTCCGATCCCGCTGTAAAAAGAGACGTAACCGGCATTGCCAATCTTCTTCAACACATGATTCCGGTCAAGGAAGTCATCCCGTGCTTTTTGACAGCATGTGGCCCGAATTATAAAGAGATTTTTTCAGAGCTTAAAAAAGATGACGGCATGACAACCTTTGTTGTTCCCTATTTGCTCTTTACAGGTATGCTGATGAATGAAATAGAGCGAGAGGTTCAGGTATTAAAAGCTGAAAATCCGAATGTCTACCTCTCTTCCTATATCGGTTTCCACCCCCATGTGAAAAACGCATTTTTAAACCGTGTGAGAGAAACCGCCGCAAACCATGAGGGGCAATTTGATTTTGACGGAGATTCATATGCTTCCGCTGCACATTAGCCTGGAAAAGAAAAAGGTTGTCATTGCGGGGGGCGGCACCATTGCTCTCAGAAGGCTGAAAACGGTACTTTCTGAGGGAGCTGATATTACGCTTGTCAGTCCAGATGTTGAACCGGAAATCAAGGAGTTGGCAGACAACCGCCGCATCAGATGGGCCAGCCGCACGATTGAAAAAGAAGACTATCTCGATGCTTTTTTGATTATTGCCGCGACGGATAATGCGGCAGTGAACAAAGAAATTGCTCAAACCGCTTCACCTTTTCAGCTTGTCAATTGTGTCAGTGAAGCTGAGCTTGGCAACGTGTACATGCCGAAAATCGTAAAAAGAGGGCATGTTACGGTGTCTGTTTCTACAAACGGAGCCAGTCCAAAGCATACAAAGGAACTGGCTGGAAAAGTGGATGAGCTGATTGACGGCAATTTTGTTGCTGAAGTTGACAGGCTTTATCAAGTGAGAAGAAAGAAATAAGCCAGAGCATTCAATGCTCTGGCTTTTCTTTATGGATTCAGCTTTTTTTCAGCTTGATGACAGTATCAGCATCAGGTGTGACAAAGACGGTGTGCTGGCTGTCATAGGTGACGAAGCCGGGCTTCGCGCCGTTCGGTTTTTTGACATGCCTGATTTTTGTATAATCTACAGGCACTGAACTTGAATCTTTAGCTTTCGAATAATAAGCTGCAATTGTCGCGGCTTCAATGATTGTTTGCTCATCCGGTTCGCTGCTTCTGATCACAACGTGGGAGCCGGGAATATCCTTCGTGTGAAGCCAAATGTCATCTCTGGCTGCTGCTCTTGTCGTTAAATATTCATTTTGTCGGTTGTTTTTACCTACTAAAATCGTCAAGCCCGAAGAGGATTCATATGTTTCTAAAACAGGGTTGTGCGGTTTTTGTTTTTTCTGTCCTTTTTGCTGCTTAGGGCGTAAATATTTACCCTCCACAAGCTCCTCCCTGATTTCGCTGATATCTCGAGGAGAGGCGGACGAAAGCTGCTGAATCAGCTGGTCAAAGTATTCGACCTCTTCCTGTGCCAGCCTGATTTGCTCCTCAACAACTGCGACTGAATTTTTCGCTTTCTGATACCTTGTGAAGTAGGCCTGTGCGTTTTCGGAAGGCGTTTTGTTCGGGTTTAAAGGAATGGTGATGGTTGGACTTTCTTCATCGTAATAGTTGATAACCTCAGCCTGCTTATCACCTTTTTTCAGCATATATAAATTAGCAGTTAAAAGCTCCCCGTATAGCTGAAATTCCTTCGCCTGTTCCGAATACTCCAGTGTTTTCTCTAGTTTTTTGATTTTGTTGGCATTCTTCTTCCGTTCATTGACAACAAACCGTTCAAGGTCCTGGGCCTGCTGCTTAACCCGGTCTCGTTCAGCTTTTCCAAAATAAAAACGGTCAAGCAGCTCACTTAATGAATCAAACCGGCGCGCTTCGCCATTTAGATGAGTCAGCTCCAGCAGATAAAAATAGTCCTTTCCGCTTACAGTCGTAATGTTGGGAATAAAGCGGTGCTCTTTTACTTCAGCAAACAGTTCTAGCAGTGCTTTTGGCAGTGTGACTTTGTTGGTCAGGCCCGCTCTGTGAACCGCTTCTTTGGCAAAAAGCGGAGACACACCCGAAAAGTGGTCGACAATTTGTTTATCCAGCCTTCCTTCTTGAAAACTGAGATGACGTAAAATATCGTCTTCTGTCGCCTCAAGCGGTGAGATTTTGTCCTGGGCCGGCGGAAGCTTATAGCCGTAGCCGGGCAGTACAGTACGGTAGCTGTTCATTGACGGTGATAAATGCTTAAGCCCGTCGATGATCACATTTTCTGCAGCGTCTGTCAAAATGATATTGCTGTGGCGGCCCATAATTTCTACATAAAGCTTTCGAACGGTTTCATCGCCAATTTCGTTCCGGCTTTTAATATGAAAAATCATAATGCGGTCTAAGCCGGCCTGTTCAATTTTCTCAATAAATCCGCCTTCGATATGCTTTCTCAGCAGCATGCAAAACATTGGCGGTTCGCTTGGGTTTTCATAAGCTTGCGTCGTGATATGCACCCGTGAATAGCTCGGGTGTGCCGATAATAATAGTTTTTGGTTTTTTCCGTTGGCACGGATGTGAAAAATCACATCGTGTTTATATGGCTGATGGACTTTTGTAATTCGCCCGCCCATCATTTTCTCATTAAGCTCGTGTGTCATTCCGTATGTAAACATGCCATCAAACGACATATCAAAACACCCTCTCATTCTTCCTGCATTCGATAATTATAGCATGAAATGGGACGAGTCAGAATAAGCATGCTTATAGAGTGATATCTCTATATGAGCGCAGGGGAGTGGACGAGCGGAATGAAGTTTCATGAAATGGGACAAACAGATTTACTAGAGGCAACCAACACGTCCATGAAACAAGGATTAACAGAAAAAGAGGTGAAAAAACGCCTCGATAAGCATGGACCAAACGAGCTGCAAGAGGGAAAAAAAACATCAGCGCTTCTTTTGTTTTTGGCGCAGTTCAAAGATTTTATGGTGCTTGTGCTTCTGGCGGCAACGTTAATCTCAGGATTTCTTGGCGAATACGTAGACGCGGTTGCGATTATTGCGATTGTGTTTGTGAATGGCATACTCGGTTTCTTTCAAGAAAGGCGTGCTGAGCAATCTCTTCAGGCTTTAAAAGAGCTTTCAACACCACATGTTATGGCGCTCAGAGAAGGAAGCTGGACAAAGGTTCCTTCTAAGGAGCTTGTGCCGGGTGATATTGTGAAATTTACAAGCGGGGACAGGATTGGTGCAGACGTTCGAATTGTCGAAGCGAAAAGCCTTGAAATAGAAGAATCAGCGCTGACCGGGGAATCAATCCCAGTTGTGAAGCATGCCGATAAATTGAAAAAACCGGATGTTTCACTCGGCGATATTACGAATATGGCATTTATGGGAACCATTGTGACCCGCGGCAGCGGTGTCGGAGTCGTCGTTGGCACAGGAATGAATACGGCAATGGGGAAAATTGCCGACATGCTGGAATCGGCAGGAACACTGTCAACCCCGCTGCAAAGAAGACTGGAGCAGCTTGGAAAGATTTTAATTGTTGTTGCGTTGCTTTTGACCGTACTTGTCGTTGCTGTCGGTGTCATTCAGGGGCACGATCTGTACAGCATGTTTTTAGCGGGTGTGTCGTTAGCAGTTGCCGCTATTCCGGAGGGACTCCCGGCGATTGTGACAGTGGCGCTGTCGCTAGGCGTACAGCGGATGATTAAGCAAAAATCAATCGTAAGAAAGCTGCCTGCGGTTGAAACGCTTGGGTGTGCTTCTATTATTTGTTCAGATAAAACAGGGACAATGACGCAGAACAAAATGACAGTGACACATGTCTGGTCTGGAGGAAAAACATGGAGAGTAACTGGAGCCGGCTATGAACCGAAAGGAAGCTTCACACTAAACGAAAAAGAGATCAGTGTGAATGAGCATGCGCCGCTTCAGCAAATGCTGCTGTTCGGCGCGCTGTGTAACAACTCCAATATTGAGAGAAGAAATGGCGAATATGTGCTTGATGGAGATCCAACGGAGGGAGCGCTGCTCACCGCAGCAAGAAAAGGCGGTTTTTCAAAGGAATTTGTTGAATCTCATTACCGGGTGATTGAAGAGTTTCCGTTTGATTCTGCACGGAAAATGATGACTGTCATTGTCGAGGATCAGGACAGAAAGCGGTATATCATTACAAAAGGTGCACCGGATGTGCTGATGCAGCGCTCTTCCCGTATTTATTATGACGGCTCAGCGGCACTTTACTCTAATGAGAGAAAAGCAGAAACTGAGGCGGTATTAAGACAGTTGGCCTCCCAGGCGCTCAGAACGATAGCAGTTGCCTACAGGCCGATAAAAGCAGGGGAAACACCGTCTATGGAGCAGGCTGAAAAAGATTTGACGATGCTCGGCCTTTCGGGCATTATTGATCCGCCGCGGCCGGAAGTCAGACAGGCAATTAAAGAATGCCGTGAAGCGGGAATTAAAACCGTCATGATTACAGGCGATCATGTGGAGACCGCGAAAGCGATTGCGAAAGATTTGCGTCTCCTCCCGAAAAGCGGCAAAATCATGGACGGACAGATGCTGAACGAACTTTCCCAGGAAGAGCTTTCTCATGTAGTGGAGGATGTGTATGTATTTGCCCGCGTTTCTCCTGAGCATAAACTAAAAATCGTAAAAGCCTATCAGGAGAACGGGCATATTGTGGCGATGACGGGAGACGGCGTTAATGATGCTCCTGCCATTAAACAAGCCGATATCGGAGTCTCTATGGGCATTACCGGGACAGATGTGGCCAAAGAAGCGTCATCTCTTGTTCTTGTGGACGATAATTTTGCGACGATCAAATCAGCCATAAAAGAGGGCAGAAACATCTATGAAAATATCAGAAAGTTTATTCGGTACCTGCTGGCGTCTAACGTCGGAGAAATTCTTGTCATGCTGTTTGCAATGCTGCTTGCCCTTCCGTTGCCGCTCGTGCCAATTCAGATTTTATGGGTCAACTTGGTGACGGACGGATTGCCGGCAATGGCGCTCGGCATGGATCAGCCGGAAGGAGACGTGATGAAACGGAAGCCGCGTCATCCGAAAGAAGGGGTGTTTGCCCGCAAGCTTGGATGGAAGGTCGTATCCAGGGGATTTTTAATCGGGGCTGCCACTATTTTAGCCTTTATCATTGTATATCACCGGAATCCGGAGAATTTGGCTTATGCTCAGACGATCGCGTTTGCCACATTGGTGCTGGCTCAGCTTATTCACGTTTTTGACTGCCGCAGCGAAACCTCTGTTTTTTCCAGAAATCCGTTTGAAAATCTGTACTTACTCGGCGCGGTATTGTCATCAATTTTGCTGATGCTAGTCGTGATCTATTATCCGCCGCTTCAACCGATTTTCCATACGGTTGCCATCACGCCGGGAGACTGGATGCTTGTCATCGGTATGTCCGCCATCCCTACTTTTTTGCTGGCTGGGTCACTTTTGACAAGAAAAAAATAAATTCATATGATATAATCTTAGGGGTAATAGCATGTCTATTGCCCTTTTATTATGAGAACAGGGAAGAATTGGGTGTTTTAAAATGATACGAAGTATGACAGGCTTCGGCAGTGCAAGCAAAACACAAGATGATCTCTCTGTAAGCGTTGAACTTAAATCTGTGAACTACAGATTTAAAGAAGTGAACGCTCGTTTGCCAAGGCCTTTGCTATATTTTGAAGATAAGCTGAAACAGACCATTCTGCAGCATATCCAGCGCGGAAGAATTGAGCTTTTCGTATCCGTTGACAGCGATATGCTTGTTGAGAAAAGGCTTGACATTGATTGGCCGCTGCTCGATGAATATGTCGCAGCTGCGGGAGAAATGAAGAAAAGGTATCAATTGTCTGCAGAGCCTGATGTAATGGATTTCTTTAAGCTTGACCATGTCGTCCAGATTCATGAAGAACAGGCGCAAAATGACAAGCTGGAGGCGTTAATCACAGCTGCTGCAGAGGAAGCGGTAAAAGAACTCTGTGAAATGCGTGAAAAAGAAGGGCAGCTTTTAGCAAAAGACTGTCTGCTGCATATTGATCAGCTTGAAGAGCTGGTGAAAGAGACCGAATTGCTGGCAGCGGATGTCGTATCTCGTTACCGGGAACGGCTGTACGCCAGAATAAAAGAATGGACTGAAGACGTGTTAGACGAGAGCCGGCTTGTAACAGAATGCGCTATTTTTGCAGACCGCTCTGATATCTCTGAAGAGATTACAAGGCTGAAGAGCCACTTTGCCCAGTTTCGTGATATATTAGCTGGAGGCGGAGCTGTCGGGCGCAAACTCGACTTTCTCGTTCAGGAGCTGAATCGGGAAGCAAATACAATTGGCTCAAAAGCAAATGATCATCAGATCACAAAGCTTGTCGTCGAAATGAAAAGTTCTATTGAAAAAATAAAAGAACAAGTGCAAAATATAGAATAGTGACTGTGCGTATTGTTTACAGACGGTCTTACTAGGCTAAACTAGAGACGTCTATTTTACAGGGGGAACGTAGAAGATGACGATTAAACTGATTAATATCGGATTTGGCAATATTATCTCCGCCAATCGGATGATTTCGATTGTCAGCCCGGAGTCTGCGCCAATCAAACGGATGATCCAGGATGCAAGAGACCGCGGAATGCTAATTGACGCTACATACGGGCGAAGAACCCGTGCAGTTGTCGTCATGGATAGTGATCACATTATCTTATCTGCCGTCCAGCCTGAGACAGTTGCACACAGACTTTCTGTTAAAGAAGAAATTATGGATGAAGGGCAGGGATAGTTGCCGCATGAAAGAAAGAGGGTTATTAATCGTTCTCTCAGGTCCCTCAGGAGTTGGTAAAGGAACGGTTCGGCAAGCGATCTTTTCGCAGGAAGACACAAAATTTGAATACTCGATTTCAGTAACCACAAGAAACCCGCGTGAGGGCGAAGTGAACGGAGTCGATTATTTTTTCAAAACAAGAGAAGAATTTGAGCAAATGATTGCAGACAACAAGCTGCTTGAATGGGCGGAGTATGTCGGCAATTATTACGGCACGCCTGTCGATTATGTTGAACAGACGCTTCAAGAAGGAAAAGACGTCTTTTTAGAAATCGAAGTTCAAGGGGCTCTTCAAGTAAGAAATGCTTTCCCGGAAGGCCTGTTTATTTTCCTTGCGCCTCCAAGCCTTTCTGAACTGAAGAACAGAATCGTGACAAGAGGAACGGAAACTGACGCTCTCATTGAAAATCGAATGAAAGCCGCAAAAGCTGAGATCGAAATGATGGATGCTTATGATTATGTCGTTGAAAACGATAATGTCGAAACGGCTTGCGATAAAATCAAAGCAATCGTTCTCGCTGAACATTTGAAGCGCGAGCGCGTTGCACCAAGATATAAGAAAATGCTGGAGGTTGAATAACAAATGTTAGATCCGTCAATTGACTCTTTAATGAATAAATTAGATTCCAAATACACGCTCGTGACGGTTTCTGCGAGACGTGCCCGTGAAATGCAAATCAAAAAAGACCAAATGATTGAACATACGATTTCACACAAATATGTAGGCAAAGCTTTAGAAGAAATTGATGCAGGCCTGCTTTCGTTTGAAAAGGAAGACCGCGAATAGTAGCACAAGTAGCAACCTATATCATGTAGGTTGTTATTTTTTTCCGTGCGGTTTTGTAAAGTGCAGAGGGGGAGAATTCATTGCTTAACAATCGAAATGTGTTACTTTGCGTGAGCGGAGGCATCGCTGTCTATAAAGCCTGTGCATTAACGAGCAAGCTTGTTCAGGCAGGAGCAAATGTCAAAGTGATTATGACTGAGTCTGCTTGCCGATTCGTTTCACCGCTGACATTTCAGGCATTGAGCCGCCACGAAGTCTATACAGATACATTTAAAGAACAAAATCCAAGCGTCATTTCTCATATTGATGCTGCAGACTGGGCCGACTTGGTTATCGTGGCGCCGGCTACGGCTAATGTGATTGGAAAAATGGCTAACGGCATCGCTGATGATATGCTGACGACGACATTGTTAGCAACGACGGCCCCCGTTTGGATCGCGCCGGCCATGAACGTTCACATGTATGACCATCCGGCAGTCAAACGGAATATTTCTGTCCTTTATCAGGACGGTTATCGTTTTATCGAGCCTAGTGAGGGCTATTTAGCATGCGGTTACGTCGGTAAAGGCAGATTGGAAGAACCCGAAAATATCGTGAAACTGGCCGAAAAGCATTTTGCTGACGAAAAAGTCGCTCCTTTAGAAGGCAAACATGTAGTTATCACAGCTGGCCCGACAAGGGAAGCGGTTGATCCTGTCCGATTTTTCACCAATAAATCAACGGGCAAAATGGGATACGCATTAGCGGAGGCGGCTGTCCAGCTCGGCGCGCGGGTAACCTTAATCTCTGGCCCTGTTTCGCTTGATCAGCCTAAAGGCCTTGCTCAGTTTATCCCTGTTCAATCGGCTGCAGATATGCGCGAAGCGGTGCTCTCTGTGTATGGCTCAAGCGATATTGTCATCAAAACAGCTGCGGTAGCCGATTTTACGCCGAAAACAGTTTTTGATCATAAAATGAAAAAACAAGACGGCGGCATGACCTTAGAACTGAAAAGAACGGTCGATATATTAAAAGAATTAGGCGAGAAAAAGCAGGAGCAGGTATTGGTCGGATTTGCAGCTGAAACCCAAGACGTTGAACACTATGCCCGTAAAAAGCTCGCCTCCAAAAATCTTGATATGATTGTGGCAAATGATGTGAAAGCAAATGGAGCCGGTTTTGGTGCTGATACGAATATCGTGACAATCTTTTTCAAAGACGGGCGCAAACGCGAGCTTCCGATCATGTCTAAGCTTGATGTTTCCTTTGAAATCCTTCAGGAAATTGCAGCCCTCTCAAAACAAACCGGAGAGCACTCATGAATTTTGCCGAAGTCATTGTTGATGTCAGCACCAAAAATATAGACAGGCCTTTTGATTACAAAATCCCAGATCATCTCAAAGGCATGATCAAAACGGGCATGCGGGTCATTGTTCCGTTTGGCCCCCGTAAAATTCAAGGGTTTGTGACAGCTGTCAAAGAAGCATCTGATCTCACGGGGAAATCTGTCAAGGAAGTGGAGGACTTATTAGATCTTACACCTGTTTTGACAGAGGAGCTTATGAATCTGTCATCATGGCTGTCCGACAAAACGCTGTCTTTTAAAATAACGGCGCTTCAAGCGATGCTGCCAGCCGCATTAAAGGCAAAATATGAAAAAGAGTTAAAAATCGCACACGGCGCCGATCTTCCGCCGCAAGTGGAACGGCTGTTTTCTGAAACAAAGACTCTGCTGTATTCAGATATACCCGATCATGATACGCTGAAAATGATTCAAAAGCATGTTCAAAAAGGCAGCATTGACGTGACGTATAAAGTCGCGCAAAAAACCAATAAAAAAATGGTCAGACACATTCAGGCCAATGCAAGCAAAGAAGAGCTGGCCAAGCAGGCTGAGGGACTATCCCGCCAAGCCGCCAAGCAGCAGGCAATTCTTCACTTTTTCATCGCTGAGCCGGAAGGTGTAAAGATCCCTGCAGCAGATTTGTGCAAAAAAACGGACGCGAGCTCTGCGACCATTAAAACACTTATCCAAAAGGGGCTATTGAAGGAAACGTATGAAGAGGTTTACAGAGATCCCTATCAGGACAAAATGTTCAAAAAAACAGAGCCGCTGCCGTTGACAGACGAACAGAGCGCAGCCTTTGAGTCAATACGTCAGACATTGGACAACAATGAGCATAAAGTGTTCCTCCTTCACGGCGTGACAGGAAGCGGAAAAACGGAAATTTATCTGCAATCGATTGAAAAAGTACTGGCGAAAGGAAAAGAAGCCATCGTCCTTGTGCCGGAAATATCGCTGACGCCGCAGATGGTTAATCGCTTCAAGGGACGTTTCGGCTCTCAGGTGGCAGTCATGCACAGCGGATTATCCACAGGGGAAAAATATGACGAGTGGCGTAAAATCCACCGGAAGGAAGTGCGGCTTGTCGTCGGCGCCAGGTCGGCTATTTTTGCCCCGTTTGAAAATCTCGGAATGATTATCATCGATGAAGAGCATGAATCCTCGTATAAACAAGAGGAAATGCCGCGCTATCATGCGAAAGAGGTGGCAATCAAACGGGCTGAGCATCACAGCTGTCCTGTTGTGCTAGGCAGTGCTACGCCAACATTAGAGTCATATGCGCGGGCGCAAAAGGGTGTGTACGAGCTTCTTTCGCTCAAGCATCGCGTTAACCGCCAGGTGATGCCTGAGGTTTCGCTTGTCGATATGAGAGAGGAGCTCAGAAACGGCAATCGTTCAATGTTTTCAGTTGAATTGATGGAAAAGCTTGAAGAAACGATTGCCAAGGGTGAGCAGGCTGTCCTGTTTTTAAATAAAAGGGGCTATTCTTCCTTTGTGATGTGCAGAGATTGCGGATATGTCCCGCAATGCCCGCACTGCGACATTTCCATGACGTACCATCGTTACGGCCAAAGGCTGAAATGCCATTATTGCGGACATGAAGAGCCTGTTCCGCATACTTGTCCCGAATGCGCAAGCGAGCATATCCGCTTTTTCGGAACGGGAACGCAGCGAGTGGAGGAAGAGCTGACAAAAGTGCTGCCAAGTGCGAGAGTGATTCGGATGGATGTTGACACGACATCGCGGAAAGGCGCCCATGAAAAGTTATTGTCAGCTTTCGGAGAAGGAAAAGCGGATATTCTTCTCGGAACGCAAATGATCGCGAAAGGGCTTGATTTTCCGAATGTCACACTTGTCGGAGTGCTAAGTGCCGATACAACACTTCATATTCCTGATTTCAGGTCAGCCGAAAAAACATTTCAGCTGTTAACGCAAGTCAGCGGCCGGGCAGGCAGGCATGAAAAGCCCGGACACGTCATCATTCAAACGTACACGCCATCCCACTACAGCGTCCAGCTGACGAAGACGCACGATTATGAAACGTTCTATCAGCATGAAATGGCGCACAGGAGAGAGCAATCTTATCCGCCCTATTACTATTTGGCTCTTGTGACTGTTTCTCATGAGGAAGTGGCGAAAGCTGCTGTCACAGCTGAAAAAATTACCCACTTTTTAAAAGCAAACTGCGGAGCTGACACGAAAATTCTCGGACCGAGCGCGTCGCCGATAGCCAGGATCAAAGATAGATATCGCTATCAATGCGTGATAAAATACAAACAGGAAAACCAGTTATCCGCTTTATTGAAGAGGATACTGGAACATTATAAACGCGAAATTGAACAAAAGCATGTAATGATTTCAATTGATATGAATCCTTATATGATGATGTAAGATCTCACGTCTTGGAGGGTAACAAATTGGCAGTAAAAAAGGTTGTCACACATCCTGCTGAGGTGTTGGAAACACCTGCGGAAACCGTGACTGTTTTTGATAAAAAATTAAAAAAACTGCTTGACGACATGTACGACACCATGCTTGAAATGGATGGAGTAGGGCTGGCAGCGCCGCAGATCGGCATTTTAAAAAGAGCGGCTGTCGTAGATATCGGGGATGACAGCGGCAGAATTGATCTCGTTAATCCCGAGATTTTAGAAAAAAGCGGTGAGCAAAGTGGAATTGAAGGATGCCTGAGCTTTCCTGGCGTCTATGGTGATGTCACACGTGCCGATTATGTCAAAGTGCGTGCGTTTAACCGTCAGGGAAAACCGTTTATTCTGGAAGCGCGGGGCTTTTTGGCGAGGGCCGTGCAGCACGAAATGGACCATTTAGACGGTGTGCTGTTTACATCTAAAATCAGTAAATACTATACAGAAGATGAACTAGCGGATATGGAAGGATGATTTGATGACGAGAATCGTATTTATGGGGACGCCGGATTTTTCAGTTCCTGTTCTAAGAACCCTGATTGAGGACGGATATGAGGTAGTGGGGGTCGTCACACAGCCGGACCGTCCGAAGGGCAGAAAAAAAGTACTGACACCTCCTCCGGTAAAGGAAGAGGCTATGCGTCACGGCATCCAGGTTCTTCAGCCGGAAAAAGTCAGATTGAAAGAAGAAATTGAGAAAGTGCTGGCATTAAAGCCGGATCTTATCGTAACGGCAGCGTTCGGACAAATTCTGCCTAAGGAGCTTCTTGACAGCCCGAAATACGGCTGCATTAACGTTCACGCGTCTCTTTTGCCGGAACTGCGGGGCGGGGCTCCGATCCATTACTCTATTTTGCAGGGAAAGAAAAAAACCGGTGTCACCATTATGTATATGGTAGAAAAATTGGATGCCGGCGATATGATCTCAAAAGTGGAAGTGGACATTGAGGAAACCGATAATGTCGGAACGCTGCACGATAAATTAAGCGTAGCTGGCGCGAAGCTATTGTCTGAAACGATACCAAACGTCATTGCCGGAACCATATCACCTGAAAAGCAGGATGAAGAGAAAGCGACATATGCGCCTAATATCAAAAGAGAGCAAGAGCTGCTCGACTGGTCCAGAACGGGCGAAGAGCTTTACAACCAGGTCCGCGGCTTAAATCCTTGGCCAGTTGCCTATACGACGTTAAACGGGCAAAACTTGAAAGTATGGGCGTCGAAAAAAACACCCGCACAAACAAAAGCTGAGCCCGGCACAGTCGTTGCAGTTGAAAAGGAAGGAATTATTGTTGCCACAGGTAATGATACGGCCCTGTTATTAACCGAACTTCAGCCGGCCGGCAAAAAACGCATGAAAGGCGAGGACTTTGTGCGCGGCGCTCATGTTGAAGCCGGTGATGTGTTAGGAGTATACAATGAAAAAAACTAGTGTTCGTGATATCGCCCTAGAGGCGCTGATCAAGCTGGAACAAAACCAGGCATACAGCAACCTTCTACTGAAATCGGTCATTAAATCAAATGAACTGAGTGATCAGGACAGAGGGCTTTTGACTGAACTTGTCTATGGTACATTGCAAAACAAGATCGCGCTCGATTATATGCTCAAACCGTTTATCAATAAGCCTCAAAAAGTAAAGCCTTGGGTGATTCAGCTTCTGCGCCTATCCTTATATCAAATGGAGTATCTGGAGAAAATTCCAGACAGGGCGGCCATTCATGAAGCGGTTGAGATTGCTAAAATCCGCGGGCATAAAGGCATTGCTTCATTTGTCAACGGTGTGCTTCGTTCTATTCAGCGCGAAGGTGTTCCATCCTTTGACGCTATCGAAGATCCTGTCCGCCGGCTGGCGACAGAGACAAGCCATCCGATATGGCTTGTGAAAGAGTGGGCGGATGCATATGGATTTGATGCGGCCGAAAAGATTTGCCGGATCCACCTCATTCCGCCGAAGCAGACACTGCGTGTCAATCAAATGAAAACAGACAGAACGCATTTGCTTGATCAAATGGCTGCCGAGGGAATCGAAGTTGAAAAAGGCGATCTCGCTGAAGACGCTGTGAAGCTCTTAAAGGGAACAATTGCTGGAACTCATTTCTTCCAAAACGGCGAAGTTTCCATCCAGGATGAGAGCTCCATGCTCGTCGCCCGCGCCCTTGACCCTAAGCCTGGTGAAACGGTGCTTGACGCGTGTGCGGCGCCTGGCGGGAAATCGGCTCATATTGCAGAATTAATGGAGAACAAGGGAAGTGTTACGTCGCTTGATCTTCACAAACATAAAGTGAAGCTCATCAAAGAAGCGGCAGACCGGCTTGGCCTTACAATCATTGACCCGAAAACAATGGACGCGAGAAAAGCTGGGGAAACGTTTGAAAACGAACAGTTTGACCGGATATTGGTTGATGCCCCATGCTCAGGCTTCGGCGTCATAAGAAGAAAGCCGGACATGAAATACACGAAAAAGCCTGACGACAGTGCGCGGCTTGCTGAAATCCAGCTGTCGATTTTAAGGGAAATCGCTCCATTAGTAAAAAAAGGTGGCACTATTGTCTACAGTACGTGTACAATGGATCGGACAGAAAATGAAGAAGTAATACATGCGTTTATACAAGAACATCCTGATTTTGAACCCGATTTGTCTCTTGAAAAGCGGCTGCCCGAAAAGGCGAGACCCTTTGTTCGGGATGGAAGGCTGCAAATCCTTCCTCATTATTTCGGAACAGATGGTTTCTTTATTTGCAGCATGAGAAAGAAGGGATAAGCAATGGCAGAACTAAAAAAAACAAAAGTAAGAAAAGAATTGCGGACAGAGCGTCCGTCTATTTATTCTTTTGAATTAGATGAAATCAAACAATGGCTGACAGACAACGGAGAGAAACCTTTCCGTGCGGCTCAGATCTTTGAATGGCTATATGAAAAACGCGTATCTTCTTTTGATGAAATGACAAACCTGTCAAAGGATCTGCGCGAGAAATTAAACACTCATTTTGTGTTAACTACGCTGAAAACAGCTGTTAAACAAACATCCCAAGACGGTACAATGAAGTTTTTGTTCGAGCTTCATGACGGTTATACGATCGAAACCGTTTTAATGAGACACGAGTATGGCAATTCTGTATGTGTAACGACACAAGTCGGCTGCCGTATTGGCTGTACATTCTGTGCATCAACGCTCGGAGGTTTAAAACGAAACCTTGAGGCTGGTGAAATTGTCGCTCAAGTAGTCAAAGTTCAAAAAGCACTTGATGAAACGGATGAACGTGTCAGCTCAGTCGTCATCATGGGTATCGGTGAACCTTTTGATAACTTTAATGAAATGCTCGCTTTCCTGAAAATCATTAACCACGACAAAGGCTTGAACATCGGTGCGCGCCATATTACGGTCTCTACAAGCGGAATCATCCCGAAAATTTACGAATTCGCTGATCAGCAAATGCAGATTAACTTTGCGATTTCACTGCACGCGCCAAATACAGAAATCCGTAGCCGTTTGATGCCGATTAACAGAGCATATAAATTGCCTGATTTAATGGAAGCCGTTAAATATTACATTAACAAAACGGGACGCCGTATCAGCTTTGAATATGGACTGTTCGGAGGTGTAAACGACCAGGTCGAGCACGCTGAAGAGCTTGCCGACTTGCTGGAAGGAATCAAATGCCATGTGAACTTGATTCCGGTAAACTATGTGCCTGAACGGGACTATGTGCGCACACCGCGTGATCAGATTTTTGCTTTTGAAAAAACGCTGAAATCCCGCGGAGTAAATGTCACAATCCGAAGAGAGCAAGGACATGACATTGACGCAGCCTGCGGTCAGCTTCGCGCGAAGGAGCGTCAAGACGAGACGAGGTGATGAGGGTTGTTAACAGCCTTAAAAACAGATACAGGAAAAATCCGCCAGCATAATGAAGATGATGCGGGGATATTCAAAGGAAAAGACGAATTTGTATTAGCGGTTGTCGCTGATGGCATGGGCGGCCATCTTGCTGGAGATGTTGCAAGCAAGATGGCTGTAAAAGCCATGGGGGAAAAGTGGAATGAGGCTGAAACGATTCCAGCTGCGCCCTCGGAATGTGAAGAGTGGCTTATAAAACAGATCCTTGCGGTAAACAGCAAAATATACGATCATGCCCAAGCCCATGAAGAATGCCAAGGCATGGGGACGACGATAGTATGTGCGCTTTTTACAGGGAAAACGGTTTCTGTTGCCCATATAGGTGACAGCAGATGCTATTTGCTTCAGGATGATGATTTCATTCAAGTGACAGAAGACCATTCACTTGTAAATGAACTGGTTCGCACTGGAGAAATTTCCAGAGAAGACGCTGAACATCATCCACGAAAAAATGTGTTGACGAAGGCACTTGGAACAGACCAGTCAGTCAGCATTGACACACGTTCCTTTGACATCGAACCGGGGGACAAGCTGCTTTTATGTTCTGACGGACTGACGAATAAAGTGGAAGGCACTGAATTAAAAGACATCCTGCAAAGCGATTCAGCTCCTCAGGAAAAAGTGAACCTGCTTGTAGACAAAGCCAATCAGAATGGCGGGGAAGACAACATTACAGCAGTTTTGCTTGAGCTTGCTTTACATGTTGAAGAGGGTGAAGATCAGTGCTAATCGGCAAGCGGATCAGCGGGCGTTACCAAATTCTCCGCGTTATAGGCGGCGGGGGAATGGCCAACGTGTATTTAGCTGAGGATATCATTCTAGACCGTGAAGTCGCCATCAAAATCCTGCGGTTTGACTATGTGAATGACAATGAGTTTATCAGGCGTTTCCGCAGAGAAGCCCAATCGGCATCAAGCCTTGATCACCCGAATATCGTCAGCATTTACGATTTGGGCGAGGAGGGTGATATTTATTATATTGTCATGGAATACGTTGAGGGCATGACGCTCAAAGAATACATAACAGCAAACGGGCCGCTTCACCCTAAAGAAGCGCTGAACATCATGGAGCAAATTGTCTCAGCCATCGCTCATGCCCATCAAAATCAGATTGTTCACAGAGACATCAAGCCGCATAACATTTTGATTGACCACATGGGAAATATCAAAGTGACGGATTTCGGAATTGCGACGGCACTCAGTTCGACAACAATCACCCATACCAATTCTGTGCTGGGCTCAGTCCATTACTTATCGCCTGAACAGGCGCGGGGCGGTTTGGCAACAAAAAAATCGGATATTTATGCGCTTGGAATCGTTTTATTTGAGCTTCTAACCGGCCGTATCCCCTTTGATGGAGAATCTGCAGTCAGCATCGCCTTAAAGCATCTTCAAGCGGAAACTCCTTCGGCGAGAAGATGGAATCCGTCAGTACCCCAAAGCGTTGAAAACATCATCCTAAAGGCAACTGCCAAAGATCCTTTTCATCGCTACGAAACGGCTGAAGACATGGAAGCAGATATAAAAACAGCTTTTGATGCCGATAGACTCAATGAAAAGAGATTTACGATTCAAGAAGACGAAGAAATGACGAAAGCGATTCCTATCATTAAAGATGAAGAGCTTGCTAAGGCTTCTGATGAAAAAGAATCAGAATTGACATCTGCCAAAAAAAATGAAACAAAGAAAAACGGTAAAAGAAAAAAGTGGCCGTGGGTTTTGCTCACGGTATGCATCGTTTTTATTACGGCTGGAATTCTCGCTGTCACTGTTTTTCCGTCGCTATTTATGCCTAAAGATGTCAAAATACCCGATGTCTCCGGAATGGAATACGAAAAGGCGGCAGAGCTCTTAGAAAAAGATGGATTGCAGGTTGATTCCGAGGTGCTGGAAATTTCGGATGAGAAAATTGATGAAGGCCTAATGGTAAAAACGGATCCTAAAGCAGATTCCACGGTCAAAGAAGGCGCAACGGTCACGCTTTATAAGAGCACGGGAAAAGCAAAAACGGAGATCGGTGATGTAACTGGACAAACGGTCGATCAGGCAAAAAAAGCGTTAAAGGACCAGGGGTTTAAACATGTAACCGTAAATGAAGTAAATGACGAGAAAGACGCGGGTACTGTCATTGACCAGAATCCGTCGGCAGGGACTGAACTTGTGCCGGGTGATGATCAAGTCAAACTCACAGTCAGCATAGGACCTGAAGACATTACGCTTAGAGACTTGAAAACGTACAGTAAGGAGGCAGCGTCTGGTTATCTGGAGGACAACGGACTGAAGCTGATAGAAAAAGAAGCACATTCGGATGACGTTCCAGAAGGACAGGTTGTCAAACAAAAACCAGCAGCAGGCACGGCAGTAAAGCCGGGAAATGAGGTTGAAGTGACATTTTCCCTCGGACCTGAGAAAAAACCGGCGAAAACAGTGAAAGAAAAGGTCAAGATCCCCTACGAGCCAGAAAGTGAAGGGGACGAACTTGAAGTGCAAATCGCGATTGACGATGCAGATCACAGCATCTCTGACACTTACGAAGAATTTAAGATAAAAGAGCCGACTGAACGGACGATCGAACTAAAGATTGAACCCGGCCAAAAAGGGTACTATCAAGTGATGGTAAACAATAAAGTTGTCAGCTACAAAACCATTGAGTATCCGATAGATGAATAACAAGGAGGGAAAATATGCCTGAGGGCAAAATTATTAAGGCGCTAAGCGGCTTTTACTATGTACTGGATGAATCTGAGGATTCAGATAAAGTGATACAATGCAGAGGAAGAGGCATTTTCAGAAAGAACAAAATCACCCCTCTCGTCGGCGATTACGTTGTGTATCAGGCTGAAAATGATAAAGAGGGATATCTGATGGAAATTAAAGAAAGAACCAATGAGCTGATCAGGCCGCCAATTTGCAACGTTGATCAAGCAGTCCTTGTTTTCTCAGCGGTTCAGCCTTCTTTCAGTACGGCATTGCTCGACCGTTTCTTGGTTCTCGTTGAGGCCAATGAGATTCAGCCGATTATATGCATTACAAAAATGGATCTGATAGAAGATCAAGATACACGGGATGCGATTCAAGCCTATGCAGAGGATTATCGGAATATTGGGTATGACGTGTATCTCACCTCCTCTAAGGACCAAGACAGTTTATCGGACATTATCCCGCATTTTCAGGACAAAACAACGGTATTTGCCGGTCAGTCCGGTGTTGGAAAATCCTCGCTTCTCAACGCGATCAGCCCGGAGCTTGGTTTGAGAACAAACGAGATTTCCGAGCATTTGGGCCGCGGGAAACATACAACCCGCCATGTGGAGCTGATTCACACGTCCGGAGGTTTGGTTGCAGATACTCCGGGGTTCAGCTCGCTTGAATTTACAGACATTGAGGAAGAAGAGCTGGGTTATACATTCCCTGATATCAGAGAAAAAAGCTCTTCATGCAAATTTAGAGGATGTCTGCATTTAAAAGAGCCGAAATGTGCGGTGAAACAAGCAGTTGAAGACGGGGAATTAAAGCAGTACCGCTATGACCATTATGTTGAATTTATGACGGAGATTAAAGACAGAAAGCCGAGGTATTAGCATAATGATAAAGGTTGCACCATCTATTCTTTCCGCTGATTTTGCCGCTTTAGGCAATGAGATTAAAGATGTAGAAAAAGGCGGAGCCGATTGTATTCATATTGATGTTATGGACGGCCATTTTGTCCCGAATATCACGATTGGTCCGCTGATTGTAGAAGCGGTCCGGCCGGTAACAGATCTGCCGCTTGATGTTCATTTAATGATAGAAGAGCCGGATCGTTATATTCCGGCTTTCGCGAAAGCGGGCGCAGATATCCTGTCTGTGCATGCTGAAGCATGTCCGCACCTGCACCGTACCATCCAGCTCATTAAAGAGCAGGGCGTGAAGGCTGGTGTTGTTCTGAACCCGCATACGCCTGTTCAAGTCATTGAGCATATTTTCGACGATCTTGATCTTGTGCTTTTAATGACGGTGAACCCGGGATTTGGCGGGCAGAAATTTATTCATTCCGTCCTTCCTAAAATAAAAGAGGTTAAGCGAATGGCGGATGAAAGAGGGAAACAGGATCTTCTAATTGAAGTGGACGGCGGCGTCAACAAAGAAACCGCTCCGTTAGTGATTGAAGCGGGTGCAAATTTACTTGTTGCCGGTTCAGCTGTGTATGGCCAGCCTGACCGCAAGAAAGCGATTTCTGAAATCAGAGGAAGCAAATAAGCAGATGAAAAAAGAGCTGGGCATACTAAGCCCAAGCTCTTTTTCCTGTATGTAGAGAAAGGGATCAGAAATGAAAACAATCAATATCGTAGCCGGAGGCCCGAAAGATTTAATTCCCGATCTAACCGGCTGTCCGGCTGAGCACATCCTCTGGGTAGGTGTTGACAAAGGCACAGTCACTCTTTTAGATGCCGGGATCATTCCTGATGAAGCCTTTGGGGATTTTGACAGCATAACAGAGCATGAACGCTGCCGAATTGAAAAAGCCGCTCCCGCACTCCATGTATACCAAGCGGAAAAAGACCAAACAGATTTAGATCTCGCTCTTGATTGGGCACTGGAAAAGCAGCCGGATGTCATTCAGATTTTCGGCATTACAGGCGGCAGAGCTGATCACTTTTTAGGAAACATCCAGCTTCTATATAGAGGTGTAAAAACAAATATAAAAATTAGGCTGATAGACAAACAAAATCATATTCAAATGTTCCCTCCCGGTGAATATGATATTGAGAAGGATGAAAACAAGCGATATATCTCCTTTATACCGTTTTCCGAAGAAATACATGAGCTGACGCTGGACGGTTTTAAATATCCGCTAAATAAGTGTCATATTACGCTTGGTTCAACACTATGTATTAGTAACGAACTCATTCATTCACGAGGTACTTTTTCGTTTGCAAAAGGCATATTAATAATGATAAGAAGCACGGATTAGCATGTGCTTTCATTCATTTGCTGAAATCAATGAACAGGCGGTTACGGGACGTTATAGGAGGGGACAAAAATGAAATTTTACACCATTAAATTGCCGAAGTTTTTAGGAGGAATTGTCCGGGCGATGCTGGGCTCATTTAGAAAAGATTAATTGCCCAGGGGTTCAAAGCCCTCTTTCACCACATAAAAACGCCTGCCACATATCGGGGCAGGCGTTCATTTTGTTATACACGCTCAACTTTACCGGATTTCAAAGCTCGAGCAGATACATATACTTTTTTAGGTTTCCCGTTCACAAGGATACGAACCTTTTGAAGATTCGCGCCCCAAGTGCGCTTAGAAGCGTTCATTGCGTGAGAACGGTTATTCCCAGCTGTTGTTTTTTTACCAGTGATAACGCATTTACGTGCCATTTGTTTCCCTCCTCACTTGCACAAAACATCTACTTTTAAACATTCAAATGATCTTAGATGCTTTCGATATGGATACTTTAAATAATTTACCACAGCTAAAAAACGTTTGCAACTATTGTTTCATCATCTTTCAAGAAAATTCACTTGACATCTTGCAGAAACAGCGGTGCTATAGTATATGTAGAGGGACGGGCAGCGATACCCGGGTCTTTTCTTTCCTTAATGGAAACCATATAGTAGAATAGCTGTAACTCTATGCATTCGAAGGAGGAACTAGTGTGTCCATTGAATTAAGAACGAAGTACGGGCAGATTGATATATCTAATGAAGTCATTGCGATGGTTGCAGGAGGGGCGGCGATTGACTGTTACGGCATTGTCGGCATGGCCTCTAAAAATCAGATTAAAGACGGACTGACTGAAATCCTTCGGAAAGAGAATTTCAGCAGGGGTGTCCAAGTTCGCCAAGAAGGAGAACAGATACATATTGACATGTATATCATTGTCAGCTACGGCACGAAAATTTCTGAAGTGGCACATAATGTCCAAACAAAAGTAAAGTACACAGTAAATCAAACGATCGGACTGGCAGTAGACTCTGTCAATATTTATGTCCAAGGCGTACGAGTGACGAACCCGTAGTTAGGAGGAGTAGGATTGTCTATCAGAACATTAGACGGCAGAACCTTTGCCGAGATGATTCTTGCGGGAGCGCAGAATCTGTCTCAAAACGCGAGTGCGGTTGATGCGCTGAACGTGTTTCCGGTGCCGGACGGCGATACGGGAACGAACATGAACCTGTCAATGACTTCCGGAGCAAGAGAAGTGGAGCAAATGAATACGGATGATATCGGTAAGGTGGGCTCCGCGTTATCTAAAGGACTGCTCATGGGAGCACGCGGAAATTCAGGAGTTATCCTGTCTCAATTGTTCCGCGGATTCAGTAAAAGCATTGAAACAAAAAAAGAAATTAATGCGTTAGAGTTTGCACAAGCACTGCAAGCAGGTGTTGATATGGCGTATAAAGCTGTCATGAAACCTGTAGAGGGCACTATTTTAACAGTTGCAAAAGACGCTGCAAAAAAAGCGATGGAACTGGCAGAAAAAGAAACCGATATCACAGCGCTGATGACTGCCGTGATAGAAGAAGCAGAGGCGTCACTAAACCGGACCCCTGAATTGCTTCCAGTCCTGAAGGAAGTAGGCGTTGTCGACAGCGGCGGCAAAGGGCTGCTTTGTGTGTATGAAGGTTTTCTCGCTTCATTAAAAGGTGAAACTGTGCCCCAGAAAGCCGTTCTTCCGTCACTTGACGACATGGTCAGCGCAGAGCATCATAAGAGCGCACAAAGCATGATGAATACCGAAGATATTGAATTCGGTTTTTGTACCGAAGTGATGGTTAGGCTTGATCAGACAAAACGAGAATTCGACGAAGGCACCTTCAGACAAGACCTCAGCCAGTTCGGTGATTCTCTGTTAGTCATTGCGGATGAATCGCTGGCGAAGGTTCATATTCATGCGGAAGAGCCGGGAAACGTATTAAACTATGCCCAGCATTACGGTGAATTGATCAAAATTAAAATCGAAAATATGAGAGAGCAGCATACCTCCATCATCAGCCAAGAAAGCAAGCCTGCAGATAACGAAACACCGCCTGCAAAGCAGCCGTACGGCATTGTGACTGTAGCAATGGGAGAAGGCATTTCTGACTTATTCAAAAGCATCGGGGCTTCTGTTGTGATCGAAGGCGGGCAGACTATGAACCCGAGCACTGAGGATATTGTCGAAGCCGTGAAGTCTGTAAATGCAGAAACGGTGTTTATCTTACCGAATAACTCGAACATCATTATGGCTGCTAATCAAGCGGCCAGCGTAATGGATGAACAGGTTTTTGTCATTCCGGCTAAAACGGTTCCGCAAGGGATGTCAGCCCTGCTGGCATTTCATCCTGATCAAGAAGCTGAAGCGAACAAAGCCAATATGCTCAGTGCCATTCAGCAAGTAAAAAGCGGGCAGGTGACGTACTCAGTCAGAGACACTCATATCGACGGCAAAGACATTAAAAAAGGCGACTTTATGGGCATTCTGAATGGAACGATTATCGGAACTGCTGAAGATCAGCTGTCAGCCGCGAAAATGCTGCTGGCAGAAATGATCGGAGAAGACGACGAAATTGTCACTATCCTTTATGGTGAGGATGCGTCCCAGGAAGAAGCTGAGGAGCTTGAAGCGTTTCTTAGTGAAAAGTACGAGGATATTGAGGTTGAGGTCCACAATGGAAAACAGCCGCTGTATTCGTATATCGTTTCCGCAGAATAGAAGGGCGATTCGCCCTTCTATTCTTATGTCTGCTTTTAAGTGCGGCAGCGCTGTAACGCGCCCGCTTGCCATTTTATATCTGATCAATTAGTCTAGAAGCAAAGCGCTTATAAGCTCAGGTTCATAAGGGGGAATAGCATGAAATACAGAAGCGTTTTTGATATTATTGGCCCGGTTATGATCGGTCCATCCAGTTCGCATACGGCGGGAGCGGCTAGAATCGGGAGAGTGGCCAGAAGTTTATTTGGCAGAGAGCCTGAGCGCATCGTCGTATCCTTTTACGGCTCTTTTGCAGAAACGTATAAGGGCCACGGTACAGATGTCGCGATTATCGGCGGATTGCTTGATTTTGATACATTCGACGAGCGGATTAAAACTGCTATACAACTTGCAGAGGGTAAAGGAATTGATATAGAGTTTCGGGTTGAAGACGCTGTCCCGGTCCATCCGAATACAGCCAAAATCACCATATCTGATGAAAAGGGAGAGCTTGAGCTGACGGGTATTTCGATTGGCGGGGGAAAGATCGAAATCACAGAATTGAATGGTTTTGAACTCCGGCTGTCAGGAAACCATCCGGCCATATTAGTTGTTCATAATGACAAGTTTGGCACAATTGCCGGTGTTGCCAATGTCCTCGCGAAATTTTCAATCAACGTAGGCCATATGGAAGTAGCCCGCAAAGATATCGGGCAGCTTGCGCTGATGACAATAGAGGTGGATCAAAATATTGACGACCACGTTCTCGACGAGCTGTCGAAGCTGCCGAATATTATTCAAGTGACAAAGATTGCTGACTAGCGAAGGGTCAGGAGGAGCCAGTTATGTTTCGTAATGTAAAAGAATTAATTGAGATTACCAAAGAAAAGCAAATATCGATCTCTGATGTAATGATCGCGCAAGAGATGGAAGTTACAGAAAAAACAAAAGAAGAGATTTTTCAGCAGATGGATCACAATCTGACTGTCATGGAAGCAGCGGTTCAGAAAGGACTTGAGGGCGTTACGAGCCAAACGGGCTTAACAGGCGGGGATGCCGTTAAATTGCAGGCCTACATTCAATCAGGTAAAAGCCTGTCTGGTCCGCTGATTCTAGATGCAGTATCGAAAGCTGTTGCAACAAATGAAGTAAATGCAGCCATGGGAACCATCTGTGCGACACCGACTGCAGGTTCTGCCGGGGTGGTGCCTGGCACGTTATTTGCTGTAAAAGAAAAGCTGAATCCGACAAGAGAACAAATGATCCGCTTTTTATTTACGGCCGGGGCTTTCGGATTTGTCGTGGCGAATAACGCAAGTATTTCCGGTGCCGCCGGGGGATGTCAGGCAGAGGTTGGATCAGCCTCAGGCATGGCTGCAGCGGCTATTGTTGAAATGGCAGGCGGAACACCCGAGCAAAGTGCGGAGGCCATGGCTATTACATTAAAAAATATGCTCGGCCTTGTGTGCGACCCTGTTGCAGGGCTAGTTGAAGTGCCTTGCGTGAAACGGAATGCAATGGGCGCTTCAAATGCAATGATTGCTGCTGATATGGCATTGGCGGGCATTACAAGCCGCATTCCATGTGATGAAGTTATCGATGCAATGTATAAAATTGGCCAAACGATGCCGACTGCACTTAGAGAAACAGGCCAGGGCGGTTTAGCAGCAACACCGACTGGAAGAGAGTTAGAGAAAAAAATTTTCGGAGGAGCGCTAGGTTCACGTGAAACAACATCAGCAAACTAGTATAGCTAACATTAAGGGTATTGGGCCGGAAACAGAAAAAACATTACATGAACTCGGTATATATGACATTTCTGATCTTCTGAATTATTTCCCTTATCGCTATGATGACTACGAGCTGAGGGACTTAGAAGAAGTAAAGCATGATGAAAGAGTCACAGTCGAAGGGAAGGTTCATTCAGAGCCTTCTCTTACCTATTACGGAAAGAAACGAAACAGGCTGACATTCAGGCTTCTTGTCGGCCGCTATTTAATCACAGCCGTATGTTTTAACCGGCCTTACTTGAAGAAGAAGCTTTCACTGGGCTCTATTGTGACGGTCTCCGGTAAATGGGACAAGCACCGCCAAACCATCTCTGTTCAGGAGCTGAAAAATGGGCCGCATCAAGAGGATAAAAGCATTGAACCAGTGTATTCTGTGAAAGAAAATGTTACCGTCAAAATGATGAGACGATTTATTCAGCAGGCGCTGACCCAATATGCAGACTCACTTCCTGATCCTCTTCCGGAAAAGCTAAGAAATAGCTATAAGCTGCCGGATTATCACGAGGCGTTAAAAGCAATGCACCAGCCTGAAACTAGAGAAGCATTAAAGCTTGCCAGACGCCGGTTTGTTTACGAAGAATTTTTGCTGTTTCAGTTGAAAATGCAGGCGTTCCGAAAGGCGGAAAGAGAGCAGACACAAGGGATACGGCAGCGTTTTTCAAATGAAGAACTCATGAAATTTATCAACAGCCTCCCGTTCCCCCTCACAAATGCCCAGTCACGCGTGCTTCGCGAAATAACAGCAGACATGTCTTCTCCATACAGAATGAACCGTCTTCTTCAAGGGGACGTAGGGTCAGGAAAAACAGCAGTCGCCGCCATTGCACTGTATGCCGCAATCCTGTCCGGATACCAGGGAGCACTCATGGTGCCGACAGAAATTCTGGCCGAACAGCATGCTGATTCGCTCGTTTCATTATTTGAAAAGTGGGATGTCAGTGTGGCGCTTTTGACAAGCTCTGTCAAAGGGAAGCGGCGAAGAGAACTGCTTGAGCGCCTTGCCGCAGGAGAGATTGATATTCTTGTAGGAACCCACGCCTTAATCCAGGATGAGGTGGAGTTTAAGGCGCTGAGTCTCGTCATTACAGATGAACAGCATCGATTTGGGGTTGAACAGCGCAAAAAACTTCGAAACAAAGGTCAGGATCCCGATGTTCTCTTTATGACAGCGACTCCAATCCCAAGAACGTTAGCCATCACAGTGTTTGGTGAAATGGATGTATCTGTCATTGATGAAATGCCAGCAGGCCGGAAACAAATCGAGACCTATTGGGTAAAGCATGACATGCTGGACCGTATTTTGGCATTCGTCGAAAAAGAATTAAAGCAGGGCAGACAGGCTTATATCATCTGCCCGCTGATTGAAGAATCAGACAAGCTCGATGTGCAAAACGCCATTGACGTGTACAATATGCTTTCTGACATTTTCCGGGGGAAATGGAACGTCGGCCTCATGCATGGAAAGCTGCATTCGGAGGAAAAAGATCAGGTGATGAGAGAATTCAGCGCAAATCACTGTCAAATTCTCGTATCGACCACTGTTGTTGAGGTTGGCGTGAATGTTCCGAATGCAACTATTATGGTGATTTATGATGCCGACCGCTTCGGGCTGTCACAGCTTCACCAGCTGCGCGGCCGTGTCGGACGGGGAGAGCATCAATCTTTCTGTATTCTGATGGCCGATCCTAAATCAGAAACAGGAAAAGAACGGATGAGAATTATGTCCGAGACCAATGATGGCTTCGAGCTTTCTGAAAAAGACCTCGAGTTGAGAGGTCCCGGAGATTTCTTCGGGAAAAAACAAAGCGGAATGCCTGAATTTAAGGTGGCGGACATGGTTCATGACTACAGAGCGCTTGAAACGGCAAGGCAGGATGCTGCGAATCTTGTGGCCTCTGACGCGTTCTGGAAGGAGCCGGAATACGGGGTGTTGAGAGAGGAATTGCTGAAGAGCGGAGTATTAGACGGGGAAAAATTGAGCTGAACACCATAAGTTTTTGGTGCTCAGTCAGAAACAATCGTTGCATTCCAATCTATGAAATTATATACTACTATTAGTACCTAGTCTTAATTATCCGGATGGTGTTTAGATATGAGAAGAAATAAGAGAGAACGCCAGGAATTACTTCAGCAGACAATTCAAGCAACCCCCTTTATTACAGATGAAGAATTAGCGGGTAAATTTGGGGTGAGCATCCAGACGATACGTTTGGACCGTTTAGAGCTTTCCATACCGGAGCTGAGAGAAAGAATTAAGAACGTGGCAGAGAAGACGCTTGAAGATGAAGTGAAATCCCTGTCACTTGACGAAGTTATCGGAGAAATTATTGACCTTGAGCTGGATGATCAGGCGATATCTATTTTAGAAATCAAACAGGAGCATGTGTTCAGCCGGAATCAAATTGCGAGAGGACACCATTTATTTGCACAGGCGAATTCTTTGGCCGTTGCAGTCATTGATGACGAGCTGGCGCTGACTGCAAGTGCAGACATCCGCTTTACAAGACAGGTAAAGCAGGGGGAACGTGTTGTAGCGAAAGCAAAAGTGACGGCGGTTGAAAAAGAAAAAGGAAGAACGGTTGTCGAAGTGAACAGCTATGTCGGCGAAGAAATTGTTTTTTCTGGACATTTTGACATGTACCGTTCAAAACATTCATAAAGGTGGAGCATGCATGAGAATAGCTGTAGATGCAATGGGAGGAGACCACGCTCCCAAAGCTGTTATTGACGGAGTTAAAAAGGGTATAGAGGCATTTGATGATCTCCATATCACACTTGTCGGTGACAAAACAACGATAGAATCACATTTAACAACAACATCAGATCGCATCACGGTGCTGCACGCAGATGAAGTGATTGAGCCGACGGATGAACCGGTTCGCGCCGTGCGAAGAAAAAAGAACTCATCTATGGTCTTGATGGCTCAGGAAGTTGCGGAAAACAGAGCTGACGCCTGCATTTCAGCAGGAAACACCGGTGCGTTAATGACAGCCGGTCTGTTTATTGTCGGAAGAATTAAAGGGATTGACCGCCCGGCGCTTGCCCCTACACTTCCGACCGTTTCAGGAGACGGATTTCTTCTCCTTGATGTCGGCGCCAATGTCGATGCCAAACCGGAGCATCTCGTTCAATACGCCATCATGGGTTCTGTTTATTCTCAGCAAGTGCGTGGTGTTTCTTCACCGAGAGTCGGTCTTTTAAATGTCGGAACAGAAGATAAAAAAGGAAACGAACTCACGAAGCAGACGTTTCAATTACTAAAAGAAACAGCAAACATCAATTTTATCGGAAACGTGGAGGCGCGAGACCTATTAGATGATGTAGCGGATGTTGTAGTAACAGACGGTTTTACCGGGAATGTTACACTCAAAACGCTGGAAGGCTCTGCGTTGTCTATTTTTAAAATGATGAAAGAAGTGCTGATGTCTAATTTCACATCTAAGCTTGCGGCAGCCGTATTAAAGCCGAAGTTGAAAGAAATGAAAATGAAAATGGAGTATTCGAATTATGGCGGAGCAAGTCTTTTCGGCTTGAAAGCACCTGTGATCAAGGCGCACGGCTCTTCAGATTCGAATGCAGTTTTTCATGCGATTCGTCAAGCAAGAGAGATGGTCAGCCAAAATGTGGCTGCGCTCATTCAGGAAGAAGTTAAAGAAGAAAAAACAGATGAGTAGTCTGGAGGTTTTTACATCATGAGTAAGATTGCATTTTTATTCCCGGGTCAGGGATCACAATTTATCGGCATGGGAAAAGAGCTTTATGATCAGGTGCCTGCTGCAAAGCGTCTGTTCGATGAAGCGGATGAAACGTTGGAAACAAAACTCAGCTCATTGATTTTTGAAGGTGACGCTAAAGAATTAACACTTACATACAATGCGCAGCCTGCTTTGCTAACAACAAGCATTGCTGTTCTTGAAAAATTCAAAGAATCAGGCATTACACCTGATTTCACAGCAGGGCACAGCCTTGGCGAATATTCCGCACTGGTCGCGTCTGGCGCACTGTCTTTCAAAGATGCTGTTTATACTGTCAGAAAACGCGGAGAGTTTATGAATGAAGCGGTGCCGGCTGGTGAAGGAGCTATGGCTGCGATTCTTGGCATGGACGCTGAAGCGTTAAAGCAAGTAACTGATAAAGTTACGGAAGAAGGCCACCTTGTACAGCTTGCGAATCTCAACTGTCCCGGACAAATCGTTATATCCGGAACAGCTAAAGGGGTAGAGCTTGCATCTGAACAGGCAAAAGGGAACGGCGCAAAACGTGCAATTTCGCTTGAAGTAAGCGGTCCGTTCCATTCTGAACTGATGAAGCCTGCTGCTGAAAAGCTGAAGGAAGTATTAGACGCCTGTGCCATCCAAGACGCTGATGTCCCGGTCATCTCTAATGTTTCTGCTGATGTTATGACTGATAAAGCAGAAATCAAAGAGAAACTGATTGAGCAGCTCTATTCTCCGGTTCGTTTTGAGGAAAGCATTAACAAGCTGATTGCAGAGGGTGTTACGACTTTTATTGAAATCGGTCCCGGAAAAGTGCTTTCAGGCCTAGTGAAAAAAGTAAACAGACGCTTAAAAACAATTGCTGTATCAGATCCGGAAACGATCGAGCTGGCAATTCAAACGCTCAAGGAGGAGAATGAAAATGCTTAATGACAAAACGGCTATTGTCACTGGCGCATCCCGCGGTATCGGCCGCTCAATCGCCCTTGACCTGGCAAAAAGCGGCGCCAATGTTGTCGTGAACTACTCCGGCAATGAAGCGAAAGCAAATGAAGTGGTAGATGAAATCAAATCTATGGGCAGAAACGCAATTGCTGTCAAAGCGGATGTATCAAATCCCGAAGATGTACAAAACATGATAAAAGAAACGCTATCAGTTTTTTCTACGATTGACATTCTTGTTAATAATGCCGGGATTACAAAAGACAATCTTATCATGAGAATGAAAGAAGACGAATGGGATGACGTTATTAACATTAACCTGAAGGGTGTTTTCAACTGCACGAAAGCTGTTACAAGACAAATGATGAAACAGCGTTCAGGCCGCATTATTAACGTATCGTCTATCGTCGGCGTCAGCGGAAATCCTGGACAGGCCAACTACGTGGCTGCAAAAGCCGGCGTGATCGGTTTAACAAAATCATCTGCTAAGGAGCTTGCAAGCCGCAATATTACAGTAAATGCGATTGCGCCTGGATTTATCTCAACCGATATGACAGATAAGCTTACAAAAGACGTTCAAGACGAAATGCTGAAACAAATTCCGCTCGCGCGCTTTGGGGAACCTAGCGATGTCAGCAGCGTTGTCACGTTCCTTGCTTCAGAGGGAGCCCGTTACATGACAGGCCAAACGCTTCATATTGACGGCGGAATGGTGATGTAAGTTTTTCTCGAAAATTTCATCATAGTTTCTCTAGTTTTTTAAAAACGAATCCACTATAATACTTGAGGGGAGGTGAATTGCTATGGCAGATACATTAGAGCGTGTAACGAAAATCATCGTAGATCGCCTTGGCGTTGATGAAGCAGACGTCAAACTTGAAGCTTCTTTCAAGGAAGACTTAGGTGCTGATTCCCTAGATGTAGTTGAGCTTGTTATGGAACTTGAAGACGAGTTTGATATGGAAATTTCTGACGAAGATGCTGAAAAGATTGCAACAGTCGGCGACGCTGTGAACTACATACAAAACCAGCAATAAGCTGATGCTAAAAGTCCCGCCGAAATGCGGGGCTTTAGCCCTTTATTCGTGCAGTTATTACAGCATGCCGCTTTTACGCGCGCTGTATCCGGTTTAGTCAGAGAAGCGCGGTGAACCTGATGTGCCTATGGAGGTTACTATGTCAAAACACTCACATTATAAAGATAAAAAAAAGTTCTATAAAAAAGTAGAACAATTTAAAGAGTTTCAAGAACGGATTTCGGTTCACTTTCAAAATGAAAAGCTTTTGTATCAAGCATTTACACATTCATCTTATGTGAATGAGCATCGGAAAAAGCCGTATGAAGATAATGAAAGGCTTGAATTTTTAGGTGACGCTGTTTTGGAACTGACGATCTCCAGATTCTTATTTGCCAAGTACCCGGCTATGAGTGAAGGAGATTTGACGAAATTGAGAGCCGCGATTGTATGCGAACCGTCTCTCGTTTCATTGGCTCACGAACTGTCATTTGGCGACCTTGTCCTCTTGGGGAAAGGTGAGGAAATGACAGGAGGAAGAAAGCGTCCTGCTCTATTAGCGGATGTTTTTGAGGCATTTATCGGAGCCTTGTATCTTGACCAAGGATTAGAGCCGGTCGAAAGTTTCTTAAAAGTTTATGTGTTCCCTAAAATTAACGATGGTGCTTTTTCTCATGTGATGGATTTCAAAAGCCAGCTGCAGGAATACGTGCAGCGGGACGGCAAAGGCTCTCTGGAGTATAAAATCTCCAACGAAAAAGGACCTGCGCACAACCGTGAATTTGAAGCCATCGTATCTCTAAAAGGTGAACCACTCGGAGTCGGAAACGGCCGTTCAAAGAAAGAAGCCGAACAGCACGCAGCTCAGGAAGCTTTAGCTAAATTGCAAAAACACCATACGAAACAATAAAATCCCCCTTATGACTCAGGGGGATTTCAGTATGTATGCCGTCTTATTTCACCAATGTTTATGATAGAATTGAAATACTTATTACATAAGGAGGATCGCTATGTTCCTCAAACGTTTAGACGTTATAGGATTTAAATCATTTGCAGAACGGATTTCCGTAGATTTTGTAAAAGGCGTTACAGCGGTTGTCGGCCCGAACGGAAGCGGAAAAAGCAATATCACAGATGCTATTCGCTGGGTTCTCGGAGAACAATCCGCCCGGTCTCTTCGCGGCGGAAAAATGGAAGATATCATTTTTGCCGGCAGTGATTCGAGAAAGCGATTAAATCTAGCTGAAGTTACGCTTACTCTTGATAATGATGACCATTTCTTGCCGATTGACTTCCATGAGGTCAGTGTCACAAGGCGTGTGTACAGATCAGGCGAGAGTGAGTTTCTGATTAACAATCAGCCGTGCCGCTTAAAAGATATTATTGATTTATTTATGGACTCTGGACTAGGTAAAGAAGCATTTTCTATTATCAGCCAAGGGAAAGTGGAAGAGATTCTGAGCAGCAAAGCAGAGGATCGCCGCAGTATCTTTGAAGAAGCGGCCGGGGTGCTTAAATATAAAACGAGAAAGAAAAAAGCAGAAAATAAACTGTTTGAGACACAGGACAATTTAAATCGGGTAGAAGATATATTACATGAGCTTGAAGGACAGGTTGAACCTCTTAAAATTCAAGCTTCAATAGCGAAAGACTACCTTGAGAAAAAGAAAGAGCTGGAGCATGTTGAAATTGCGCTGACTGCCTATGATATCGAAGAGCTGCATGGTAAATGGTCAACGCTTAAAGAGAAAGTGCAGCTTGCAAAGGAAGAAGAGCTCGCTGAATCGTCTGCGATTTCTGCGAAGGAAGCAAAAATTGAGGATACGCGGGACAAAATTCAAGCACTTGATGAATCTGTAGATGAGCTTCAGCAGGTCTTATTGGTGACGAGTGAAGAGCTGGAGAAGCTTGAAGGCCGTAAAGAAGTCTTGAAAGAACGCAAGAAAAACGCTGTGCAAAACCAAGAACAGCTTGAGGAAGCCATCGTTCAGTTCCAGCAAAAGGAAACGGAGCTGAAAGAAGAGCTTGCGAAGCAGGAAGCAGTCTTCGAAACGCTTCAGGCAGAGGTGAAACAGTTAAGAGCTCAGGTAAAAGAAAAACAGCAGGCTCTCAGTCTTCACAATGAAAATGTCGAAGAGAAAATCGAGCAGCTGAAAAGCGATTACTTTGAGCTGTTGAACAGCCAGGCTTCAATTCGCAACGAGCTCCAGCTGCTGGATGACCAGATGTCCCAATCGGCTGTTATATTGCAGAGGCTTGCGGACAACAATGAAAAGCATCTACAGGAACGGCGCGATATTTCTGCGCGAAAAGCCGCATGTGAAACAGAGTTTGCCCGAATCGAGCAGGAGATTCACAGCCAAGTCGGTGCATATCGTGACATGCAGACAAAATATGAGCAGAAAAAGCGCCAATACGAAAAAAATGAATCGGCTCTCTATCAGGCATACCAATATGTTCAGCAGGCGAGATCGAAAAAGGACATGCTTGAGACGATGCAGGGGGATTTCTCAGGCTTTTATCAAGGTGTTAAAGAAGTGCTGAAAGCAAAAGATCGCCTTGGCGGCATTCGCGGAGCGGTCCTTGAGCTGATCTCAACAGAGCGAAAGTATGAAACGGCCATTGAGATTGCACTTGGCGCTTCTGCCCAGCATGTTGTGACCGACGATGAACAATCTGCCCGCAAAGCGATTCAATATTTAAAACAGAATTCCTTCGGCCGGGCGACGTTTTTGCCTCTATCTGTTATCAAAGATCGTCAGCTTCAAAGCCGGGACGCAGAAACGGCAGCACAGCACTCGTCATTTCTCGGAGTTGCCAGTGAGCTTGTCACATTTGATCCAACGTATCGGCGCGTCATCCAGAATCTTCTTGGAACGGTACTGATCACAGAGGATTTAAAGGGAGCAAACGAGCTTGCGAAGCTTCTCGGGCACCGGTACCGCATCGTGACCCTTGAGGGAGATGTCGTGAATCCTGGAGGTTCGATGACGGGAGGCGCAGTGAAAAAGAAAAACAACTCGCTGCTTGGAAGAAGCCGGGAGCTTGAAGATGTGACGAAACGGCTTGCTGAAATGGAAGAGAAAACAGCACTGCTTGAACAAGAAGTGAAAACCCTTAAGCAATCCATTCAGGATATGGAGAAAAAACTGGCTGATTTAAGAGAAACCGGGGAAGGCTTAAGGTTAAAACAGCAAGACGTAAAAGGACAGCTGTATGAACTTCAGGTTGCCGAGAAAAATATCAACACCCATTTAGAGCTCTATGATCAAGAAAAATCTGCTCTGGCAGAAAGCGATGAAGAGAAGAAAGCGCGTAAACAAAAGCTGGAAGAAGAGCTTTCTGCCGTGTCAGAAAAGATGAAACAGCTAGAAGAGAACATTGACAGACTGACAAAACAAAAACAAACCCAATCCTCAACGAAAGAGTCTCTCTCCAACGAGCTGACTGAGCTGAAGATCACAGCGGCCAAAAAAGAGCAGGCATGCAAGGGGGAAGAGGATAACCTTGCGAGATTAAAGAAAGAGCTCACAGAAACAGTGCTTGCTTTAAAAGAAGCGAAAGAAGACTTAAGCTTCTTAACGTCAGAAATGTCATCAAGCACCAGCGGCGAAGAGAAGCTGGAAGAAGCCGCAAAACATAAATTGAATGACAAAACGAAAACGATCGAACTGATTGCGTTAAGACGCGATCAGCGTATCAAGCTTCAGCAGGGGCTTGATACGTGTGAGCGTGAGCTGAAAGAAATGAAACGCCTGTATAAACAAAAAACAACGCTTCTCAGAGACGAAGAAGTCAAACTCGGGCGAATGGAAGTCGAGCTTGATAATTTACTCCAGTACTTACGGGAGGAATACAGCCTGTCCTTTGAGGGGGCAAAAGAGAAATACCAGCTTGAAACTGATCCAGAGGAAGCGCGAAAGCGCGTGAAGCTGATTAAACTCGCAATCGAAGAGCTGGGCACCGTAAACCTCGGAAGCATAGATGAGTTTGAGAGGGTCAACGAACGGTATAAGTTTCTGTCAGAACAAAAAGAAGATTTGACAGAAGCGAAAAATACCCTGTTCCAAGTGATTGAAGAAATGGATGAAGAAATGACGAAGCGCTTTAACGACACATTCGTCCAAATCCGCTCACACTTTGATCAAGTCTTCCGCTCATTATTTGGAGGAGGAAGAGCTGAACTCAGACTCACCGACCCTAACGACCTGCTTCACTCAGGAGTCGAAATTATTGCACAGCCGCCGGGGAAAAAACTGCAAAACTTAAATCTGCTGTCTGGCGGAGAGCGTGCGCTTACTGCTATAGCGCTCTTATTCTCAATCTTAAAGGTCCGTCCTGTGCCGTTTTGCGTCCTTGACGAAGTAGAGGCTGCGCTTGACGAAGCAAATGTGTTCCGATTTGCGCAGTATTTAAAAAAATACAGCAGCGATACTCAGTTTATTGTGATTACCCACAGAAAAGGGACGATGGAGGAAGCGGATGTGCTTTATGGCATAACAATGCAGGAATCCGGTGTTTCCAAGGTAATCTCAGTGAAGCTGGAAGAAACAAAAGAATTCGTTCAGTAACGAGGAAAGAGGTTAAAAGATGAGCTTTTTTAAAAAATTAAAAGAGAAAATCACAAAACAGACAGATTCCGTATCTGAGAAGTTTAAGGATGGCCTTGAAAAAACAAGAAACTCCTTTCAAAACAAAGTGAATGATCTTGTGTCCCGTTACCGTAAAGTGGATGAGGATTTCTTTGAAGAGCTTGAAGAGGTTCTCATCAGCGCGGATGTCGGTTTTACAACCGTTATGGAATTAATAGATGAGCTGAAAAAAGAAGTCAAACGCAGAAATATTCAAGATCCAAAGGAAGTCCAGTCAGTGATTTCTGAGAAACTGGTCGAGATTTATAACAGCGGAGATGAACAAATTTCAGAACTGAACATCCAGGATGGGCGTTTAAACGTAATCCTTCTGGTAGGTGTAAACGGCGTCGGGAAAACAACAACGATCGGAAAGCTTGCCCATAAAATGAAACAAGAAGGAAAATCTGTCGTACTTGCCGCCGGAGACACTTTCAGAGCGGGAGCCATTGAACAGCTGGAAGTATGGGGAGAGCGCACGGGAGTGCCTGTCATTAAGCAGACGGCCGGAAGCGATCCAGCGGCTGTCATTTACGATGCTGTTCATGCTGCTAAAGCCAGAAATGCAGATGTATTAATCTGTGATACGGCAGGGCGTCTCCAAAACAAAGTAAACCTGATGAAAGAGCTTGAAAAAGTGAAGCGCGTTATCGAAAGAGAAGTTCCTGAAGCGCCGCATGAGGTACTGCTAGCCCTTGATGCCACTACCGGCCAAAACGCAATGGCGCAGGCGAAGGAATTCTCTAAAGCAACAAACGTGACCGGCATTGCTTTAACCAAGCTTGATGGTACGGCAAAAGGCGGTATTGTCCTTGCGATCCGCAACGAGCTACACATCCCGGTTAAACTAGTCGGATTAGGCGAAAAAGTTGATGATCTTCAGGAATTTGATCCTGAATCGTATGTGTACGGACTCTTTTCAGATTTAGTGGAAAAAGCCGACGATTAAAAAAAGGCCCCCACCTTTTGGGGCCTTTTTCTTTTTATCTTCTCACTTGATAAGCGAAATGATAAAGGCTGTTATCAGTGGATACCAGTCTTGAATCTCCTGAATAAACTCTGAATGGAATAATGTCATAGTAATGAACGGAAACAGATGTGTAATATGTGTAGTATCCAGCGGCTGGTCCTAAATACATTGGAACATCAAAAGTTCCGTTTGCATCAGTTGTTCCTGAAGCTGTTTTTGTTGTGTTTCCGACCTTCGTATCTGCTTCAAATCTTACCGGAGCGTTTGGCACCGGCTGCCCGTTTTGGTCGAGTAATTTGCCGCTTATCGTAATATTGTACTTCACTCGCCAAAATTGACCTTGTCCGTAATTGATTTTACCGTAAACCCCCCCATCTGTACTGATATTTGTAATTGAAGCCTTATAAGGCGCCTCAGCAGCGTCTGCTTGCTGTGCGGGGGAAGCGATTGTCAACACAGCTGCCAAACACAGCATAAACAATAAACCGATTTTTTTCATAAGACATCCTCCTTTAAAATAGGGTTCATATACAATATCGGAATAAATTGGATGATATTTAGCGCATTTTGGAAAAAACAATCAATGCTTTGACAAGATAAAAACTTGACAGTCTCAACAAAACCATGTAAACTAAGTTATCGTAAAGGGATTTGACTTAACAAAGGGGAGAGCTCAAATGTCACTCGAAAAGACAACGAGAATGAACTATCTGTTTGATTTTTATCAGTCGTTGTTGACGTCAAAACAGAAGAGCTATATGTCGCTTTATTATTTGGACGATTTCTCCCTAGGCGAAATAGCCGAAGAATATGAGGTTTCAAGACAAGCTGTTTATGATAACATCAAACGAACAGAAGCGATGCTTGAACAATATGAAGAAAAGCTGCTCCTTTTGAAAAAGTTTCAGGAGCGTAAAGAGATGTTTAATAAGCTGAAGGAGCTTGCTTCCGGTTCAAAAGAAGAGGAAGAAATTACAGCTCTGATTGAAGCGCTTGAGAAATTAGATTAGGAGGCGGCAAACTATGGCATTTGAAGGATTAGCCGACCGACTGCAGCAGACGATTTCTAAAATCCGCGGAAAAGGGAAAGTCAGCGAACAAGATGTTAAAGAAATGATGCGTGAGGTTCGTCTTGCGCTGCTTGAGGCTGACGTTAACTTTAAAGTAGTCAAGGATTTTGTTAAAAAAGTAAGTGAACGCGCTGTAGGCCAAGACGTCATGAAAAGTCTGACGCCCGGCCAGCAGGTCATTAAAGTTGTTAAAGAGGAACTGACTGAGCTGATGGGCGGCGAAGAGAGCAAAATCGCCGTCGCAAAAAGGCCGCCGACTGTTATTATGATGGTCGGTCTCCAAGGTGCAGGTAAAACGACAACAAGCGGTAAGCTTGCGAATCTGCTGCGCAAAAAGCATAATCGCAAACCCATGCTGGTTGCTGCCGATATTTACCGTCCAGCCGCTATTAAGCAGCTGGAAACGCTCGGCAAACAGCTTGACATGCCTGTTTTCTCTCTTGGTGATCAGGTCAGTCCTGTAGAAATAGCGAAACAGGCTATTGAGAAAGCCAAAGAAGAACATTATGACTATGTTATTTTGGATACGGCAGGCCGCTTGCATATCGACCATGAACTGATGGATGAACTGACTAACGTCAAAGAAATCGCAAATCCGGAAGAAATCTTCCTAGTTGTCGATTCAATGACCGGGCAGGACGCTGTAAATGTTGCCAAAAGCTTTAATGAACAGCTCGGCTTAACCGGTGTTGTGTTGACTAAGCTTGATGGAGACACACGCGGCGGTGCAGCCCTTTCTATTCGCGCGGTCACAAACACGCCGATTAAGTTCGCCGGTTTAGGCGAAAAGCTCGATGCATTAGAACCGTTCCATCCTGAACGCATGGCATCAAGGATTCTCGGCATGGGCGACGTGCTGACATTGATTGAAAAAGCACAGGCCAGCGTTGATGAAGACAAAGCCAAAGAGCTGGAACAAAAAATGAGAACGATGAGCTTCACATTGGACGATTTTCTGGAGCAGCTCGGGCAGGTCAGAAACATGGGGCCGCTTGATGAGCTTCTGCAAATGATGCCGGGTGCAGGTAAAATGAAAGGCCTGAAAAACATCCAGGTTGATGAAAAGCAGCTGAATCATGTGGAAGCGATCATCAAATCAATGACTGTTCTTGAAAAAGAACAGCCGGATATCATCAATGCCAGCCGGCGGAAGCGGATTGCGAAAGGAAGCGGGACGTCCGTGCAGGAGGTCAACCGTCTGCTTAAGCAGTTTGAAGAAATGAAAAAAATGATGAAGCAGATGACAAACATGTCAAAAGGCAAGAAAAAAGGGTTTAAGCTACCTTTTATGTAATCGGTTATACATGATAAAACCGTTGTTAAGAAAAAACACTTTACAAACACTTTTATCATTGTTAATATACTATCTTGTTGAAATATTTTCGGAGGTGCTAGTAAAATGGCAGTAAAAATTCGTTTAAAACGTATGGGAGCAAAAAAATCTCCTTTCTATCGTATTGTTGTAGCAGATTCTCGTTCACCACGTGACGGCCGTTTCATTGAAACAGTCGGAACTTACAACCCGGTTGCAAAACCAGCGGAAGTAAAAATCGACGAAGAGCTTGCTCTTAAATGGCTTCAAACTGGAGCGAAACCATCTGATACAGTTCGCAACTTGTTCTCTAGCCAAGGAATCATGGAAAAATTCCACAACGCTAAACAAGGCAAGTAATGACTGATCAACACTTGGAAGATTTGATTGTCCAAATTGTGACGCCGCTTGTTGATCATCCAGATGACATTCGCGTCATAAGAGAAGAAACCGATCAAAAGATTGCGCTGCGCTTATCTGTCCATAAGTCAGATACCGGTAAAGTTATCGGAAAGCAAGGCCGGACTGCAAAAGCGATTCGAACAGCTGTATTTGCAGCTGGCGCACAGTCTTCTAAGAAAGTTCAATTTGAGATATTTGACTAAAAGGGAGAGGGCCGGCACCTCCCCTTTTTTTACACGCAAAAAAAGGGTAAACTGATAGAAGCTTAGGCAAAATAGAAAAGCCTGGGCCAAAAAAGTTTTAAAAGCAGGGAGCTTGGTGTGATGCAAATTATTCACCGTGTAGCCGTTATGCAAGTCTTAACCGAGCACAGCAAAGAAAAGCTTTTAGCTTCTTTTGCCGAAAAGAAACAAATGCTTGAACGAGAATGCAGCCAGCTCTATTTTCAGCTTAGAAAACATGAGAAAGAACAGCAAAACCCAGATATGATTGAACAATTTAAAAAGGCAATAGAAAAGCGAAAAGATAATATAAAAATCATCGATTTTCAAATTGCTCAAGTACATACATTGCCGCTTGGCAGTGAGATGAAAGAAAAGGAAGTCGATGCGCTGCTGACAATCGAAGCCGGGGATGACTGGCATGAGAAAACAGCAGCAAACACCATCGTCATAAAAGACGGAAAAGTAATTGAAATTCGCCAGAGGTGATCATATGACAAAGCGATGGTTTAATGTAGGTAAAATCGTAAACACCCACGGGATTAAAGGCGAGGTGCGGGTGATTTCGAAAACAGATTTTGCGGAAGAACGGTACAAGCCGGGCAACAAGCTGTATTTGTTTATGGACGGACGTAACGAACCAGTAGAAGTAACAGTAAACACGCACAGACTGCATAAGCAATTTCACCTGCTGCAGTTTCAAGAAAGACAAAGCCTGAATGAAGCAGAGGAACTTAAAAACGCAATCATTAAAGTGCCTGAAGAAGATTTAGGAGAGCTGAATGAGGGAGAATTTTATTTCCACGAAATCATAGGGTGCGAAGTATTTACCGAAGACGGTGAACTCATTGGAAAGGTCAAAGAAATTTTGACGCCTGGGGCTAATGACGTTTGGGTTATCGGGCGAAAAGGGAAAAAAGATGCACTCATTCCTTATATTGAATCAGTGGTCAAACATATCGATGTCAGCGAAAAGAAAATTGAGATTGAACTTATGGAAGGATTAATAGACGAATGAAAATCGACTTTTTGACGCTGTTTCCCGAAATGTTTGAAGGCGTGCTCGGCTCATCCATTCTCCAAAAAGCCCAGGAAAAAGAGGCGGTGCAGTTTCAGGTCGTAAATTTCCGGGAGTATTCTGATAACAAGCATAATACTGTTGATGATTACCCTTATGGCGGCGGCGCAGGCATGGTTCTCAAGCCTCAGCCTGTTTTTGACGCCGTCGAGGACCTGACATCAAAGGCAGCTGCTCCTCCGCGTATTATCCTCGTCTGTCCGCAAGGTGAGCGTTTTACCCAAAAAAAAGCTGAACAATTAGCAAAGGAAGAGCATTTGCTGTTTATTTGCGGCCACTATGAAGGCTATGATGAACGCATTCGCGAGCATCTGGTGACAGATGAAATATCCATTGGTGATTTTGTCCTGACGGGCGGTGAGCTTCCTGCAATGATGATTGCAGACAGTGTCGTCAGACTGCTTCCGGGTGTGCTGGGCAAAGAAGCTTCTCATATTGAGGATTCATTCAGCACCGGCCTCTTAGAGCACCCGCATTATACAAGACCGGCAGATTACAAAGGTTTAAAAGTGCCTGAAACACTCCTGTCAGGAAACCATGCAAAAATCAAAGAATGGCGGAGTAAAGAATCGATCAGAAGGACCTATTTAAGACGCCCGGATCTTTTAAAAGACTACCCCCTTACAGAGCAGCAAAGAAAATGGATTTCTGAATGGGAAAAAGAATAGATTTTATTGCACAGGCTATGAAATTGTGATAAGATACTATTTGTGGCTTAAGCGGGCTTATCCGCTGCAGCTTGAAAACGATGTTCCGCTGTGCCGGGTTTTGTGGCCAAGAGCATCTGTTGGAAGGAGTTGAAAACGATGCAAAAACTAATTGAAGATATCACAAAAGAACAGCTTCGCACTGATCTTCCTGCGTTCCGTCCTGGTGACACTTTACGTGTACACGTGAAAGTTGTTGAGGGTAACCGTGAGCGTATCCAGATCTTTGAAGGTGTTGTGATTAAGCGTCGTGGTGGTGGAATCAGCGAAACGTTCACAGTTCGTAAGATTTCTTACGGTGTTGGCGTTGAACGTACTTTCCCTGTACACACACCAAAAATCGCGAAAATCGAAGTTGTACGTTACGGTAAAGTACGCCGTGCTAAACTTTACTACCTGCGTGAACTTCGCGGAAAAGCGGCTCGTATTAAAGAGATCAGACGATAATGATAACGAACGAAAAGAGCTTGTTACCTGTAACAAGCTCTTTTTTTATACAGAATTTGAAAATGCCGGACAGGCATCGTAAAATACATAAAGGGCAACAAAGAATCTTGCATACTGAAGAGATAAAGGCGGTGTTCGGTCACATGACAATCCAATGGTTCCCAGGCCATATGGCGAAGGCAAGAAGAGAAGTAACCGAAAAATTAAAATTAATTGATATTGTATATGAATTGGTAGATGCCAGAATCCCAATGTCATCAAGAAACCCAATGATTGAAGACATTCTAAAAAATAAGCCGCGAATTATGCTGCTAAACAAGGCCGACAAAGCAGATGCGGCAGTTACACAGCAGTGGAAAGAGCACTTTGAGAACCAGGGGATCCGCTCTCTGTCCATTAACTCTGTAAACGGACAAGGCTTAAATCAAATTGTGCCGGCGTCAAAAGAGATCCTCCAAGAAAAATTTGACCGGATGCGGGCAAAAGGTGTGAAGCCGAGAGCAATTCGCGCTTTGATCATCGGCATTCCGAACGTTGGAAAGTCAACGCTCATTAATCGGCTTGCAAAGAAAAATATAGCAAAAACAGGAGACAGACCTGGTATTACAACATCTCAGCAGTGGGTGAAAGTCGGAAAGGAATTAGAGCTCTTAGATACACCGGGGATTTTATGGCCTAAATTTGAGGACGAGCTAGTCGGCTTGAGACTGGCAGTCACCGGTGCTATTAAAGATTCAATTATCAATTTGCAGGACGTGGCGGTGTTTGGCCTTCGTTTTCTTGAAGAACACTATCCTGAACGGCTTAAAGAGCGCTACGGCCTTGATGAGATCCCAGAGGACATTGCGGAGCTGTTTGATGCAATAGGTGAAAAGCGCGGCTGTCTCATGAGCGGAGGTCTCATTAACTACGATAAGACGACTGAAGTCATCATTCGCGATATCCGCACTGAAAAGTTCGGCAGGCTGTCATTTGAACAGCCAACTATGTAAAGGCGCGCAGAAATGCGGGTCTTTATTTTTTCCTGGCCGAACCGATACATACAGTAAGGAGAAGAGAAAGTGAATACATTAACCGTAAAGGACATTAAAGACCGTTTGCAGGAAGTGAAAGATGAACAAGACCCTTTTATTGCCCAATGCGGAAAAGACCCGAGAAAAAGCGTTCAAACGCTTGTAGAGCAGTGGCTTAAAAAGCAGGCGAAAGAAAAAGCGCTGAAGGAACAATGGCTGAGCATGACTTCCTATGAAAGGCTGGCAAGAAACAAAGGATTTCGCTTGATTGCAGGTGTTGACGAGGTCGGCCGGGGGCCATTGGCAGGACCCGTTGTCGCCAGCGCAGTCATCCTTCCAGAGGAATGTGAAATCCTTGGGCTGACAGACTCCAAAAAGCTTTCAGAAAAAAAGCGTGAGGAATACTACGAGCTTATTATGAAGGAAGCATTAGCGGTCGGAATAGGAATTGTAGAAGCCTCTGTGATTGATGAAATCAATATATATGAAGCTTCAAAGATGGCAATGATGAAAGCGATACACGATATGTCAGAAACACCTGATTATTTGCTTATTGACGCAATGACGCTGCCGCTCGACACGGCTCAGTCATCCATTATAAAAGGTGATGCCAAAAGCGTGTCAATTGCGGCAGGTGCGTGTATTGCGAAAGTAACGAGGGACCGAATGATGAGCGCCTATGCCAAAACATATCCGATGTATGGGTTTGAAAAAAATAAAGGCTATGGGACAAAAGAGCATCTCGAAGCTCTCGCTGCATACGGCCCAACTGAATTGCACCGCAAAACTTTCGCTCCTGTTCAAACTTTCAGATAAACCAATGGACAAGGAGGCACCTTTTTTTAAATGAATATACGAAATGATGTGCAAAAGGCGCTGCAGCACCTTTTTGGAAATACAGCAGTCCCGCAGGAAACAGCAAATGTCAGCGATGCGTTAAATGGGAAGAAGCGTCTCCTTTTAGGAAAAGTGCTTCGTTTATTAGGGGACCAGCATGCGCTGATCCAAGTCGGCAATCAAACTGTTCAGGGAAAACTTGAAACCCAGCTTCGTCCTCAGGCATATTATTGGTTTTCCTACGAAAAAAATACGGCAGAACAGATAGGACGTCTTCAGGTCGTTCAAAGCTTTGACCAAAATCCGAAAACCATTCAGGATGCAGCTGGCAAGCTTTTACATGCCATATCATTGAGACCGTCAAATACGGCTCTCATGATGACAGAAGCAATGCTGAAGAGCAAATCACCCGTAACAGAAAATGATATCAAAACAGCTGTCCGCTGGATGGATACGCTGCCTGCACAAGACACAAAAAAAGCGATTGAAACGGTTCTGTTCGCTTTGAAGCGTGACCTTCCCATTCACCCCGAGGTTTTGAGCGGTGTTCATGCTGTAAAATCGCCTGTTCCTCTGCATCAGCACGTATCCCAGCTGCTTCAGGCAATCAATCAAAGCCCTCAGCAGAGCCAAATGATGGCAAAGCTAAAGGAAGCTGTTACGGTACTTCTTAATAGTGAGATCGATGTCCATGCAGAACGTCTGATTGATAAGCTCAGCTCTCTAACGGACAATAACAAAGCATCTTCTTTAGGCAATACAGTTGGAAACAAGGAGCTTAGCGCACCAGCCGGCTCCCCTAGAGAGGCCAATTTGCCGCCTGTAAACCACACGGCGGAACAGAGAAGCCAGAGAGAGCCTGTTAAAACTTCACCAGACATTCCAATCAAAGAAGCTAGCCAGCTGCTGACAAAGCTGACGGAATCTGCTGAAAAAAACAGTCTTGACATTGTAAAAGAAGCAGCAAATTGGATTAAAGCGGCTGCCTCGTCGGGTAACCGTAAGTCACCTGTTACTTCAGCAATTCTACAGGCGGCACATGTAACAGATCAGGAAGCTGAAGTCTTTTTAAAAGCTGTTCAGCAGACGGCACCTAGTTTGGCCGATAAAGCAGATGTTCTTTCTTTCTTATCCAAAGTGAAAATGGCAATCGGTGCAAGGGACGAGCTTGCATTCATTAAAGCGTTTGAACAAGGAAGCTCAGTCACACCTGACGATATACAATCCATCAAGCTGGCCCTTCATGCCGCAAGAGCGTCGCATGATGTAGCAGATCCTGTCAAACAGGAAGCCGACCAGCTCTTTCATAAATTAAACGGCCAGCTTTTTATGCAGCAGGACCATCCGTCACACAGCCAAATTGTGATGTCGTTTCCGCTGTTTTCGAAGTCTGGAGTTCAGGACATGACTGTTCTTTTTAAAGGAAAGAAAGAAGCGGATGGAAAGCTTGATCCTTCCCATTGCCGCCTTTTGTTTTTGCTGCAGCTGGATACGTTAAAAGAAACGGTTGTTGATTGCTTGATACAGCAAAAAGTCATGACCATTACAATTGAGACTGATTTCGAGCTTCAGGCTGCGATTGATCCGATGGTGCCCGCGCTAAAACAGGGTCTCAAGGAAATGGGATACAGCCTTTCAGGAGTAAAAGCTAAAAAAAGGAGTCTAACTGAAGAAAAGGCTGCAATCGATCAATATATAACAAGCATCAGCAATCAGGAAGTGGATGTGAAAGTATGAAAGAACAGACGCCGATTAGAAAAGCTGTAGCCCTCCATTATGACGAACGAAAAGACAAGGCGCCGAGAGTGATTGCGACAGGAAAGGGCCATGTAGCCGACAATATTATCAAAGAAGCGAAAAAAGCAGGGGTTCCGATTCAAGAAGATCGGACCCTTGTCGAATTAATGCGCCATTTGACTGTAGATGATCAAATTCCGGAAGCCCTTTATGAAACGGTAGCCGAAATTTTTTCGTTTATTTACCGGTTGGACGAGAGTGTAAAAAACAAAAAATAACTAAAATATTCTCCATTCTCTGTTTGAAATTTATGTTTTTAATAAAATAAAAGTTTGAATGTTTAGAAGGATTTTAAGATTTTGCATCGAACTCTAGACAATTCTTCCAGTATTATTATAGAATGAAAGCGCAGTCTATTTTAGTTTTGTTACATAAGTTAGGAGGATGGGAAATGAATATCCATGAGTACCAGGGAAAAGAAGTCCTCAGAAAATATGGGGTATCTGTTCCTGAAGGTAAAGTGGCTTTTACAGCAGATGAAGCAGTTGAGAAAGCAAAGAGCTTATCCAGCTCGGTTTATGTCGTAAAGGCTCAAATTCATGCTGGCGGTCGAGGCAAAGCCGGTGGGGTAAAAATAGCAAAATCATTAGACGAAGTGAAAGCGTATGCCGAGGAACTATTAGGAAAGACCCTCGTTACACATCAGACGGGTCCGGACGGCCAAGTAATAAAACGCTTACTTATTGAAGAAGGCTGCGATATTAAAAAGGAATACTATGTGGGGCTCGTGCTTGACCGCGCCACTTCTAGAATCGTTCTGATGGCTTCTGAAGAAGGCGGAACGGAGATTGAAGAAGTAGCGGAGAAAACACCGGAAAAAATCAAAAAAGCTGTCATTGATCCGGCTGTCGGCCTCCAAGGCTATCAAGCCAGAGAAATCGCATTCGCAATTAATATTCCAAAGGAGCTTGTGGGAAAAGCTGCTAAATTTATGCTTGGACTATATAAAGCCTTTGTTGAGAAAGACTGCTCAATCGCCGAAATCAATCCGCTCGTTGTAACAGGCGACGGAAATGTGATGGCGCTTGATGCGAAATTAAATTTTGACAGCAACGCGTTGTACAGACAAAAGGACATTTTGGAGTACAGAGATTTGGATGAAGAAGATCCGAAAGAAATCGAAGCGTCCAAATATGACTTAAGCTACATTTCCCTAGATGGAAATATCGGCTGTATGGTAAACGGTGCGGGACTTGCAATGTCAACAATGGACATTATCAAGCATTATGGAGGAGAACCGGCCAACTTCCTTGATGTGGGCGGCGGTGCAACCGCAGAAAAAGTCACGGAAGCATTTAAAATCATTCTTTCTGATCAAAACGTTAAAGGGATTTTTGTCAACATTTTCGGCGGCATTATGAAATGTGATGTTATCGCAGAAGGGGTTGTTGAAGCGACAAGACAAGTCGGTTTGACATTGCCGCTGGTCGTCCGACTTGAAGGCACAAACGTGGATCTAGGGAAGAAAATCCTTAGTGAATCAGGATTAAACATAACATCTGCGGAATCAATGGCTGACGGCGCGCAGAAAATCGTATCCTTAGTTTAGGAAAGAATGAAAGGCAGGGGACCAGATAATGAGTGTTTTTATTAATAAAGATACAAGAGTTATTGTACAAGGGATTACAGGTTCTACCGCTTTATTTCATACGAAGCAGATGCTCGAATACGGCACAAATATCGTAGGCGGTGTAACACCTGGAAAAGGCGGAACTGAAGTGGAAGGAGTTCCGGTCTTTAATACAGTGGCTGAAGCAGTTCAAACAACTGGCGCTAACGCCTCTGTAATATATGTGCCGGCGCCTTTTGCAGCAGATGCGATTATGGAAGCGGTGGATGCGGAGCTTGATCTCGTGATTTGCATCACTGAGCATATTCCGGTTTTGGATATGGTCAAGGTCAAACGCTTCATGGAAGGCAAGAAAACGAGATTGATAGGGCCGAACTGCCCTGGTGTCATCACACCTGAAGAATGTAAAATCGGCATTATGCCTGGATATATCCATAAAAAGGGTCATGTAGGCGTTGTATCGCGTTCAGGAACATTAACATACGAAGCGGTGCATCAGCTCTCAGAAGCGGGCGTAGGACAATCTACAGCTGTTGGAATCGGCGGCGATCCTGTAAATGGAACAAACTTTATTGATGTCTTAAAAGCGTTTAACGAAGATCCTGAAACACACGCTGTCATTATGATTGGCGAAATCGGTGGTACTGCCGAAGAGGAAGCAGCAGAGTGGGTAAAAGCAAACATGACAAAACCTGTAGTCGGATTTATCGGCGGTAAAACAGCACCTCCAGGGAAACGCATGGGACATGCCGGGGCCATTATTTCCGGCGGAAAAGGGACAGCTGATGAAAAAATCAAAACCCTTAATGCATGCGGCATTGAAGTTGCAGAGACACCTTCAGTAATGGGTGAAACCTTAATCAAGGTGCTGAAAGAGAAAAACTTATTCGAAACTTGCAAAACACATTAATAAAGAAGGGACAGCCGTCTAGGCTGTTCCTGCTTTTTCTGTCAAAAGGAGGTCAATATATTGGATCAGGCCGCAGCCTGTTTAATGATTTGCAGAATCAATCAATTATTATCCCCATCCCTTCTATTAAAATGGTGGAAAGCCGATCCGTCTATGTCGCTGACATCGCCTGTGTTCGAAACTGTTACTCGCGGTAAAGTAAAGGCAGCTGCATTAAAAAATAAAATAGAAGAATATTATCCAAAGCTTCAGCGTGTACTTGCTGTTTATCATGAGCAAGGCATTAACACCATCCCGATTTCTTCAAAGCAATATCCTTTCTGGCTGAAAACCATCTATGATCCCCCTGCCGTCCTGTTTGCAAAGGGTGATATGACCCTTCTTTCTAAAGGAAGGAAAATTGGAATTGTAGGGACAAGACATCCAACAGCTTATGGGATACATGTTGTCAATCATCTTACAAAAGAGCTTTGCCGCAAAGATTGGGTGATTGTCAGCGGATTGGCGGCTGGGATAGACGGAATGTCCCATGCTGCAAGTATTGAGGCGAAAGGCCGGACAATCGGCGTCATTGCAGGCGGATTTCAGAACATTTATCCCCGGGAAAACCTTCAGTTAGCACATTACATGGCTAAACACCATATCCTTCTGTCAGAGCATCCACCGGAAACCAAACCCCAAAAATGGCATTTCCCTATGAGAAACCGTATCATTAGCGGATTAAGTGAAGGCGTTATTGTCGTGCAGGGTAAAGAAAAAAGCGGTTCGCTGATTACTGCATACCAAGCATTGGAGCAAGGGAGAGAAGTATTTGCCGTGCCCGGTTCATTATTTGATCCTTACGCCGGAGGTCCTATTAAACTGATTCAGCAGGGGGCTAAAGCCATATGGTCAGCAGAGGATATTTTCGAGGAGCTTCCTGAGAGAAACGTTCAATATACGGAACCCTTTTGAATTATCGTTTGACAAACGGCATTGTAATATTTAATAATAGTGAGGATTTAAAGTTGCATATTGTTTTGTATTTAAATAATGACGTTCATCATAAAGAATGAATTGTTGAAAGCCAAATAAAGACAGCTGCAAAAATAAAATTGAAATACTTGAAAAGAGAGAGAACACCTCTTGAGGGGGATGAAAATGTCTGATTATCTAGTCATCGTGGAATCGCCCGCTAAGGCGAAAACGATTGAACGTTACTTAGGTAAAAAATATAAAGTAAAAGCATCGATGGGACATGTCCGGGATCTTCCAAAAAGTCAAATGGGAGTTGACATAGAACAAAATTTTGAACCGAAATACATTACCATTCGAGGTAAAGGACCTGTACTAAAAGAGCTTAAAACCGCTGCAAAAAAAGCCAAAAAAGTGTTTCTTGCAGCTGACCCCGACAGAGAAGGGGAAGCGATTGCATGGCACTTGGCACACAGCCTTGATTTGGATCTCAATTCAGACTGCCGCGTGGTATTTAATGAAATTACAAAAGACGCCATCAAGGAATCGTTTAAGCATCCCCGCATGATCAATATGGATTTAGTGGATGCACAGCAGGCGAGACGTATTTTAGACAGGCTTGTCGGATATAAAATCAGTCCAATCCTATGGAAAAAAGTCAAAAAAGGGCTTAGCGCAGGCCGTGTGCAATCTGTTGCCCTCCGTTTGATTATTGACCGTGAAAAAGAAATTAACGACTTTAAACCTGAGGAATATTGGACAATTGACGGCACGTTCTTAAAAGGACAGGAAACGTTTGAAGCGAGCTTTTTCGGAAAGAACGGCAAAAAACTTCCTTTAAATAGTGAAGCTGATGTTAAAGACATCCTTTCTCAGCTTAAAGGCAATAAATATACAGTTGAAAAAGTAACGAAAAAGGAACGCAAACGTAATCCGGCATTGCCTTTTACAACTTCCACCCTGCAGCAGGAAGCGGCCCGCAAACTCAATTTCAGAGCCAAGAAAACGATGATGATTGCACAGCAATTATATGAAGGAATCGATCTTGGAAGAGAAGGAACTGTCGGTCTGATCACGTATATGAGAACGGATTCAACGCGTATTTCAAATACGGCGGTTGAAGAAGCAGCTGCATTTATTGATCAGTCATACGGCAAAGAGTTCTTAGGCGGCAAACGAAAGCCTGCGAAAAAGAATGAAAATGCTCAGGACGCTCACGAAGCAATCCGCCCGACGTCAGTTCTCAGAAAACCAAGCGAATTAAAAGCAGTACTTGGCAGAGATCAGATGAGATTGTATAAATTAATTTGGGAGCGCTTTGTAGCCAGCCAAATGGCGCCTGCAGTTCTCGATACAATGAGTGTCGACCTGACAAACAACGGTTTGACATTCCGTGCAAATGGAAGTAAAGTCAAGTTTTCCGGGTTTATGAAGGTGTATGTTGAAGGAAAAGACGACCAACTGGAAGAAAAAGACCGGATGCTGCCTGATTTGCAAGAAGGCGACACGGTATTATCAAAAGATATAGAACCGGAGCAGCATTTTACCCAGCCGCCTCCGCGCTATACTGAGGCTCGTCTCGTTAAAACCCTTGAAGAACTCGGTATCGGCCGTCCTTCCACATACGCTCCGACGCTTGATACCATTCAGCGGCGCGGCTACGTGGCTTTGGATAATAAACGCTTTGTTCCGACTGAACTAGGGCAGATCGTCCTTGACTTGATCATGGAATTCTTCCCTGAAATCATTAATGTTGAGTTTACGGCAAAAATGGAAAAAGACCTTGATCATGTTGAAGAAGGCAACACGGAATGGGTTAAGATTATCGATAACTTCTATACCGATTTTGAAAAACGGGTCAAAAAGGCCGAAGCGGAAATGAAGGAAGTTGAAATCGAACCGGAATATGCAGGAGAAGATTGTGAATTGTGCAGTTCTCCAATGGTATATAAAATGGGCCGGTATGGTAAATTCTTAGCTTGCTCCAACTTCCCGGACTGCCGGAACACAAAACCGATTGTAAAACAGATCGGCGTGAAGTGCCCGAGCTGCGGTGAAGGAAATATTGTGGAGCGAAAATCGAAAAAGAAACGGGTTTTTTACGGCTGTGACCGTTATCCGGACTGTGAATTCGTTTCCTGGGACAAACCAATTGAACGAAAATGCCCGAAATGCGGAAAAATGCTCGTCGAGAAAAAACTCAAAAAAGGCATACAAGTCCAATGCGTGGAATGCGATTATAAGGAAGAACCACAGAAGTAGCGGTGAGCAGGGTCTTGCTCACCTTCTTTGTGTGTTAAAAGAAGGCCTTGAATAATAAACTAGGAGATGTGAAAGATGAACCAACAAACAGTGAATGTAATCGGAGCCGGACTAGCAGGTAGTGAGGCAGCGTGGCAGCTTGCCAAACGGGGAATTCAAGTCAAATTATATGAAATGCGCCCTGTTAAACAAACGCCTGCGCACCATACAGATAAATTTGCCGAGCTTGTGTGCAGCAACTCTCTGCGCTCCAACACGCTTGCTAACGCTGTCGGTGTATTAAAGGAAGAAATGCGGGCGCTTGATTCAGCTATCATCGCGGCTGCTGACGAATGTTCCGTTCCTGCCGGGGGCGCTCTCGCAGTTGACCGCCATGAATTTGCCGAAAGTGTGACAAATCGGGTAAAAAATCATCCAAACGTAACTGTTATTAATGAAGAAGTCACAGAAATACCCGAAGGCCCTACCATTATCGCAACGGGTCCATTAACGTCAGAATCGTTGTCTGCCCAGCTGAAGGAGCTGACTGGAGAGGACTATTTATATTTTTATGATGCAGCGGCGCCGATTGTAGAAAAAGACAGCCTTGATATGGATAAAGTATACCTGAAATCCCGTTACGATAAAGGGGAAGCAGCGTATTTGAACTGCCCGATGACAGAAGAAGAGTTTGACCGTTTTCATGAAGCATTAACATCAGCAGAAACAGTCCCGTTAAAAGAATTCGAAAAAGAAATCTTCTTTGAAGGCTGCATGCCGATTGAAGTCATGGCAAAACGGGGAAAGAAAACAATGCTTTTCGGACCAATGAAACCCGTTGGTTTAGAGCATCCTGTTACAGGAAAGCGCCCTTATGCTGTTGTTCAGCTCAGACAGGATGATGCTGCAGGAACACTCTACAATATTGTAGGGTTCCAGACTCATTTAAAATGGGGGGACCAAAAAGAAGTTCTTAAATTGATTCCAGGGCTTGAAAATGTAGAAATTGTGAGATACGGCGTGATGCACAGAAATACATTCATTAACTCTCCAAGCCTGTTAAAGCCAACTTATCAATTTAAAAACCGCAGTGACCTGTTCTTTGCAGGCCAAATGACGGGAGTAGAAGGATATGTGGAATCAGCTGCTTCAGGACTGGTAGCAGGCATTAATGCGGCTAAACTTGTTTTAGGAGAAGAGCTTGTCACTTTCCCTCAGGAAACAGCAATAGGCAGCATGGCTCACTATATTACAACAACAAATCAGAAGAACTTCCAGCCGATGAATGCAAACTTTGGGCTTTTAAAAGAATTGCCTGTTAAAATTAAAAATAAAAAAGAGCGGAATGAACAATACGCGAACCGCGCAATTGAGACAATTCGAACAATTTCGAAAACAATATAGGTATTGATTGCAACTTGAACGCGATTTGTGATACCATTTAAAAGCCCTTTCTGGGGAGGAATTAGGCATGGAGAATGTTAAGAATTTCGTAAAGTTATTCGTTGAATATTTACAAATTGAAAAAAATTATTCACAATATACTATTGTGAATTATGTGGATTCAATTGAAGAATTCGAGACTTTCCTGCGCGTTCAAGGTATAAATGGATTTGAAGAAGCTGCATATCAAGATACTAGGATTTTTTTGACAGAAGCCTATGAAAAAGGTTTATCGAGACGAACAATAAGCAAAAAGATATCTGCATTGAGAAGCTTTTATAAATTCCTGATGCGAGAAAAGCTTGTTGAAGAAAATCCGTTTCAGCTTGTTCACTTGCCGAAACAAGAGAAACGGATACCGAAGTTTCTCTATCAAAAAGAGCTTGAAGAACTGTTTGAAGTTTCAGATATAAGCCAGCCGGCCGGAATGAGGGATCAAGCGCTGTTAGAGCTTCTTTATGCCACCGGAATGAGGGTCAGTGAATGCTGTTCCATAACTGTCAGCGATGTAGATTTATTTATGGACACTGTGCTTGTTCACGGTAAAGGCAAGAAGCAGCGCTATATCCCTTTTGGGTCTTACGCCCGCGAAGCGTTGGATAGATATATGAATAGCGGAAGGCAGTGCTTGCTGATAAAAGCAAAAGAACCTCACGATCTATTATTTGTGAATCAAAGAGGCGGACCGCTTACAGCCCGAGGTATCAGACATATTTTAAGCGGGCTTGTCCAAAAAGCGTCCGGCACTTTACATATCCATCCGCATATGCTTCGACATACGTTCGCCACTCATCTGTTAAACGAAGGAGCGGATTTGAGGAGCGTTCAAGAACTGCTCGGGCATTCCAATCTGTCTTCGACACAGATATACACGCACGTTTCGAAGGAAATGTTGAGAAACACATATATGTCTCACCATCCAAGAGCTTTTAAGAAAAATTAAAGGAGGCCCTTTATGTCATCTTTTCATGCGACCACAATATTCGCCGTCCAGCATAAGGGACGAAGTGCAATGTCCGGAGACGGCCAAGTGACGTTTGGTCAGGCTGTTGTCATGAAACATACTGCGAGAAAAGTAAGAAAACTGTTTAATGGGAAGGTTCTTGCTGGGTTTGCGGGATCTGTTGCAGACGCTTTCACTTTATTCGAAAAGTTTGAAGCTAAGCTTGAAGAGTATAACGGCAACTTAAAACGGGCGGCTGTTGAGCTTGCAAAAGAATGGCGCAGCGACAAAGTGCTTAGAAAGCTTGAAGCCATGCTGATTGTGATGAATCAGGATACCTTGCTTCTCGTATCGGGAACAGGCGAGGTGATCGAACCAGATGACGGCATTCTCGCGATTGGATCAGGAGGCAATTACGCTTTGGCAGCCGGAAGAGCTTTGAAAAAGCATGCCGGTGAAAGCATGTCTGCAAGTGAGATTGCTAGAGCCGCGTTAGAAACAGCAGGCGAAATTTGTGTTTACACGAACGATCAAATCATACTGGAAGAGCTTGAATAGAAAGGACTTGAGGCGCATGGAAAAAAATCCGTTAACACCAAGACAGATTGTAGATCGGTTAGACCAATATATTGTCGGTCAGCAAAACGCGAAAAAAGCTGTCGCCGTGGCATTAAGAAACCGCTATAGAAGAAGTCTTCTGGATGAAAAGCTGAAGGACGAGGTCGTTCCGAAAAACATTTTAATGATGGGGCCTACCGGCGTTGGAAAAACTGAAATTGCCAGACGTATCGCCAAGCTTTCAGGTGCGCCATTTATTAAAATTGAAGCAACAAAATTCACCGAAGTCGGCTATGTAGGCAGGGATGTTGAATCAATGGTCAGAGACCTTGTGGAGACGTCCGTTCGGCTTATAAAAGAAGAGAAAATGAATGAAGTAAAGGAGCAGGCAGAAGAAAATGCCAACAAACGCATTGTTCGTCTGTTAGTTCCTGGGAAGAAAAAACAATCAGGCGTGAAAAATCCGTTTGAAATGTTTTTTGGCGGCAGCCAGCCGAATGGTGAAGATGAGGCAGAGAGTCAGGAAGAAGCAAACATTGAAGAAAAAAGAAAACGCATGGCGCATCAGCTGGCTTTAGGAGAGCTTGAAGACTACTATGTAACAGTAGAAGTCGAAGAGCAGCAGCCTTCTATGTTTGATATGCTGCAGGGCTCGGGTATGGAGCAGATGGGCATGAACATGCAGGACGCATTGAGCGGACTAATGCCAAAGAAAAAGAAACGGCGCAAAATGACCGTCAGAGAAGCCAGAAAAGTCCTGACAAATGAAGAAGCAAGCAAACTCATTGATATGGATGAAGTCAGCCAGGAAGCTGTTCAGAGAGCAGAAGAGAGCGGCATTATCTTTATCGACGAGATTGATAAAATTGCAAAAAACGGCGGCGCGTCATCCTCTGCCGATGTATCAAGGGAAGGCGTTCAGCGGGACATTCTCCCGATCGTTGAGGGATCTACTGTTGTCACTAAGTATGGATCAGTAAAAACAGACCATGTGTTATTTATTGCAGCAGGAGCGTTTCATATGGCCAAACCATCTGATTTGATTCCTGAGTTGCAGGGACGTTTCCCGATTCGTGTAGAACTGAGCAAACTGACGGTAGACGACTTCGTGAGAATTTTGGTTGAGCCGGATAATGCGCTGCTGAAACAATACCAGGCTTTATTGCAGACAGAAGGTATATCTCTTGAATTTTCTGACGAAGCTATTCATAAGATTGCTGAAATTGCTTATCATGTGAACCAGGACACAGATAATATCGGTGCGAGACGCCTTCATACAATACTTGAACGCCTATTAGAAGATCTGTCGTTTGAAGCTCCTGATGTAACAATGGAGAAAATAACGATTACACCACAGTATGTCGAAGAAAAGCTCGGAACGATAGCCAAAAACAAAGATTTAAGTCAATTTATATTGTGAAAAATTTAATAAGAGGAATGTTTAGGAGGATTATTTATCATGGCTTTATTACAAAAAACAAGAATTATTAACTCCATGCTGCAGGCTGCAGCAGGAAAACCGGTAAACTTCAAGGAAATGGCGGAGACATTGCGGGATGTAATTGATTCCAATATTTTCGTTGTAAGCCGCCGAGGCAAACTCCTTGGATATTCTATTAACCAGCAAATTGAAAATGATCGTATGAAAAAAATGCTTGAGGATCGCCAATTCCCTGAGGAATATACAAAAAATCTGTTTAATGTTCCTGAAACATCTTCTAACTTGGATATTAACAGTGAATATACTGCTTTTCCCGTTGAGAACAGAGACCTGTTCCAAGCTGGTTTAACAACAATTGTACCGATTATCGGAGGCGGAGAAAGATTGGGAACACTCATTCTTTCACGTTTACAGGACCAATTTAATGACGATGATTTAATTCTTGCTGAATATGGTGCTACGGTTGTTGGAATGGAGATCCTGAGAGAAAAAGCAGAAGAAATCGAAGAGGAAGCAAGAAGCAAAGCTGTCGTGCAAATGGCTATCAGCTCTCTTTCTTATAGTGAGCTTGAAGCGATTGAACATATTTTTGAAGAGCTTGACGGAAACGAAGGTCTTCTCGTTGCAAGTAAAATCGCAGATCGCGTCGGCATTACCCGCTCTGTTATTGTGAACGCACTCAGAAAGCTGGAAAGTGCGGGTGTTATCGAGTCAAGATCATTAGGAATGAAAGGTACGTATATCAAAGTTCTTAACAACAAATTCCTAATTGAGTTAGAAAATCTAAAATCTCATTAATGACAGAAAGAACCCCTTAAAAAGGGGTTCTTTTTTATACTCAAATAAAGGAAATTGATAAGCTTTATTTCCTGGGTTTAAAGTCTTTCTTTGTAATAATTTTAATAAAGCTTACAATTATCTTCAAAAAAACTCAAAAATGTCGAAAATAATAAAGAAAAAACAGAAATTCTGCTATTTTCAGGCTTATATCAAAGCGGGAAACATAGTTCAAATAATCTAGGACTATATACCTAGTTATAAAATAGATAATTGTGAGCACATTTTTTTACACGATCTTCATAGACTTTATGCCTGTTATTTCTTACAATAAGCATATAGTTTTACAATTCTCGACAAGGATATTGAGGGTGAAAAAAACTGAAATGGAGGTAAGTGGATTTGGGCTTATTTTCTGGAACGATACAAAATCTTGAAAATGCCTTGAGCAGAGCGGATATTAAGCAAAAAGTCATAACTAATAATATCGCTAATATAGATACACCGAACTATAAGGCAAAAAAAGTTTCTTTCCAAAATTTATTAGATCAAGAATCCTCTCGTCTTGATGCGATAAAAACAGACTATCGTCATGTTGATTTTTCTGATACTGATTCGAATTATTCAATCGTAACAAGCAAGAATACATCGTATCAGCAAAATGGAAACAATGTTGATGTTGACAAAGAGATGACAGAATTAGCGCAAAATCAAATCAACTATCAAGCTTTAGTTGAAAGAATGAACGGCAAATTTAATTCGCTGAAGACCGTATTAACAGGAGGAAAATGATGACAGCTTTTCATAGCTTAAACGTTTCAGCATCAGCTTTAACTGCTCAGCGTGTCAGAATGGACGTGGTGTCGTCTAACTTGGCTAATATGGATACGACAAGAGCTAAGCAGGTGAACGGAGAGTGGGTGCCTTACAGAAGAAAAATGGTTTCTCTTCAGTCAAAGGGTGAATCGTTCTCTTCTATTCTCAATTCACAGATGAGCGGAAGCGGCAATGCTGGAAGCGGTGTGAAAGTTTCAAAAATCACAGAAGATGATTCGAATTTTAATCTTGTTTATGATCCGACAGACCCTGATGCAAATGCTGAGGGATATGTACAAAAGCCTAATGTTGATCCATTAAAGGAAATGGTTGACCTTGTCAGCAGCACCAGATCATACGAGGCGAATGTCACTGCGATGAATGCCACAAAGGGAATGCTGATGAAGGCGTTAGAAATCGGAAAGTAAGGTGAATGAATGTGATTAATGCAATTTCTCCTTTTCAGGTTCAAAATACTCAAAACACTCAAAATGCAACAAATCAAGTAAACAATAGCCAAAAAACAGATTCTTCAAATCAAACAAGCTTTTCGGAGCTTTTAAAAAACTCTATTAGTTCGTTAAATGAGTCCCAAATAGCTTCTGACAACATGACTAATGCCTTAGCTGCAGGAAAAGATGTAAATCTTGATGAGGTCATGATAGCCGCTCAAAAAGCAAGCATCTCTCTGACGGCTGCAACAGAGTTCCGCAATAAAGCTGTGGAAGCGTATCAGGAGATTATGAGAATGCAAATGTAGGGGGTCTGACGATTAAGAGAAAGAGTGGAATGACCGGGGGTTAACATGAATCGTACTCTAATGCAAATGAAAAACAAAACGAGTGAGTTTTGGAAAAACAGATCTAAATCACAAAAGATTTTAATGGTTAGTGCTTTAGCGGCAGTTATTATTCTTGGAATTATTATTAGCGTTTTTGCTTCAAGCACAAAAATGGCGCCGCTGTACAAAGATTTGTCTGCCGAAGAAGCAGGCAAAATCAAAGAAGAGCTGGATGCGAAAAAAGTGCCGAACGAACTTTCGAATGGCGGTACAGTGATTAGCGTTCCGGAGGACCAGGTTGATTCATTGAAAGTCCAGCTGGCTGCGGAAGGACTGCCTAAAACCGGATCGATTGACTATTCATTTTTTGGGCAAAATGCCGGGTTTGGTTTGACAGACAATGAGTTTGATATGGTGAAAGTGAAAGCCACACAGACAGAACTGTCAAATTTGATCAATGAAATGGACGGTATCAAAAATTCAAAAGTAATGATTAACCTCCCGAAAGACGCTGTGTTTGTCGGTGAGGAGCAATCTGCAGCATCTGCATCAATCGTTCTGCAGATTCAGCCGGGCTATACACTTGATCAAAGCCAGATCAACGGATTGTATCATCTGGTATCGAAAAGTGTGCCGAACTTAAAAGAAGATAACATTGTCATCATGGACCAAAATTCTACATACTACGACAAATCAGACAGCGATGCAGGGTCCTACGCGGATAGTTATTCTTCACAGCAGGGAATTAAGTCCCAAGTTGAAAAAGACATTCAAAAACATGTTCAGTCACTGCTTGGAACGATGATGGGACAAGATAAAGTCGTTGTCTCCGTTACAGCGGACATTGATTTCACGAAAGAAAATCGTACAGAAGATATAGTCGAACCTGTTGATAAAGAAAACATGGAAGGCATTGCAGTCAGCGCGGAAAAGGTATCTGAAACATACCAGGGTGACGGTGCAGCCAATGGCGGAACCGCCGGAACCGGGGACGAGGATGTAACTAATTATCAAGCTGACGGTGAAAATACCGAAAGTGGGAACTACGAAAAAAGCAGTAATAAAATCAATTATGAAGTGAACAGAATCCATAAAGAAATCGCTGAAAGCCCATATAAAATCAGAGATTTGGGGATTCAAGTCATGGTAGAGCCGCCTGATGCCAAAAACACAGCGTCGCTATCAACTGAAAGACAGGATGATATACAAAAAATCCTTTCAACTGTTGTCAGAACATCACTGGATAAGGACGCAACACAAAACCAGAACCTTTCTGATCAAGATATTAATAATAAAATTGTGGTCTCCGTTCAGCCGTTTGACGGAAAAGTCAATTTGGATACAAATACGGAGAAATCATCTGGTATCCCGCTATGGGCATATATCGTAGGCGGTGTTTTAATCGCAGCGATCATCGTTCTCATTATTATGCTTGTCAGAAAGAAACGAGTGCAAGAGGATGAATATGAGGAGTATGAATATGAGGTTCCTCAAGAACCGATTAATCTGCCTGATATCAACGAAGAGGAAAATGAAACAGCGGAAACAGTCAGACGAAAACAGCTTGAAAAGATGGCGAAAGACAAGCCGGAAGATTTTGCAAAACTGCTGAGAAGCTGGCTGGCCGAGGATTAGGAGGAATTAGAAATGGCGAGACGTGATCAAGATAAGCTTACAGGAAAACAAAAAGCAGCCATTCTCATGATTTCCTTGGGGTTAGACGTGTCAGCTTCTGTATATAAGCACTTAACCGATGAAGAAATTGAAAGGCTTACCCTGGAAATATCAGGTGTTCGAAGTGTCGATCATCAAAAAAAGGATGAAATTATAGAAGAATTTCATAATATAGCCATTGCGCAAGATTATATTTCTCAAGGCGGTCTAAGCTATGCGAGACAAGTTCTTGAGAAGGCGCTTGGTGAGGACAAGGCGGAAAACATTTTAAACAGGCTGACTTCTTCTTTACAGGTTAAACCGTTTGATTTTGCCAGAAAAGCGGAGCCTGAACAAATTTTGAATTTTATACAGCAAGAGCATCCGCAGACGATGGCTTTAATCTTGTCTTATCTAGATCCTGTGCAAGCCGGGCAAATTTTATCGGAGCTGAATCCTGAAGTGCAGGCTGAGGTCGCGAGAAGAATCGCGGTCATGGACAGAACGTCACCAGAAATTATTAATGAGGTGGAACGGATTCTGGAACAAAAATTATCTTCTGCATTTACTCAGGATTATACACAAACAGGCGGAATTGAAGCTGTTGTGGAAGTGTTAAACGGGGTAGACAGAGGAACAGAGAAGACGATCTTGGATTCATTGGAAATTCAGGATCCCGATCTTGCTGAAGAAATTAAAAAGCGTATGTTTGTCTTTGAAGACATTGTTACACTTGATAACCGCGCCATTCAGAGAGTCATTCGCGATGTTGAGAACGACGATCTGCTCCTTTCATTAAAGGTTGCGAGCGAGGAAGTCAAAGAAATTGTATTCAGCAATATGTCACAGCGTATGGTTGAAACCTTCAAAGAAGAAATGGAATTTATGGGCCCTGTACGTTTGAAAGATGTAGAAGAGGCTCAATCAAGGATTGTAAGCATCGTCAGAAAGCTTGAAGAAGCCGGTGAAATTGTAATAGCAAGAGGCGGAGGGGACGATATTATTGTCTAATATCATTAAACAAGAATCATCTTTTTCTCCACAAAAGGAAAGAAGAAAACTCTCTATACAAGAGGTGCGTATCGAGCATTCTCACCTTTTGCAGGCCGAAGAGCAGCCAGAAGCGCTTATGGCCAGAGTGAAAGAAGAAGCTGACCGGATTTCTCAGCAGGCTAACAGCCATATAGAAAATATTCGCCGCCAAATTGAACAGGAAAAAAATGAATGGGCCGCTGAAAAACAAAAGCTTATCGAGGAAGCAAAAGCTGAGGGCTTTGAACAAGGTGTGGCATTAGGCAAAGCAGAGGCGCTTCAGCAGTATGCTGAGCTGATCGACCAAGCGAACAGCATAACTAAAATGTCCAGAAAAGCTGTTGAGGATAAGCTTGAAGATGCTTCTGAAGAAATCGTTGAGCTTGCCGTTGCACTGGCTAAAAAAGTATGGCAGCAAAAATCTGATGATAAAGAGGCGTTTCTCCTGCTGGTGAAAGAGGTTGTAAACGAAGTAAAGGAATATGACGATATAGCAATATATGTGGATCCATATTACTACGAGACGGTTTATCAGCAAAAAGATGAAATCCTGCAGCTTCTTTATAAAGAATGCCGGCTTGGCATATATGCTGATGAAAAAGCTCAAAAAGGATCCTGTTATGTAGAAACTCCTTTTGGCAGAGTAGATGCCAGCGTAGACACTCAATTAATGCAATTGAAAGATAAACTTCTGACAGCGCTGGAAGCGGGTGCAGCTGAATGAAGACACAGAGTCTGATCGATTGTATAAAAATAACGGACTCGTATAAACGATACGGAAAAGTGAAACGGGTGATCGGCCTGATGATTGAATCAAAAGGGCCTGCTAGCTCAATTGGCGACGTGTGCCTGATTTATGCAAAAGGGCAATCCGGTAAAGTCATTAAAGCTGAGGTTGTCGGCTTCCAGGAAGAAAATATTTTGCTTATGCCTTACTTAGAGGCTGCAAGCATTGCGCCCGGCAGTATTGTAGAAGCCACTGGTGAATCTCTTCGGGTTAAAGTGGGAGCTGGACTGATTGGACAGGTCATTGATGCTTTTGGTGAGCCGCTTGACGGAAAACTGCTGCCGAAAGGGCTATCGCCTGTATCGACAGAGCAATCACCTCCCAACCCGATGAAACGGCCGCCTATCCGGGAAAAGATGGGTGTCGGGGTCAGATCAATCGATAGCTTGCTGACAGTCGGTAAAGGCCAGCGGATAGGGATTTTTGCTGGGAGCGGTGTCGGTAAAAGCACATTAATGGGGATGATCGCCAAGCAGACAGAGGCTGACTTAAACGTCATTGCACTTGTCGGGGAACGCGGACGTGAGGTTCGTGAATTTATTGAAAAAGATCTGGGAGAAGAAGGGCTGAAACGATCGATTGTAGTCGTGGCCACCTCAGATCAGCCAGCATTAATGAGATTGAAAGCGGCATATACAGCGACAGCTATTGCTGAGTATTTCCGCGATAAAGGCCAAAATGTCATGTTTATGATGGACTCTGTTACAAGGGTGGCAATGGCGCAGCGTGAAATTGGGCTGGCTGCCGGAGAACCACCGACGACAAAAGGCTATACACCTTCTGTGTTCGCTATTTTACCTCGTTTATTAGAACGAACGGGTGCAAATGAATACGGAACCATTACAGCGTTTTATACGGTATTGGTAGACGGGGATGACATGAATGAGCCGATTGCTGACACTGTTCGCGGTATTTTAGACGGACATATTGTATTGGACAGGGCGCTTGCCAACAAAGGCCAGTTTCCTGCAGTTAATGTGCTGAAAAGCATCAGCAGGGTGATGTCAAACATATCGACAAAACAACACCTAGACGCAGCAAATAAATTCCGTGAACTTCTATCGACATATCAAAATTCAGAAGATCTCATTAATATTGGAGCTTACAAAAGAGGATCCTCCAGGGAAATTGATGAAGCGATACAATTTTACCCGCAGCTTATTCAATTTTTAAAACAGGGAACGGACGAATCAGCATTATTGGAAGAAAGCATTGCGGCATTAACTAGTTTGACAGGAAATGAGGAATAAACGTGGCCTATCAATTTAGATTCCAAAAGCTGCTGGAACTAAAAGAAAATGAGAAAGATCAATCCTTATCAGAGTATCAGCAATCAGTTTCTGAATTTGAAAATGTTGCTGAAAAATTATATGAGAATATGAGCAAGAAGGAATTGCTTGAACAAAATAAGGAAAAGAAATTAAAAAGCGGCATGAGTGTACAGGAAATGAGGCATTACCAGCAATTTGTCTCAAACCTTGATAATACGATTTATCACTATCAAAAACTTGTCATGATGAAAAGAAATCAAATGAATCAAAAACAAGAAATTTTAACAGAGAAAAATATAGAAGTGAAAAAGTTTGAAAAAATGCGTGAAAAACAGTTTAAAATGTTTGCTCTTGAAGACAAAGCTGCAGAGATGAAAGAAATGGACGATATTTCGATCAAGCAGTTTATGATTCAAGGCCATTAGGAGCGAATGTAATGTCCGGCAAAAAGAAAGAATCAGGTAAGTTCCGTTCGGTTTTGCTTATCGTTATCCTCCCGCTGATGTTTCTTTTCATCGCAGGGGGGATTGTTCTTTGGGCTGCTGGTGTCAATGTCTTAAAGCCGATACAGGAAGCTGCGGCAAAAACGCCGGTTCTTAAAGAATTGGTTCCTGAAGCCGAAAATACTAAAGACACAGCATCAAGTAAGGATAGCAGTAATACAGCAGCTCTCGAAAAGACGATTAAGAATCAAAAAAGTGAAATCAGTATATTGAATAAAGATTTAGAGACGAGTAAATCTGAAATCGACAGGCTCAACCAAAAGATCCGCTCACTGGAAAAGACGGCGGAAGATCAAAAAAAGTCGTCAGAAAATAATAATGAAGGAACATCAGGTTCGAATTCATCTTCTAAGGATGACAAAGTGATTAGTGTTTATAAAAGCATGGACAGCGGAAAGGCTGCTAAAATTATTACCCAATTAAAGGAGCAAGAAGCGCTGAAAATATTGAATGGTCTAAGCAAAAAGCAGCTTGCTGACATATTGGCGAAAATGACTCCTGAGCAAGCGGCAACCTATACAGAAAAAATTGCTGCCAGCCAAGAATAGGGGGAATTAAAGGTGAAGCTGCTTGAATTGGCGGGACCTTTGCTGCAAACCACAGCGGGACCTGCGGCTAAAAGCCTGAAAAATAACCAGGGAGTTTTTCAAAACTGGCTGATGTCTGAGGCTGGATTGAAGGAAATCTCAGAAGAAGGAAAGGGAACTCCTAATTCCAGCGACCAGCTTTTGGCAGATTCGCTTAAAAAGATCAGTGATTGGCTAAAAGCAAGTCCCGAGGATCAGGACAAACAACACGCTGAACTTCTGCAAACATTAAGCAAACTAACAGGAATGCAGTTGGATACAACTGCTCAGCAAATGCTGGAGAACTTGTTGCAGACAGTTGAACTAAAAATGTCCGGCGGGACGGATGAATTACTTTCAGAAGCGGGGAAAATCATTTCAGAAGGTAAAACAGCCCTGGCTGCCAATGATTCTGCTGCTGACACTAATGGAGAACTGAAGTCTGATACAGAGCAATCAAATCAAGAGAATGAAGGATCTGAGGGCAAGAAAGAACTTATCGTTCTCCAGGTGTTCATTAGTCAGCTGCTGGAAGGGAATAAGCTGGCTGAACGCGGGAATGGCAATGAAGCTCATGTTGTTTATCAGAATGGAGATCAATTTCTTTCTTCTCTTGAAAAAAAAGGCGTATCTCAGCAGCTTATTCAGGATCTTAAACAGCAAATATTCACTAAAGATGAATCGAGCTCAAAACTTTACTCGATGACAGCGTCAGAGCTGAAAAGCTTTCAAAGCTTAATGGAACAAATGTCTATGCTTCCTCAAAAAGGGACTAAAGAATGGAATGTAGCAGAAAGTCAGCTGAAAGCTTTCTTGTTAACGAAATCATCCGAATCATCGCAAGACTTTGGAAAGCGTGTCCTCGCACCGCTCCCGCAAAGTTCATCCAGCAAACGTGCTTTGGATGTATCAGGAAGTATTCAGCCTGTAGATAGTAAATCAGGGCTCCACATGCTCTTTTCAGGGTATCGGGGCATTGGAGGAGTTCAAACATTTGATCTGCATCAGCTCTCATCAGATTTACCGACCGCAGAAACCAAAACGGTGGCTGATCAAGTGATCAATGCGTGGAAGCAGATGAAATATACGCCTTTCGGCAGATCGACGGGAAGTTTCACCATTCGGCTGAACCCCGAACATTTAGGATTTGTCACGATCAAGCTGACAAATGAAAATGGGATGTTCCAGAGTAAAATTATTGCATCTAGCCAATCAGCAAAAGAACTGCTTGAACAGCATCTTCCTCAGCTCAAGCAATCATTGCCGAATATGGCTGTCCAAATTGACCGTTTTACTCTCCCGGTTCAGAGCGCAGATCAGCCGATATACGGCCAGCTCTCAGATGAACAGAAACAGCAGCAAGAGGGGCAGAAACAGCAAAGACAGAAAAAACAATCAACTGATTTTGACGATCTGCTCGATGAAGTGTCGATGGTTGAAATGGAGGAAGAAGAATGACTTCTATAAGTTCAGAATATAAACTGCCTGAAAAAACGAACACTGTGTCGACTAACAACAGCAGCTTGGGGAAAGATGAGTTTTTAAAAATATTAATGACCCAAGTCCAAAACCAAGATCCGCTCAACCCGGTTGATGATAAAGAATTTATCAGTCAGATGGCGACTTTTTCGAGTCTGGAGCAAATGATGAATCTGAACACTACAATGACTCAATTCGTCGAAAAACAAGATCCGTTTACCACATACCTAGACTGGATGGGCAAAGAAGTTTCTTGGACTGCTGACGGAGGTGCAACAGAAAAAACAGGCACGGTAAGCTCAGTAAAGCAGTCAAAAGGAAAATATTATCTCGTTCTAAGTGATGGTACTGAAATCAGTCCGTCGCATGTGTTGTCTGTAGAACAATCTTCTAAATAAAAAATCTGGAGGAATACATTATGTTACGTTCACTTTATTCTGGAATCAGCGGTATGAAAAACTTTCAAACAAAGCTTGACGTTATTGGTAACAACATTGCCAATGTGAATACAGTTGGTTTCAAAAAGAGCCGTGTTACCTTTAAAGATATGGTAAGCCAAACGATTGCCGGCGGTTCTGCGGCTGGAGGGGCAATTGGAGGTACGAACTCTAAGCAAATCGGTTTAGGTTCATCTTCTGGCACAATTGATACAATTCATTCAACAAGTGCGACACAAAACACAGGAAGAACACTTGATTTAGCGATTGACGGAGACGGTTACTTTAGAATTGATACAGGCGACGGAACGGCTTATACAAGAGCAGGAAACTTCTATTTAGATAATACCGGAACACTGGTTACCGGTGATGGCTACCATGTGTTAAATATGACTGGGGGCACAATTCAAATTCCTACTGATGCACAAAGCTTCAGCATTGGTTCTGATGGAAAGGTATCAATCGTTGATGCAGGCGGTAAGACTCAAGACGGCGGGCAAATCGGGATTGTTACATTTGCAAACAGTGACGGTTTGGATAAAATCGGAAATAACTTGTATCGAGAATCTTTAAACTCTGGAACGGCGAGTGCAGCTAACCAGCCTGGTGATGGGGGTACAGGTTCCCTTAAATCAGGGTTTCTCGAAATGTCTAACGTTGATTTAACTGACGAATTTACTGAAATGATCGTTGCCCAGCGCGGATTCCAATCAAACTCGAAAATTATTACAACATCTGATGAAATCCTTCAAGAGCTGGTTAACCTTAAACGTTAAGGAGGGAGGGGAGGCGAGTAATCGCTTCTCCGCTGTTTTATGATTAAAGTAACCCGTTTGAATGGGCAGCCCTTTACACTGAATGCGCTATTTATTGAACAGATTGAATGCTTTCCGGATACTACAATCACTCTGTCAAATGGTAAGAAGTTTGTAGTAAAAGAAGATGAAGAAGCTGTTCTGGAAAGGATCGCATCTTTCTACCGAAACATACAAATATTTTCAATGGATCAAGGAATAGAGGAACCGGAATGAAGAAAAAATTAATGATCATTTTACTAATTATTCTTATCATAATTGGTGCTCTCGGTGCTGCGGCTTATTTTGTTCTAGGCGGTAAGTCCGAAAAAAGTGAAGCGAAAAAAAGTATTGATGAAATCGTTGCATCTTCTGTTGATGTAGAAGAGATCACAACAAATTTAAAGTCTGATAATATTATCCGTCTTGCTATTAAACTTGAAACTGATTCTGATAAATCAAAAGAAGAGCTTGAGAAACGTGACTTCCAAGTGAAGGATGCAGTAATATCACTGCTGGCAGATACGAATGCTGATGAGATTGAGGGAGACAAGGGAAAAGAAACCTTTAAGAAGGAACTAAAAGATAAAATAAATAGCTACCTCCAAGAAGGAAAAGTAGAAAAAGTGTATATTACCTCCTTTAATCTGCAATAAAGCATAATTTGACAGAATACGGAGGTGAGGAAAATGTCAGGAGAAGTTCTCTCCCAAAATGAAATAGATGCACTGCTTTCTGCAATATCAACTGGTGAAATGGATGCTGAAGAGCTGAAAAAAGAAGAAAAGGAGAAGAAAGTAAAGGTCTATGATTTCAAACGTGCGCTGCGTTTTTCTAAGGATCAGATCCGCAGTTTAACGAGAATTCATGACAATTTTGCAAGACTTCTTACTACTCACTTTTCTGCTCAGCTCAGAACCTATATTCACATATCTGTCAGTTCTGTTGACCAGGTCCCGTATGAGGAATTTATCAGATCCATCCCGAACATGACGATTTTGAATCTGTTTGATGTCCATCCGATGGAAGGCAGAATTATGATGGAGGTTAACCCGACGATTGCTTATACGATGATGGATCGCGTCATGGGCGGTATTGGCATCAGTCATAATAAGGTGGACAGCTTGACAGAAATTGAAACAAAAATCATTTCTAATTTATTTGAAAATGCACTGGGGAATTATAAAGAAGCTTGGCAGTCAATTGCTGATATTGAACCGGAAATGACTGAGTTTGAAGTGAACCCGCAATTCGTTCAGATGGTATCCCCTAATGAAACAGTCGTGGTCATCTCACTCAATACCCAAATCGGTGAAATCAGCGGTGTCATTAATCTCTGTATTCCGCATATCGTCCTCGAGCCGCTCATACCGAAGCTTTCAGTCCACTATTGGATGCAATCAGATAGAAATGAGCCAAAGCCTGAGGAAACAAAGTCGCTTGAAAAACGTATCATGACAGCACAAATACCTGTCGTGGCCGAGCTCGGCACATCTGAACTGACAATAGAAGAGTTTTTAAGTTTAGAAGTCGGAGACTGCATAACTTTGGACAAATCAGTCACGGATCCTCTTACTGTATTGGTCGGAGATAAGCCGAAATTTTTAGGACAAGCCGGCCGGGTGAATCGAAAACAGGCAGTGCAAATTTTAGATCACGACATAAGAGGTGAACAAGATGGAGAATAATAGATTATCTCAAGATGAGATTGACGCGCTTCTTAATGGCACTGGCAGCACGCTGGATGAGCCAGAGGTTCCGGAAGTACATGACTTATCGGAAATGGAGCGTGATGCGATCGGTGAAATTGGAAATATTTCATTCGGCAGTTCTGCGACAGCACTATCAACACTTTTAAATCAAAAAGTCGATATTACGACTCCAAGCGTAACTGTCATTCCTAGAAGTAAAATCAGCGATGCGTTTCCTGAACCGTATGTAGCGATTGAAGTGAATTATACGGAGGGCTTCAGCGGCAGCAATCTGCTGGTCGTGGAACAAAATGACGCGGCGATCATTGCTGACTTAATGATCGGTGGAGACGGAAAAGGCGCGGACCCTTCACTGGGTGAAATCCATTTAAGTGCGGTTCAAGAAGCAATGAACCAAATGATGGGATCTGCAGCCACATCAATGTCTACTGTATTCAGTAAAAAAATTGATATTTCACCGCCTCGGGTTGAACTGCTCGATGTCACTGAAGAAAAGGGAACAGACCGTATTCCTGATGATGAAATGCTGGTGAAAGTTTCTTTTAACTTAAAGGTGGGAGAATTAATAGATTCCAGCATTATGCAGCTTTACCCACTGACATTTGCAAAGGATTTAATTTCAAGCCTTATGAACTCAGGAAGTGCAGAGGAAGACACAACGCCGCTGCCTAATGTTACATATGAACAGCCGAAGGAGCCTGTGACGCCAGAGCCGCGCATTGAACCGCAGCAACAGCAACCACAACAGCCGCCGAAAAGGCAGGGAACAGCGAAAAAAGCAGCACCAGTTCAGGTTTCACCGGTTGAATTTTCCGCTTTTGATCCAAACGAGGCTTCGCAAGCTCCTATTAACAATCTGGATATGCTTTTGGATATCCCGCTTTCGATTACTGTTGAGCTTGGCAGAACGAAGAGAAGCGTAAAAGAGATTTTGGAGCTTTCTGCCGGAAGTATTATTGAGCTTGATAAATTAGCCGGTGAGCCGGTAGATATTTTAGTTAATCAGCGTATCGTTGCCAAAGGTGAAGTCGTAGTGATTGAAGAAAACTTCGGAGTACGAGTCACTGACATTTTAAGCCAGGCAGAGCGCATTAATAATTTAAAATAACGAAACACAAGGAGAGAGATAGATTATGGCACACAGAATTTTAATTGTAGATGACGCAGCATTTATGCGAATGATGATTAAAGACATTTTGGTGAAAAACGGTTTTGAAGTAGTAGCGGAAGCTGAAAATGGAGCACAAGCAGTAGAAAAATATAAAGAGCATTCTCCTGATCTTGTTACGATGGATATCACGATGCCGGAAATGGATGGTATTTCTGCATTAAAAGAAATTAAACAAATTGATGCACAGGCAAGAATCATTATGTGCTCAGCTATGGGACAGCAATCGATGGTTATCGATGCCATTCAGGCCGGTGCTAAGGATTTCATCGTAAAACCTTTCCAGGCAGACCGGGTGCTTGAAGCAATTAACAAAACATTAAGTTAAAGGGTGTACGACTGTTGAAAAAGAGTCAATATTTCATTGCTTTTATTTGTTTTTTCGTTTTATTCAGTGTACATCCGATTGCTGCTGACGCGGCAGACTCTGATAATTCAACTGTAAACGAATGGTTTCAAAAAAAAGATGAAAAAAATGCAGATAAGTCAGAGCAAAAGGAAGAAAAAACAACACAAACTGCTGATGAGACGGAGGGAGCGGCTGCTCCTTCTGTTTCAGCTTTTGATTTTGTGAAGATGATTTTCGCTTTACTGTTTGTTATCGTGCTGATTTACGCGCTGGTTAAGCTGATGAACAAAAGAAATCGGCTCCTCAAGCCTTTTCAATATGTTGAAAATATTGGCGGCACATCGGTCGGACAAAACAGGTCAATCCAATTGGTCAAAGTCGGAAACAGCGTGCTCGTCGTCGGCGTAGGGGAAACAATCCAGCTGCTGAAAGAAATTGAGGATGAAAAAGAGATTGAAGTCATTCTCAGCCAGCATGAAGAGGCGATGTCAAGCAAAATAGAGTGGCAAAAGCTTGTGAAGCCGCTGAAGGGATCTGAGAATCAGCCGCAGCAGAAACTGCCTTCATTTTCAAAAGCATTGAAAGAGCAGCTTGAAGAGTTAAAACAAAACCGTTCTGAAGGAAAGAAGAAAGGCCCACGTCATCATGAATGAGTTTATAAATATTTTCAGTTCAAGCGATCCGGAAAACGTAAGTTCAACTGTTAAATTACTATTATTGTTAACTGTATTTTCAGTGGCGCCTGGAATATTGATTCTTATGACTTGTTTTACTCGCATCGTCATTGTACTGTCATTTGTCAGGACTTCACTGGCGACGCAGTCTATGCCGCCAAACCAGGTTCTTATCGGGCTGGCGCTGTTTTTAACGTTTTTTATTATGGCTCCTACTTTTTCAGAGATTAATAAAGAAGCGCTGACGCCATTGATGGACAACAAAATCAGCTTGGACGAAGCGTATACAAAAGCTGAGGAACCGATTAAGGAATTTATGAGTAAACACACAAGGCAGAAGGATTTGGCGCTGTTTATGAATTACGCGAAAATGGATAAACCCGAATCATTAAAGGATATTCCGCTCACAACAATGGTTCCCGCTTTTGCCATATCGGAGCTCAAAACAGCGTTTCAAATAGGTTTTATGATTTTTATTCCATTTTTAATTATAGATATGGTAGTGGCGAGCGTTTTAATGTCAATGGGAATGATGATGCTCCCTCCAGTTATGATTTCTCTGCCCTTTAAAATATTACTTTTTGTTTTAGTAGACGGCTGGTATTTAATTGTGAAATCTTTGCTTCAGAGCTTTTAGGGTAGGTGCTAAACGTGAGTTCAGAATTTGTAATTTCTATGGCGGAAAAAGCCGTATACGTAACACTGATGATCAGCGCGCCATTGCTGGCTATTGCTTTACTGGTCGGTTTAATCGTCAGCATCTTTCAGGCGACAACTCAAATACAGGAACAGACTTTGGCGTTTATTCCGAAAATCGTGGCGGTTCTTCTGGCCCTGATTTTTTTTGGACCATGGATGCTATCGACCATTCTTTCATTTACAACAGAGCTGTTTTCTAATTTAAACCGTTTTGCAGGGTAATGTAGAGATGAATTCGATTATTGATTTATTTCCTGCTTTTTTATTGGTTTTTATTAGAATCTCTGCTTTTTTTGTAACGATTCCGCTTTTCGGACACCGGAATGTGCCAGCTGTTCATCGTATTGGATTTGCTTTTTTTCTCGCGGTCATTTGTTTCAGCACCATTGATAAGCCTCCCTCTTTGGAGATAGATGGGCAATATATGCTCCTGGTGTGTAAAGAAGCTTTGGTTGGTCTTTGTCTAGGCTTAATCGCTTATATGATGATTGCCGCAGTTCAGATTGCCGGCTCTTTTATAGATTTTCAAATGGGATTTTCAATTGCGAACGTTATCGATCCGCAAACCGGTGCACAAAGTCCGCTGATCGGGCAGTTTATTTATACGATGGCACTTTTGTTTATGCTGAGTGTCAATGCCCACCATTTGCTGCTGGACGGCATTTACTACAGCTTTCAATACATTTCAGTTGATCAGGCGTTTCCGAATTTCGGCGATGAAAAGTTTGCTTATTTTATAGCGAAAAGCTTTAATGCAATGTTTATTATCGCTTTTCAAATGTCAGCTCCGGTGGTGGCCAGTTTGTTTCTTGTTGACTTAGCATTAGGCATCGTGGCTCGAACTGTTCCGCAATTAAACGTATTTGTGGTCGGTCTGCCTTTAAAGATCGCTGTCAGTTTCATCATGCTCATTGTGTGTATGTCCGTTATCTTCGTCGTTGTTCGGAATGTCTTCAGTTTAACGATTGAAACAATGCGGAATCTTTTAGCATTGGTCGGTGTTTCTTAATGAAGCAGCTTAGAATTGACCTGCAGTTTTTTGCGGGAGAAAAGACTGAAAAAGCCACTCCGAAAAAACGAAAGGATACACGAAAAAAAGGGCAGGTAGCAAAAAGCTCGGATGTCAATACTGCGGTTTCTTTACTAGTAGTTTTCCTTTCGCTTATTGCGATTGGCCCGTATATGAGAGATAAGCTTCTGTCATTTATAGAAACATTTTATACCGATTCGCTCACAATGAAGCTCTCTGAATCAAATGTCCATACACTGTTTATCAGTTTATTGAAAGATACGGGCATGATCCTAGCACCGATTTTGCTTGTCGCTCTTGTTGCAGGGGTCGTAAGCAACTATATGCAGGTTGGGTTCTTGTTTTCTGCTGAAGTCATACAGCCTAAGCTTGAAAAATTGGACCCGATCAAAGGCTTTAAACGAATATACAGTATGAGGGCGATTGTAGAGCTGATTAAATCCATATTGAAAATTGCAGTTGTCGGTTTTGCGGCATTCGCTGTGCTTTGGCTGCATTACGGAGAAATTCTCCGGCTCCCGCTTCTGACACCCGAAGAGACACTTTCTTTTGTTTCAAAACTCACCCTGTGGATGGGACTGAGCGGTGCAGGAGCTTTGTTGATTCTTGCAGGACTCGATTATTTATATCAGCGATTTGACTATGAGAAAAATATCAAAATGTCAAAACAAGATATAAAAGATGAGTACAAAAAATCTGAAGGTGACCCGATTATCAAGTCTAAAATTAAGCAAAGACAGCGGGAAATGGCGATGAGGCGGATGATGCAGGAAGTTCCAAAAGCAGATGTCATTATCACAAACCCGACTCACTATGCGATTGCCCTGAAATATGATGAAGAAAAAATGGACGCTCCTTATATTGTTGCAAAAGGTGTTGACCACCTGGCGTTAAAAATCAGGAAAATTGCTAAAGAGCATGATGTCATGATGGTAGAAAACAGACCGCTTGCCCGTGCGTTATATGATCAGGTGGAAATCGACCAGGCAGTGCCGGAAGAATTTTTTAAAGTCTTGGCAGAAATTCTGGCCTACGTATATAAGACAAAACAAAAAGTATATTGAATTTTTCGATTTGAAAGGAGAGAAAAAACAGCATGTCAACAAGAGATTTATCCGTTTTAATAAGTGTGGTCCTCATTGTGGCGATGCTGGTGATTCCATTTCCTCCATGGCTGTTAAGTATTTTAATCATTATAAATATTTCTCTTGCGTTGATCGTGCTTCTCACCACAATGAATATGCAGGAAGCGCTTCAGTTTTCGATTTTTCCGTCACTGTTGCTGCTTTTAACCCTATTTCGTTTGGGCTTGAACGTCTCAACTACCCGTTCGATTCTTTCACATGGTGAAGGAGGAAAAGTCGTCGAGACTTTCGGAAATTTCGTTGTCGGCGGAAATGTATTAGTTGGACTTGTCGTATTTATCATCCTGATTATTATTCAGTTTATCGTCATTACGAAAGGTGCTGAACGTGTTTCCGAAGTGGCAGCAAGGTTTACGCTGGACGCAATGCCTGGGAAGCAAATGAGTATTGATGCTGATTTAAACGCAGGGATGATTACCGAACAGGAAGCGAAGCACCGCCGCGAAAAAGTGGCAAGAGAAGCAGACTTTTATGGAGCAATGGACGGTGCCAGTAAATTTGTAAAAGGCGACGCGATTGCCGGAATCATTATCGTGCTGATCAATATAATATTCGGTATCGTGATTGGAATGCTTCAGCAAGGCATGTCCATTCAAGAGGCCGCTTCGCACTTTACGATGCTGACTGTGGGCGATGGAATTGTTTCGCAAATTCCGGCGCTGTTAATTTCTACAGCTACGGGGATTGTCGTAACAAGAGCTGCCTCTGAAGGAAACTTAGGGCATGACATTACAGGCCAGCTATTTGCTTATCCAAAGCTTTTATACGTCGCCGCAGCTACGATTCTGCTTCTTGGTATCTTCACTCCGATTGGCATCTTTCTGACGGGACCGCTTGCAGGGCTGCTTGCTTTCGGCGCTTATACGCTATCTAAACCAGGCAAGGAAAAAGAAGAAGTGGACGAGATTCTCGAGGAAGAGGCTGAGGTTGATGAGCTAAAAAGCCCTGAAAGTGTTGTTCAGCTTCTCCACATAGATCCGATAGAATTTGAGTTTGGGTATGGTCTGATACCGCTTGCTGATGCCAATCAGGGCGGTGATTTATTAGACCGAATTGTGATGATTCGCCGTCAGTTAGCCCTGGAACTCGGGCTTGTCATTCCTGTTGTGCGCATCAGAGACAATATAGCGCTGCAGCCTAATGAATACCGATTAAAAATTAAAGGAAACGAAGTAGCAAAAGGCGAGCTGCTGCTTGATCATTATTTAGCAATGTCGCCAACGCCTGAAGACGATCTCATTGAAGGGATTGAAACAGTGGAGCCGTCATTCGGATTGCCGGCAAAATGGATTAGCGAATCGGTAAAGGATGAAGCTGACATGCTTGGCTATACAGTTGTCGATCCTGCTTCAGTTGTTTCAACCCATATTACGGAGAAAATTAAGCAGCATGCCCATGAATTGATCGGAAGACAGGAGACGAAACAGCTGATCGACCATTTAAAAGAAACGTACCCGGTCCTCGTGGAAGAGGTTACGCCAAATCCATTGTCTGTCGGTGATATTCAGAAGGTGCTGGCTAAGCTTTTAAGAGAAAAGGTTTCAATCCGAAATTTAGTAACGATCTTTGAAACGCTTGCTGATTATGGAAAACTGACAACAGACTCTGATCTTTTAACAGAGTATACAAGACAAGCGCTGGCTAAACAAATTACAGCCCAGTTTGCCAAAGAAAATGAAGTGTTGAAGGTTGTTACTTGTTCGGGCCGTGTAGAAAAGGCGATAGCAGACGGTGTACAGCAAACGGAACACGGGAATTACTTGTCGCTTGAACCAGATATTTCAGAAAGTATTGTGCGCTCTGTCGCTAAAGAAGCCGAACAGCTCTCATTACGTCAGGAAACTGCGATACTTCTTTGCTCGCCGCCTGTCAGAATGTATGTGAAGCAGCTTCTGGAACGATATTTCCCTGATCTTCCGGTACTCTCCTATAACGAACTTGAGGCGAATGTTGAGGTACAAAGCATTGGAGTGGTGGATTTTTAATGAAAATAAAAAAAATTACTGCTGCTTCAATGCAAGAAGCGGCACTTCTCATCAGAAAAGAGTTAGGTAATGAAGCGGTCATCTTAAATTCGAAAAAAATTAATAAGCGAAAATGGTTTGGGCTCATCAACAAGCCTGCTGTTGAAGTAATAGCCGTATTGGATCAAGACTTTCTTGAGAAAAGAGCCTCCCAGAATACAGCTGAGCCGAAACAAACATTAAAAACTCCGGTCAGCAGTCCGAAAATAGAGGAGCGGACATATCCCCCTCAATTTCCGGCGCAACATGAGCCGGGTGATTTTTCAGCTTATCAATCTGTACTTCCTGAGCCGCTGCGAAAAGCAGAAAAGCTATTACAAAAAACGGGGATTAAAGAGTCAACGAAGACGAGCGCTTTGAAGAATTTACTGCGCTGCTCTGTGGAAGCGGGCGGTCTGACGGAAGAAAACGTGGTCGGCAAACTTGAGGATATACTATGCGGTACACTGCCTTCAGCGGATAAGTGGCAGGAGCCTATTCATTCAAAGTATATCGTTCTGTTTGGTTCAACGGGGGCAGGTAAAACAACAACGCTGGCTAAGCTCGCAGCCATATCTATGCTTGAAAAACAGAAGAAAATCGCTTTCATTACAACAGATACGTATCGGATTGCAGCTGTTGAACAGTTGAAAACATACGCCGAACTGCTGCAGGCTCCTCTGGAAGTTTGCTATACAAAAGAAGAATTCCAGCAGGCGAAAGAGTTATTTTCTGAGTATGATCATGTGTTTATTGATACAGCCGGAAGAAACTTCAAGGAGCAGCAATACATTGATGAATTGAAAGAAACGATTCCTTTTGAGGGCAGCATTCAGTCATTTCTCGTTTTATCCGCTACTGCAAAATATGAAGATATGAAGCATATTGTCAAACGGTTTTCATCCGTCCCTGTCAATCAGTTTATTTTTACAAAAATAGATGAAACTGCTTCCCTAGGTTCTGTATTTAATATACTGGCAGAATCAAAAATAGGTGCCGGGTTTATAACAAACGGCCAGAATGTGCCTGAGGATATTCAGACTGTATCCCCTCTTGATTTTGTAAGGATGCTTTGCAGATGAACAGATTTGACCAAGCAGCAACTTTACGGGCGAAAATGGAAAAGCGTCAGCGCGTTCTGCCAATGGTTTATTCACAAAAAGCGAAGACACTTGCTGTCATCAGCGGCAAGGGCGGTGTTGGAAAATCCAATATTACCTTAAATATGGCCCTTGCACTGCAGGACAAAGGTAAGAAGGTACTGCTCATCGATCTTGATATCGGGATGGGGAACATTGATATATTAATGGGAAATTCGTCGTCAGCCACAATTATCGATGTATTGACCGATCGTAAACCGTTAATGCAGTCATTATCCGCTGGACCAAAAGGTTTGCGGTATATATCAGGAGGAACCGGTCTGGATGTAATGTTTCAGCTGGATCAGAGACAATGGACGTTATTCGCCAATGAGCTTTCTCATGCGCTAAGCCAGTTCGATTATGTACTGTTTGACATGGGAGCGGGATTATCAAAAGATCAGTTGCCTTTTATTTTATCGGCAGAAGATATTTTGGTCATCACAACTCCCGAACCTACTGCTATCATGGACGCATACAGCGCTGTCAAGCATTTGGTGTTGACAGAAAATAAGCTTTCAATGAAGGTCGCTGTCAACCGGTGCCGTGATCAAAAAGAAGGGCTGAACGCTTTTACCCGCCTTTCCCGTACAATTCATATGTTTTTGGATGTTCAGGTTCAGTTTGCTGGTTCCGTTTCTGACGATCCGATCGTGAGCAAAGCAGTTGTCGAACAGGTTCCTTTTTTCATAAAAAGTCCTCAGGCAAAAGCCAGCCGGTCAGTCCGTCTTTTAGCGGACGCCTTGTTTGAAAGAGAAGAAACAAGACACAAAGAAGACAAACAGACATTTATAGAGAAATTATCTTCTTTTTTAATGAGGAGGGCTTAATTTGATTCGTGTGCTTGTAGTTGATGATTCAGCTTTTATGAGAAAAATGATAAGTGATTTTCTAACCGAGGAAAAGCAGATAGAAGTAATCGGAACTGCGAGAAACGGAGAAGAAGCGCTTAAGAAGATTGAATTACTAAAGCCGGATGTTGTTACTCTTGATGTTGAAATGCCGGTCATGAATGGGACAGACACACTGCGCAAAATTATTGAGATTTATAACTTGCCGGTCATCATGGTGTCAAGCCAGACCGAAAAAGGAAAAGAGTGCACAATTAATTGTTTAGAGATCGGTGCCTTTGATTTCATTACAAAGCCATCAGGCTCTATATCTCTGGATTTGTACAAAATTAAAGAACAATTGGTTGAGCGTGTCGTCGCTGCTGGACTTTCCGGCCAGCGGAAACATCCAGTGTCACAGGCGGTCCGGCCTGAGCCTATCGTGCGGCCTGTGAAGCCTGAATTAAGCAAACCGAAAAACACCACGGGCAGACAAATTGTATGCATCGGCACGTCGACAGGCGGCCCAAGGGCGTTACAAAAGGTGATACCGAAGCTTCCTAAGGATTTGAACGCGCCAGTGGTTGTTGTTCAGCACATGCCCGAAGGCTTTACTGCTTCTTTGGCTGAGCGGCTCAATCATTTATCCGACATTCAAGTAAAAGAAGCAAAAGATGGTGAAGCAGCTCTTAATGGCTGTGTCTACATAGCGCCGGGCGGTAAAAACATATCCGTTATCAAAAGCAGCGGAGGACTTCAGATCGTGCTTGATAATCTCGATACGCCGAGCCGTCATAAACCATCAGCTGATTATTTATTCCGTTCTGTCGGTAAACTGGCAGACTATGAAAAAGTGGCTGTTATCATGACCGGAATGGGCAGTGACGGCACTGCTGGCTTAAAGGACATGCTTATGGCCGGCAATGTGAAAGCCATTGCGGAGTCTGAAGAATCTTGTGTCGTATATGGGATGCCGAAAGCAGCTGTTAAAGCGGGCCTCATTCATGAGATTAAACATGTGGAAGATATCGCAGCATCCATCACAAGCTGTGTGAAAAAAGAGAGGGTGTGATTCAAATGGATATGAATCAGTATTTAGATGTCTTTATTGATGAGAGTAAAGAACATTTACAAACATGTAATGAAAAGCTTCTCCTTTTAGAGAAAGACCCGACTGATCTTCAGCTCGTACATGATATATTCAGGGCTGCCCATACATTAAAAGGAATGAGCGCAACGATGGGCTACACAGATTTAGCACATCTAACCCATCTGCTTGAAAACGTGCTGGATGCAATCCGAAACGGAGACATGGCAGTCACCTCAGACTGGCTGGATATTTTGTTTGAAGCCTTGGATCATCTGGAAGCGATGGTTCAGTCTATTATTGACGGCGGGGATGGTAAAAGAGATATCTCAGAGGTAAGCGCAAAGCTTGATGTAAATGGTGCGCACACTGAAATGGCTGCCTCGGCGGAACCTGCAGAAGCACAGAGTTCAGCATCTGATTGGGAATATGACGAATTTGAACGGACTGTCATACAAGAAGCGGAGGAGCAAGGTTTCAAACGTTATGAAATCAAGATTTCTCTTAATGAAAACTGTATGTTAAAAGCAGTTCGTGTCTATATGGTGTTTGAAAAACTTAATGAAGTCGGAGAAGTAGCCAAAACAATTCCAAGTGCGGAAGTGCTTGAAACAGAAGATTTCGGTACTGAATTTCAAGTTTGTTTCTTAACACATCAATCAGCGGAAGAAATTGAGCAATTAATCAATGGCGTGTCAGAAATTGAGCATGTTGAAATCATTCAAGGGGCTCCTTTAACATCAGCTGAAAAGCCGGAAGAATCTAAGCCGGAGGATTCACCAGCAGCTGTACCTGCGAAGCAGGAGAAACAAAAACAGCCTGCTAAAAACGATGAACAGGCGAAGCATACAGCCGGCGGATCTAAAACAATTCGTGTCAACATTGACAGACTTGATTCTTTAATGAACTTATTTGAAGAGCTTGTCATTGACCGAGGGCGTCTCGAGCAGATTGCAAAAGAGCTTGAGCACAATGAACTGACCGAAACGGTTGAACGAATGACGAGAATTTCCGGAGATTTGCAATCAATTATTCTTAATATGAGAATGGTTCCTGTCGAAACCGTTTTTAACCGTTTCCCAAGAATGATTCGCCAGCTTCAAAAAGAGCTGAATAAAAAAATCGAACTCTCGATCATCGGTGCGGAAACTGAATTGGATCGAACAGTGATTGATGAAATCGGAGATCCTCTCGTTCACTTGATCAGAAACAGTATTGATCATGGCATCGAGTCACCGGAAACACGGTTGGAAAAGGGGAAACCGGAATCAGGTAAAGTTGTGCTTAAAGCGTACCACAGCGGCAACCATGTCTTTATCGAAGTCGAGGATGACGGTGCAGGCCTTAATCGCAAAAAAATCCTTGAAAAAGCGCTTGAACGCGGGGTCATTACGGAAAAAGAAGCTGAAACCTTAGGAGACAATGAAATTTACGAGTTAATCTTTGCTCCAGGGTTCTCAACTGCTGATCAAATTTCTGATATTTCCGGCCGCGGTGTCGGACTTGACGTTGTGAAAAATAAACTGGAATCTCTGGGCGGTTCAGTCAGTGTAAAATCTGCAGAAGGCCAAGGTTCACTATTCAGTATCCAGCTTCCGCTCACCTTGTCCATAATTTCAGTTCTGCTGATCAAATTGGAAGAAGAGACATTTGCCATTCCGATTTCTTCTATTATCGAAACGGCAGTTATTGACAGAAAAGACATTTTGCAAACGCATGACCGTGAAGTGATTGACTTTAGAGGGCATATTGTCCCTGTCGTTTATTTAAAAGATGAATTTAAAATAGAGGATACAAAACAAGATGCCGAACAGCTCCATATCATTATCGTGAAAAAAGGCGATAAACCTACTGCATTTGTGGTGGACTCCTTTATTGGCCAGCAGGAAGTTGTGCTGAAATCACTCGGAGATTATTTAACAAACGTCTTTGCAATTTCCGGAGCTACTATTTTAGGAGACGGAGAAGTAGCGCTCATTATTGATTGTAATGCATTGATTATTTAACCATTCGAGGAGGTGTCTCACATGACTGCAGAAATTAAAACAGGCGAAAAAATGATTGTCTTTATGGTAAATGGAAAAGAATATGCCATTTCCGTCACTCAGGTGAAATCAATTGAAAAATGGCAAAAGCCAACGAGAGTGCCTGGCGTCGAACCCTATATTTGCGGGGTAATCAATTTGCGCGGGGTAGTGACTCCGGTTATTGATTTACGAAAGCGCCTGAATTTGCCAGAGTATGAAATTACCGATGAAACACGAATTATCATTATTGCTTATCGTGATACTGAAATCGGCTGGATAGTAGATGAAGCGAATGATGTGATTACCGTACACGAAAGTGAAATCGAATCCGCTCCAGAAAGCATCCAGAAAGATACGGATGTGTCGATCGAACAGATTGTGAAACAAGAGAACAGGCTCTTAAATATTATTGATGCGAACGCGGTTTTGGATAAAGAATCTCAGTCCGCTGTGCCCGATCAAGCTTAATCTTAAAGGGGTTATGACATGAGTATTTTTAATGGAATCAAAGAAGAGCAGATGGACATTTTGCGGGAAGTCGGCAATATTGGCGCCGGCCACTCCGCCTCTGCAATGGCCCAGCTGTTAAATAGAAAGATAGATATGGAAGTCCCGTTTGCAAAGCTGTTATCTTTCGATGAGCTTGTCGATTTTTTCGGCGGCGCCGAGATGCCGGTTGCAAGCATCTTTTTAAGAATGGAAGGCGACTTAACGGGCTCGATGTTCTTTATAATGCCTTTTTATCAGGCGGAGCAGTTTATCAGAGAGCTGATTGGAAACCCCGATTTTGATATAGAGGACTTAGGCGAAGATCATATGAGCTCATCCGCTTTGCATGAACTGGGCAATATTTTAGCAGGATCATATTTAACGGCATTGGCGGATTTGACGAAACTCCAGCTTTATCCCAGTGTTCCTGAAGTTTCATTAGATATGTTCGGAGCTGTGATCAGCGAAGGGCTGATGGAGCTCAGCCAGGTTGGAGAACACGCTATTGTTGTGGATACGTCAATTTTTGACCAAAGCCATCAGCAGGAGCTGAAAGCGCATATGTTTATGCTGCCGGACTATGATTCATTTGAAAAGCTCTTTGTCGCCTTGGGTGCATCATTATGAGTACAACTGAGGCTGTTGTTGTAAAGGTTGGAATAGCTGACGTAAAAATCGCCCGCTTCCCGGACACCATCCGGACCTCTGGTTTGGGCTCCTGTGTCGGACTGGTGCTTTATGATAAAGATAAGCAAACGGCGGGGCTTGTTCATGTTATGCTGCCTGATTCAACATTATCGAAAACTGCCGAACTCAATCGGGCTAAGTATGCTGACACCGCCGTGAAGACCACGATTGATATGCTGGTAGAAGCAGGATGCCGGAAATTTGCTTTAAAAGCAAAGCTTGCCGGCGGATCAGAGATGTTTAAATTTAAATCGACAAATGATTTGATGAAGATCGGACCGAGAAATGTATTAGCGATAAAGGAACAGCTGTCTTTATATAATATTCCTATTGTTAGTGAAGATACGGGCGGCTCAAGCGGCCGGACGATAGAATTTGAACCGAAGTCCTGCATGCTGCATATTCGAACTGTTAAACAAGGTGAAAAAACGATTTAATTAAGGTATTAGGGGGATAACAATGCAATCCTTGAATTATGAAGATCAGGTGCTTTGGACGCGCTGGAAAGAGTGGAAAGATCCTAAAGCCGGTGACGATTTAATGCGCCGTTACATGCCGCTTGTTACATATCATGTAGGCAGAATTTCTGTCGGGCTGCCGAAATCCGTGCATAAAGACGATCTTATGAGCCTTGGTATGCTTGGTTTATATGATGCCCTTGAAAAATTTGACCCCAGCCGGGACTTAAAATTTGATACCTACGCCTCGTTTAGAATTCGCGGCGCAATCATAGACGGGCTTCGTAAAGAAGATTGGCTGCCCAGAACCTCACGTGAAAAAACAAAGAAGGTTGAAGCAGCAATTGAAAAGCTTGAACAGCGCTATCTTCGGAATGTATCGCCCGCAGAAATCGCAGAGGAACTCGGAATGACGGTACAGGATGTCGTGTCAACAATGAATGAAGGTTTTTTTGCAAATCTGCTGTCAATTGATGAAAAGCTCCATGATCAAGATGACGGTGAAAACATTCAGGTCATGATCAGAGATGACAAAAATGTCCCGCCTGAAGAAAAGATTATGAAGGATGAATTGATTGCACAGCTTGCCGAAAAAATTCACGAACTCTCTGAAAAAGAACAGCTGGTGGTCAGCTTGTTCTACAAAGAGGAATTGACATTGACAGAAATCGGACAAGTATTAAATCTTTCTACGTCCCGCATATCACAAATCCATTCAAAGGCACTATTTAAATTAAGAAATCTGCTGGAAAAAGTAATTCAATAAATGAATTTCATGGTTAGCGAGTGAAAAACATGTCAACACTATTATGGCTTTTAAGCTTTACGCTCCACGGCGTTCTTCTGTACGCTGTCATTATTCTGTATACAAGGCTCGCGGCTGTGAAAGAAACAGAAAAACAGCAAAAGAAGATACTTGAAGAGACAGAGAACACCCTGGCGGCATTTCTTCTTGAATTAAAAGAAGAAAATGAGAAACTGATAGAAAACACCGGTCCCCCTACAAGGCAAGCAAAAGAAGGGACCCAAAAGCCAGACTTTCAGCACTTTGAAAACGATTCAGAGCAGGATGCAGTTCAGGAAGAAGAGCATCTTCCAGAACACATTGAAGATCTGATTACTGAGGTTGAGCGTCAGGAAGAGAGCGTAAACAGTGATGTACCATCATTTGAAGACCAGGTCATAGAATTATATGAGCAGGGATATTCGGCCAGTCAGATAGCTCAAAAGCTGAAGAGCGGAAAGACAGAAATCGAGCTATTTTTAAAATTTCGCTCCAAAGGTGTAAAGGATTCTTGATTGTCGGATAAAGCTGTGTTATATTATGTCTTGGTGTTAAATACACACGCTTAACGATTTATGCAGAGGGTGCTGCAGGCGGCAGTTCTGCACAAAAATGACCTAAGCGGAGGAAAAAAACCATTATATTAGGAGGAAATAACATGTCAGTCATTTCTATGAAGCAATTGCTTGAAGCTGGTGTTCACTTCGGTCACCAAACACGCCGTTGGAACCCAAAAATGAAGCGTTACATTTTCACGGAGCGTAACGGAATCTACATCATCGACCTTCAAAAAACAGTTAAAAAAGTAGAGGAAGCTTACAACTTCACTAAAAATCTTGCTGCTGAAGGCGGAAAAATCCTTTTCGTCGGAACAAAAAAACAAGCTCAAGATTCTGTTAAAGAAGAAGCTCAACGCTCTGGCATGTACTATGTCAACCAACGCTGGTTGGGCGGTACATTAACAAACTTTGAAACAATTCAAAAACGTATTAAACGTCTTAAAGACATTGAAAAAATGCAAGAAAACGGTACGTTTGATGTACTTCCTAAAAAAGAAGTCGTTCAATTGAAAAAAGAATTAGAGCGTCTTGAAAAATTCCTAGGCGGAATTAAAGATATGAAGGATCTTCCTGATGCATTATTCATCATCGATCCTCGCAAAGAGCGCATCGCTGTTGCGGAAGCTCGCAAATTAAACATTCCTATCATCGGTATCGTAGATACTAACTGTGATCCAGATGAAATCGATGTTGTAATCCCAGCGAACGATGACGCTATCCGCGCTGTTAAACTTCTAACTTCTAAAATGGCAGATGCAATCTTAGAAGCGAAGCAAGGCGAAGAAGAAGCGGAAGTTGCTGAAGAAACTGCACCAGAAACAGAAACAACAACTGCGTAACCTATTCAAAAGGTGATAAGAGGGACTGCCTTTTATCACCTTTTTTCAAGAAAATGTGTAATATACATACTCTTGTTTTAACATATAAGGAGGAATACAAATGGCAATTACTGCACAGCAAGTAAAAGAACTGCGTGAAAAAACTGGCGCGGGCATGATGGATTGTAAAAAAGCGTTAACTGAAACTGGCGGAGATATGGACAAAGCAATTGACCTTTTAAGAGAAAAAGGGATTGCGAAAGCAGCGAAAAAAGCTGACCGTATCGCAGCAGAAGGTTCTACTCTTATTAAAACTGACGGCAACAAAGGTGTTATCCTGGAAGTAAACTCTGAAACTGACTTCGTTGCGAAAAACGAAGGCTTCAAAGAGCTTCTTAACACGTTAGCTGACCACCTTCTTGCAAATGCTCCTGCAGATGTTGAAGAAGCGATGGGTCAAAAAATGGAAAACGGTTCTACTGTTGAAGAATACATCACAAGTGCAGTTGCTAAAATTGGTGAGAAAATCACTCTTCGCCGCTTTACAGTTCTTACAAAAGACGACAGCTCTGCATTCGGTGCTTATCTCCACATGGGCGGCCGCATCGGCGTATTAACTGTTCTTAACGGTACAACTGACGAAGAAACTGCGAAAGATATCGCAATGCACGTTGCTGCGGTTAACCCTCGTTACATTTCTCGTGATCAAGTATCTGAAGAAGAAACAAACCACGAGCGTCAAATCTTAACTCAGCAAGCCCTTCAAGAAGGCAAACCTGAAAACATCGTAGCGAAAATGGTTGAAGGCCGTCTGAACAAATTCTTCGAAGAGATTTGCCTTTTAGACCAAGCTTTCGTTAAAAACCCAGATGAAAAAGTAAAACAAGTTGTTGCAGCGAAAAACGCAACTGTTCAAACTTTTGTCCGCTATGAAGTTGGAGAAGGTATCGAAAAACGTCAAGAAAACTTTGCTGAAGAAGTAATGAACCAAGTGAAAAAATAATGGTGAAAAGATTTCGCGGCCAGGTCGCGTCTTTTCAGGCAGTATAGGGGACACACTTTGTGTTCCCTATTTTTAAAACTATATTTACAAACCTTTTTTTCTCTTGCATAATAGAAAACGGCAATGTTTACACTTGGAGGTTATCATGGAAAAACCAAAATACAAACGTATCGTATTAAAGCTTAGCGGGGAAGCATTGGCAGGAGAACAGGGAAACGGAATTAACCCGACTGTCATTCAATCCATTGCAAAGCAAGTGAAAGAAATCGCTGAGCTTGAAGTCGAAGTGGCTGTTGTAGTAGGCGGCGGCAACTTATGGCGCGGAAAAACAGGAAGTGACCTGGGCATGGACCGTGCAACGGCTGACTATATGGGAATGCTGGCGACAGTGATGAATTCGCTTGCGCTTCAAGACAGCTTGGAAACACTCGGAATCCAGTCCAGAGTGCAAACATCCATTGAAATGAGACAAGTTGCTGAACCGTACATAAGAAGAAAAGCGATACGCCACTTAGAGAAAAAACGTGTCGTTATTTTCGCTGCGGGCACAGGAAACCCATATTTCTCAACTGATACGACAGCTGCACTGCGGGCTGCTGAAATTGAAGCAGACGTTATTTTAATGGCTAAAAATAATGTTGACGGTGTGTATAATGCTGATCCTAGAAAAGATGAATCAGCTGTTAAGTATGAGTCACTATCTTATCTTGACGTTCTGAAAGACGGCCTGGAAGTCATGGATTCAACAGCGTCATCTTTATGCATGGACAATGACATTCCGCTTATCGTCTTTTCTATTATGGAAGAAGGAAATATCAAACGTGCCGTTATCGGTGAATCAATCGGAACGATCGTGAGGGGGAAATAACGTGTCAAAAGAAGTATTAACTCAAACAAAAGAAAAAATGGAAAAAGCAATTGCCGCTTATCAGCGCGAATTGGCTACTGTACGTGCAGGCCGAGCAAATCCATCTTTATTAGATAAAGTAACGGTTGAATATTACGGAGCACAGACACCTTTAAATCAGCTGTCTTCTATTAACGTGCCTGAAGCTCGTATGCTGGTCGTTACGCCATACGACAAAACAGCAATCGGCGATATCGAGAAAGCGATTTTAAAAGCTGATTTAGGCCTTACGCCAACTAGTGACGGCAATATGATTCGTATTGCGATTCCGGCATTAACAGAAGAAAGACGGAAAGAATTAGTGAAAGTTGTAAAAAAATATGCTGAAGACGCAAAAGTAGCTGTCCGTAACGTCCGCCGTGATGCTAACGATGATCTCAAAAAACTTGAGAAAAACGGAGACATTACTGAGGATGAACTGCGTGCTTCAACAGAAGACGTTCAAAAACTGACAGATGAATATGTGTCAAAAATTGACAGTGTCACAAAAGACAAAGAAAAAGAAATCATGGAAGTTTAATGAAAAACTATGTACAATAGATAATAGTGAAAAGACCCTCTCATGTTTACAGGGGGTTTTTTTGTTAATACTGTTGATTACATTGGTTATCAGCAGGGAATGCAACCTTTTTGGGTGACGGAGGAATCTCATGCTCAACATACTCAAAAATTGGAAGAATCAGCAAACTGCGGCTTCCAACTTAGAACGTTATACAAAAGAAGACATACTTAAGGGAGAAATTCCTGAACACATCGCCATTATCATGGATGGAAATGGCCGTTGGGCTAAAAAACGCTCTCTTCCCCGAATTGCAGGCCACCATGAAGGGATGAAGGTAGTAAAAAGTACAACAAAGCTTGCGAATGAACTAGGTGTCAAAGTATTGACATTGTATGCATTTTCAACAGAAAACTGGAAGAGGCCGAAAATGGAAGTCGATTTTTTAATGAAGCTTCCGGAAGAATTTTTAAATACGTATCTTCCAGAGCTTGTGGAGGAAAATGTACAGGTTCGGATCATTGGAGATGAAACAGCTTTGCCGGCGCACACATTACGTGCGATTGAAAAGGCTGTACGGGATACGGCGCAAAACGACGGAATGATCCTCAATTTTGCTCTCAATTATGGAGGACGTACTGAAATTGTCACCGCTGCAAAATCACTCGCGGAAAAAGTGAAGGAAGGCTCCTTGAATATTGAAGACATCGATGAATCGCTTTTTTCTAATTATTTAATGACTGAATCTTTGCAGGATCCTGAACTTTTAATTCGAACGAGCGGTGAGATTAGACTGAGCAATTTTATGCTATGGCAGGTTGCCTACAGCGAATTTGTGTTTACTGATGTCTTGTGGCCTGACTTTAAAGAAGATCACTTCTTACAGGCGTTAGGAGAATTTCAGCAGAGGGGCCGGAGGTTTGGCGGAATTTAGAGGATGGTGGACATGAAACAAAGAATTTTGACAGGTGTTCTGGCAGCAATTGTATTTTTATTTTTGGTTATTGTCGGGAATTTGCCGTTCACCATATTAATTTATGCTATGGGCAGTGTAGCGCTTTTTGAACTTTTACGGATGAAAAAGCTGAAGCTAGTTTCACTGCCGGGTTTGATCAGTCTTTTATTATTATGGATGTTCTTATTGCCAAGCCAGTATTCGTTTTTTGAAGCGAACGGCATTTCAAAAATGGAAATTGCTTTGTTCGCGGTACTGCTTTTGCTGACTTACACGGTGTTGGTGAAAAACACCTTTACCTTTGATGAAGTCGGATTTATTACGCTTGCAACAATTTACATCGGAATGTGTTTTCATTATTTTATAGAAATCAGAAATCTTGACCAGTACGGGTTAACATACATTTTTTACGCGTGTGTTGTCATTTGGTCCACTGATTCCGGTGCATATTTTGTCGGGAAATCGATTGGGAAGCGAAAACTGTGGCCTGAAATCAGTCCGAATAAAACAGTGGAAGGATTTGCAGGCGGAATTGTCATCGCACTTATACTCGCGACGATTTTTCAGCTTGTTGTACATCTTCCGGTCCCGTATATCTATCTGCTGTTGATCACGCTGTTTTTATCTGTTTTCGGACAACTTGGGGATTTAGTGGAATCCGCCTTAAAAAGACATTACGATGTTAAGGATTCTGGAAAGATTCTTCCCGGGCATGGCGGTATCTTGGACCGTTTCGACAGTTTCTTGTTTGTCATGCCTTTCTTGTACTTTCTGCTTGCCCTTTTTTCATAAAAAAGTCTAATATGAATATAAGGCTGATCATGCAGCAAATAGAATAGGAGTAGTGGCACTTTGAAAAATATTTGTCTTTTAGGAGCAACAGGATCAATCGGCGAACAGACACTTGACGTATTGCGTACACATCAAGATCAATTTCAGCTGGTATCTATGTCGTTTGGCAGAAATATTGATAAGGCCGTTCCAATGATAGAGGCCTTTAAGCCGAAGTTTGTCTCTGTCGGTGATCTGGATACATATCATAAATTAAAACAAATGTCTTTCTCTTTTGAATGCCAGATTGGGCTGGGAGAAGAAGGGCTGATAGAAGCAGCAGTGATGGAAGAGGTTGACGTTGTGGTCAACGCCTTACTCGGAAGCGTTGGCCTTATCCCGACGTTAAAGGCAATTGAACAGAAAAAAACAATTGCGCTTGCAAATAAGGAAACTCTTGTCACTGCAGGGCATATAGTAAAAGAACATGCTAAGAAATACGATGTTCCGCTGTTGCCTGTTGACAGTGAGCATTCAGCAATTTTTCAAGCTCTCCAAGGCGAACAGTCTAAAAATATTGAACGCCTCATCATCACGGCGTCCGGCGGAAGCTTTCGGGACAAGACGCGAGAGGAGCTCGAATCAGTAACAGTTGAGGATGCATTAAAACACCCGAATTGGTCAATGGGTGCAAAAATTACAATTGATTCGGCTACAATGATGAATAAGGGATTAGAGGTGATCGAGGCACATTGGCTTTTCGATATACCATATGAACAAATTGATGTGGTTTTACATAAGGAGAGCATCATCCATTCAATGGTTGAGTTTCATGACAAAAGTGTGATCGCGCAGCTTGGCACGCCTGATATGAGGGTTCCAATTCAATATGCGCTCACCTATCCTGACCGGTTGCCTTTACCAGATGCGAAAAGGCTTGAATTATGGGAAATCGGCAGCCTTCATTTTGAGAAAGCTGATTTTGACAGGTTCCGATGCTTACAATTTGCTTTTGAATCAGGTAAAATAGGAGGAACAATGCCGACAGTCTTGAATGCGGCAAATGAAGTAGCTGTCGCTGCCTTTTTAGCTGGCAAGATACCGTTTTTGGCTATTGAAGACTGTATCGAAAAGGCACTATCCCGCCATCAGATTATAAAAAAACCGAGTCTGGCGGACATTCAAGAAGTGGACAAAGATACCCGGGGATACGTCAATTCAATACTCACATAAGGTGGTATGTTCGTGAATACAGTTATAGCGTTTATCATTATTTTCGGAACGCTCGTTTTCTTCCATGAACTGGGCCATTTATTGCTTGCCCAAAGAGCGGGGATTCTCTGCCGTGAATTTGCAATCGGCTTCGGTCCAAAGATTTTTTCTTTCAAAAAAAATGAAACAGTTTATACGATCAGGCTGCTTCCGGTCGGCGGGTTTGTCCGCATGGCCGGCGAAGATCCGGAAATGATTGAGGTGAAACCCGGTTACACGGTCGGCCTTCTGTTTAATAAAGAAGATCAAGTTGAGAAAGTCATCATCAATCAAAAGGAAAAATACCCGGATGCTTTAGTCATTGAAGTGGAAACCGCGGATCTAGAGCATGACATGAAGATCACCGGCTATGAACAAGGGAAAGAGGATGAGCTTTCCAGCTTCACTGTCAGCGAAACTTCTTTTTTCATAGTAGATGGAGAAGAAGTACAGATCGCGCCGTATAATCGCCAATTTGGTTCCAAACCTGTGTGGCAGCGAATTAAAGCGATTGCTGCAGGGCCGATTATGAACTTTATTTTAGCTTACGTCATTTTAGTAATGCTTGGGCTGATTCAAGGCGTACCGTCAAATGAGCCTATGCTCGGGCAGCTGACGGACAATGGACGGGCGGCCGAAGCAGGGCTAAAAGAAGGGGATTACATCCAAAGCATTAACGGAGAGAAAATGAGGTCTTGGACTGACATTGTCTCTGCTGTAAAAGAAAACCCGGAAAAAGAAATGGACGTTGCAGTAAAAAGGGATAACAAAACGCTTCATATTTCAGTGACTCCGGAAGCTGTTAAAGATGAGAACAAAAAAACAATCGGACGCTTCGGTTCCTATGCGCCGACTGAAAAAGGCGTTCTCTCAGCAGTTGCTTACGGCGCGACATCAACAGTTGATGTCACCAAAGCCATTTTAACCAACTTAAGCAAATTGGTGACAGGCCAATTTAAACTTGATATGCTGTCAGGCCCTGTCGGCATATATGATATGACAGACCAAGTGGCAAAAACAGGGTTAGTGAACTTATTCCAGTTTGCGGCGTTTTTAAGCATTAACCTTGGTATTGTCAACCTGCTTCCGATTCCGGCACTAGACGGAGGAAGATTGTTATTTCTATTTATTGAAGCGATTCGGGGCAAACCGATTAACAGAGAAAAAGAAGCATTCGTTGTGTTTATCGGGGTAGCTTTCTTAATGCTTCTTATGCTGGTCGTCACATGGAACGATATCCAGCGGCTGTTCTTGTAAACGAAAAGTAAATCAATCAGAGGTGCGAAGAAATGAGACAAAGTTTGACGCTTATTCCTACGCTCCGTGAAGTTCCAGCTGATGCCGAAGCAAAAAGTCATCAGCTTCTTCTGAGAGCAGGATTTATCAGACAGAATACGAGCGGGGTATACAGCTATATGCCTCTTGCGTATAAGGTGATTCAAAACATTCAGCAGATTGTTCGTGAAGAAATGGAGAAAATTGATGCCGTAGAAATGCTTATGCCCGCATTACAGCAGGCGGAGACATGGCAGGAATCAGGCAGATGGTATACGTATGGCCCTGAACTGATGAGACTGAAAGACCGTCATGGCCGTGAATTTGCTTTAGGGGCAACGCATGAAGAAGTTATCACTTCACTTGTTCGCGATGAGGTTAAATCCTATAAGCGTCTCCCTCTGACACTGTATCAAATTCAGTCTAAGTTCAGAGATGAAAAGCGTCCTCGCTTCGGTTTGTTAAGAGGCCGCGAATTTATAATGAAGGATGCGTATTCTTTCCATGCATCTGAAGAAAGCCTGGATGAAACGTATCAAAAAATGTACGAGGCCTATTCTAATATTTTTGCCCGCTGCGGCATTAATGTAAGGCCTGTTATTGCCGATTCAGGTGCAATGGGAGGAAAGGATACGCACGAGTTTATGGCGCTTTCTGCGATCGGAGAGGATACGATTGCGTATTCTGATGAATCACAGTATGCAGCGAATATCGAAATGGCTGAAGTTCTTTATCAAGAAGTCCCTTCTAATGAAGAGCCTGAAGCTTTAGAAAAGGTCCATACCCCTAACGTGAAAACAATCGAAGAACTGACTGCGTTTTTACAGGTTTCCGCTGAAGACTGCATTAAATCAGTATTGTTTAAAGCAGATGACCGTTTTGTCTTAGTGCTTGTAAGAGGAGATCATGAAGTTAACGATATTAAAGTGAAAAACTTGCTTCAAGCAGAAGTTGTGGAACTTGCTTCACACGAAGAGGTTATTCAGCAGCTTGGAACAGAGCCAGGCTTTGTCGGCCCTGTCGGTGTTAAACAAGAAGTTGAAGTTTATGCCGATCTTGCTGTGAAAGCAATGGTTAATGCTATTGCTGGTGCGAATGAAGGAGATCATCATTATAAAAATGTCAACGTGAACCGTGACGCGCAAATTAAAGAATTTGCTGATCTTCGATTTATTAAAGAAGGTGACCCATCACCAGACGGCAAGGGCACGATCCGTTTTGCGGAAGGAATCGAAGTCGGACAAGTCTTTAAGCTCGGAACACGCTATTCAGAAGCGATGAATGCGACATACTTAGATGAAAACGGACGCGCGCAGCCAATGCTGATGGGCTGTTACGGAATCGGTGTGTCAAGAACGCTGTCTGCTATTGCTGAACAGCATCATGACGAAAAAGGATTAATTTGGCCAAAAAGCGTTGCGCCGTACGATCTTCATATTCTTGCTTTGAACATGAAAAACGATGGGCAAAGAGAGCTAGCAGAAAAGCTGTATGCCGATTTAAAAGCGGAAGGCTATGAAGTGCTCTATGATGACCGTGCTGAGCGTGCCGGCGTAAAATTCGCTGATTCAGATCTAATCGGCCTTCCAATCCGCATCACTGTCGGAAAACGAGCTGACGAAGGAATCGTCGAAGTGAAAATTCGTCAAACTGGTGAGTCAACTGAGATTTCAGTAGACGAATTATCTGCGTTTATCAGCAAGCAGTAATCACCATAACGATTTATCAAAAAACATGTTAAAATAGAAATAATAGAAGGTACCTCATTGCCTGAGGTACCTTCACTTATGATGTTTTTAGGGAGGGATACTGTCTTAATGGAACAGTTATCAGTAAACAGAAGGCAGTTTCAAATTCTTCTGCAGCAGATTAATATGACAGATGATACCTTCATGACATACTTTGAACATGGCGAGATTAAAAAGCTGACAATTCACAAAGCTTCTAAGTCTTGGCATTTTCATTTTCAATTTAAATCTTTGCTGCCTTTTCAAATATATGACACATTAACAACGAGGCTGACGCAATCGTTTGCCCACATAGCAAAAGTGACATCTTCAATTGAAGTTCACGATGCCGAGGTCAGTGAAAGTATCGTTCAAGACTACTGGTCACGCTGCATTGAAGAACTGCAGGGCATTTCGCCGCCGATTATCAGTCTTTTAAACCAGCAAAAACCGAAGCTGAAGGGCAATAAACTGATTGTCAAAACCAAAACGGATACAGAAGCGGCTGCGCTAAAGAACAAATATAGTTCCATGATACAAGCAGGCTACCGTCAATTTGGCTTTCCGGATCTTCAGCTTGATGCTGAAATATTTGTATCCGAGCAGGAAGTTCAAAAGTTTCGGGAGCAAAAGCTTGCAGAAGACCAAGAGCGGGCTATGCAGGCCTTGATTGAAATGGAGAAGAAAGATAAAGAAAGTGATGAAGACCAAGCACCATCTGGTCCTCTTGTTATCGGTTATCAAATTAAAGATAACGAGGAAATCCGGACACTTGACAGCATCATGGACGAAGAACGGAGAATTACGGTCCAAGGTTATGTGTTTGATGTGGAGACGCGCGAGCTGAAGAGCGGGCGCACGCTGTGTATCTTCAAAATTACAGACTATACAAATAGTATTTTGATCAAAATGTTTGCACGTGAAAAAGAAGATGCGGCACTGATGAAGTCTCTGAAAAAAGGAATGTGGGTAAAAGCACGCGGAAGCATTCAAAATGATACATTTGTCAGAGACCTTGTCATGATCGCAAATGACGTGAACGAAATAAAAGCAAAAACCCGTGAAGATTCAGCACCTGAAGGAGAAAAAAGAGTGGAATTGCATCTTCATTCCCCAATGAGCCAAATGGATGCTGTTACGGGTATCGGAAAGCTTGTCGAACAGGCTAAAAAATGGGGGCATGAGGCCATCGCTTTGACCGACCATGCTGTCGTTCAATCCTTCCCTGATGCGTATTCTGCGGCCAAAAAGCATGGAATTAAAATGATTTACGGGATGGAAGCGAATCTCGTGGATGATGGCGTGCCAATTGCTTATAATGCCGCACATCGTCTGCTCGAAGAAGAAACATATGTTGTTTTTGACGTTGAGACGACAGGATTGTCTGCTGTATACGATACCATTATTGAGCTGGCTGCAGTAAAAGTAAAAGGCGGAGAAATTATTGATAAATTTGAGGCGTTTGCGAACCCGCATCGTCCGCTTTCCGCCACTATCATAGAGCTGACAGGGATCACTGATGATATGCTACAAGACGCTCCGGATGTCGTAGATGTAATAAGAGATTTCAGAGAATGGATTGGCGATGATATCCTTGTCGCTCATAATGCAAGCTTTGATATGGGATTCTTAAATGTAGCCTATAAAAAGCTTCTTGAAGTCGATAAAGCTAAAAACCCAGTCATTGACACGCTTGAACTTGGACGTTTTCTCTATCCGGAATTTAAGAACCACCGGTTGAACACACTTTGTAAAAAGTTTGATATCGAACTCACACAGCATCACCGTGCGATCTATGATACTGAGGCAACCGCTTATTTGCTTCTGAAAATGCTGAAAGACGCAGCTGAAAAAGGTATTCAGTACCATGATGAGTTGAATGAAAATATGGGTCAGTCCAATGCTTATCAAAGATCAAGACCGTATCATGCAACATTACTTGCCGTGAACAGCACGGGACTTAAAAATTTATTTAAGCTTGTGTCACTTTCTCATATTCATTATTTTTACAGAGTGCCACGTATCCCGAGATCTCAGCTTGAAAAATACAGGGAAGGGCTTCTGATCGGTTCTGCCTGTGACAGGGGAGAGGTTTTTGAGGGAATGATGCAAAAATCGCCTGAAGAGGTGGAAGATATCGCGTCATTCTATGATTACCTTGAGGTTCAGCCGCCTGAAGTGTATCGTCACTTGCTGGAGCTTGAACTGGTCCGTGATGAAAAAGCGTTGAAAGAAATTATTGCGAATATCACGAAGCTGGGGGAAAAGCTTAATAAACCGGTTGTTGCTACGGGAAATGTTCATTACTTGAATGATGAGGATAAAATCTACAGAAAGATTTTAATATCCTCACAAGGCGGGGCAAATCCGCTAAACAGGCATGAACTGCCGAAAGTGCATTTCAGAACGACAGACGAAATGCTTGAAGCTTTTTCTTTCTTAGGTGAAGAAAAAGCGAAGGAGATCGTAGTCACCAATACCCAAAAGGTTGCTTCTTTAGTTGATGACATCAAGCCGATTAAAGATGATTTATATACGCCGAAAATCGAAGGCGCCGATGAAGAGATCAGAGAAATGAGCTATCAGCGCGCAAGAAGCATTTACGGGGAAGAGCTGCCTGAAATTGTCGAAGCTCGGATTGAAAAAGAGTTAAAGAGTATCATTGGCCACGGATTTGCTGTTATTTACTTGATCTCTCACAAACTTGTAAAACGTTCACTAGATGACGGGTATCTCGTTGGTTCCCGTGGTTCCGTAGGATCTTCATTAGTTGCGACACTTACTGAGATTACTGAGGTAAACCCGCTGCCGCCGCACTATGTTTGTCCTGAGTGCCAGCATTCTGAGTTCTTTAATGACGGTTCTGTCGGTTCTGGTTTTGACCTGCCTGACAAGACATGTCCTCATTGCGGAACGCCTTTGAAAAAAGACGGCCATGATATTCCATTTGAAACGTTCTTAGGATTTAAAGGGGACAAAGTACCTGATATCGATTTGAACTTCTCAGGGGAATATCAGCCGCAAGCACACAATTACACAAAAGTATTGTTCGGAGAAGACAATGTATATCGTGCGGGAACAATAGGCACGGTGGCAGAAAAAACAGCCTACGGTTATGTAAAAGGCTATGCCGGAGATAACAATCTTCATATGCGCGGTGCCGAAATAGATCGGCTCGTACAGGGGTGCACAGGTGTAAAACGTACAACTGGACAGCACCCTGGCGGTATTATCGTAGTTCCGGATTATATGGATATTTATGATTTTTCACCGATCCAGTTCCCGGCAGATGCCACAGGTTCAGAGTGGAAAACGACTCATTTTGATTTCCACTCCATCCATGACAACCTGTTAAAGCTTGATATTCTAGGACACGATGACCCGACCGTTATTCGGATGCTTCAAGACTTAAGCGGAATAGATCCGAAAACAATTCCGACGGATGATCCTGAAGTGATGAAGATCTTCCAGGGAACCGAATCACTCGGTGTGACTGAAGAACAGATTGGCTGTAAAACGGGCACTCTTGGAATTCCTGAATTCGGTACCCGATTTGTCCGGCAGATGCTTGAAGATACAAAGCCGACCACTTTTTCTGAGCTTGTTCAGATTTCAGGCTTGTCTCACGGAACTGATGTATGGCTTGGCAATGCACAGGAGCTCATCCACAATAATATTTGTGAGCTGAGTGAGGTGATCGGCTGCCGTGATGACATTATGGTTTATTTAATCTATCAAGGCCTTGAGCCGTCCCTTGCCTTTAAAATCATGGAATTCGTGCGTAAAGGAAAAGGATTAACGCCTGAATGGGAAGAAGAAATGAAAAATAACAATGTCCCAGACTGGTATATTGATTCTTGTAAAAAGATTAAATACATGTTCCCGAAAGCCCACGCCGCGGCATATGTCTTAATGGCAGTCCGCATTGCTTACTTTAAAGTGCATCATGCTCTTTTGTATTATGCGGCTTATTTTACCGTTCGTGCAGATGACTTTGATATCGATACAATGATCAAGGGCTCTACAGCAATCAGAGCGGTAATGGAGGATATAAACTCTAAAGGACTTGATGCTTCACCGAAGGAAAAGAACCTTCTGACTGTTTTAGAATTAGCGCTTGAGATGTGTGAGAGAGGCTATTCATTCCAAAAAGTCGATTTATATCGCTCCAGCGCCACAGAGTTTATTATTGACGGCAACAGTCTTATTCCGCCGTTTAACTCTATTCCAGGGTTAGGGACGAACGCTGCTTTGAACATTGTAAAAGCGCGCGAAGAAGGCGAATTCCTCTCTAAAGAAGATTTGCAAAAGAGAGGGAAAGTATCAAAAACGATTTTAGAGTACTTAGATCGCCATGGCTGTCTGGAGTCACTGCCTGATCAAAACCAATTATCACTGTTCTAACATGGAAAGCAGAATTTCACGGAAATTCTGCTTCTATGCATACATAAGCGCAAAAAGTGCCATTGTAATATTAGAGTTTCTGTCACTTACTTAGGTATGAAGGTAAGCGTATATCCATTTGCAATAAAAATATGGTTATGGTATAGTTTTATTGGAAATGCTAACGATTACCGAGGCAAAGAGTGGGGAAACCCGCTCTTTTGTATTGAACAGGAGAATTTTGTCTCGACATGTTCATCGTTTACTTTTTAGCCCCTGCTCTTTTGAAGCAGGGTTTTTATGCAGAGTGACGAGACGAATATGAGATCGACAGCACAAGGAGGAAGAACATGAGCAAAAAAGTGACTGACACCGTTCAAGAAATGGCTCAGCCAATCGTAGACAGCCTTCAGCTGGAACTCGTTGACATTGAATTTGTCAAAGAGGGCCAAAGCTGGTTCCTTCGCGTGTTTATTGATTCCGATGACGGTGTGGATATTGAGGAATGTGCCAAAGTAAGCGAAGCTTTAAGCGAAAAGCTTGATGAGGCAGACCCAATCAGCCAAAATTACTTTCTTGAAGTCTCATCTCCAGGAGCTGAGCGTCCGCTAAAGAAAAAAGCCGATTTCGAAAAATCACTAGGAAAAAACGTATACATTAAGACGTATGAGCCTATTGACGGCGTAAAAGTGTTTGAAGGTGAACTGGCTGAATTTGATGGACAAACAGTGACAGTTGAGATCACGATCAAAACAAGAAAGAAACGGATCAATATTCCGTATGAAAAGATAGCTAATGCAAGATTAGCTGTTACATTCTAATGAATACAAATGTTTTAAGGGGGGAGACCGTTAAATGAGCAGTGAATTATTAGATGCTCTCACGATTCTTGAAAAAGAAAAAGGCATCAGTAAAGAAATTATCATTGAAGCAATCGAAGCTGCGTTAATTTCTGCTTATAAGCGGAATTTTAATCAAGCGCAAAATGTACGGGTGGATTTAAACCGTGAAACTGGCTCCATCCGTGTATTTGCAAGAAAAGATGTCGTTGACGAAGTATACGACCAAAGACTAGAGATCTCTATTGAAGAGGCGCAGGGCATCCACCCGGAATATATGGTCGGCGACGTCGTCGAAATCGAAGTAACACCTAAGGATTTCGGGCGTATAGCTGCTCAAACAGCGAAGCAGGTCGTTACACAGCGTGTGCGCGAAGCTGAGCGCGGTGTGATTTATTCTGAATTTATCGACCGTGAAGAAGACATCATGACAGGTATCGTCCAGCGTCTGGACAATAAGTTTATCTACGTGTCTTTAGGAAAAATAGAAGCCTTGCTGCCTGTTAATGAGCAAATGCCAAATGAAACCTACAAGCCTCATGACCGCATTAAGGTATATATCACAAAAGTAGAGAAAACGACGAAGGGCCCGCAGATTTATGTGTCAAGAACACATCCAGGCCTGTTAAAGCGTTTGTTTGAAATTGAAGTGCCTGAAATTTATGATGGAACTGTCGAGCTGAAATCTGTTGCCAGAGAAGCCGGCGACCGTTCAAAAATTTCTGTCCGCACCGATGATCCTGACGTGGACCCTGTCGGCTCATGCGTAGGCCCTAAAGGCCAGCGTGTTCAGGCGATCGTCAATGAATTAAAAGGTGAAAAAATTGACATTGTCAACTGGTCCAGTGATCCTGTAGAATTTGTCGCGAATGCACTCAGCCCTTCGAAAGTGCTGGATGTCATCGTAAATGAAGAAGAAAAAGCGACAACTGTTATTGTTCCTGATTACCAGCTGTCTCTGGCGATTGGCAAAAGAGGACAAAACGCACGCTTAGCTGCTAAACTGACAGGCTGGAAGATTGATATTAAGAGCGAAACGGACGCGAGAGAACTTGGAATCTATCCGAGAGAACTTGAAGAAGAAGACGATGAGCCGCTCTTTACGGAGCCTGAAACTGCTGAATCGGATGAATAAGAGGTGACCTTAGGTGAATAAACACAAGAAGATCCCGTTACGCAAATGTGTAGTGACTGGTGAAATGAAGCCTAAAAAGGAACTGATCCGAGTTGTACGTTCGAAAGAAGGCGAAATCTCAGTAGACCCGACCGGAAAAAAGAACGGACGGGGTGCTTATTTAACGCTTGATAAAGAGTGCATCTTAGCAGCAAAAAAGAAAAACACTTTGCAAAATCAATTTCAATCACAAATCGATGACCAGATTTTCGAAGAATTGCTGGAGCTGGCGGAAAAGGTGAAAAAATAAAATGTCTGGAATGGAATGGTTTCCCTTGCTGGGTCTGGCCAATCGAGCTCGTAAGGTCGTGTCAGGCGAGGACTTGGTAATTAAAGAAATCAGGAATGCGCGTGCAAAGCTTGTCCTGCTTACAGAGGATGCATCTTCTAACACAGCGAAAAAAGTAACTGACAAGTGCAATTATTATAAAGTCCCTTATAAAAAAGTCGAGAGTCGCGCGGTTCTTGGACGCTCTATCGGTAAAGAAGCCCGTGTCGTTGTCGCCGTCACTGACCAAGGTTTTGCGAATAAGCTGATCAGCTTGCTCGATTAATATTTTTGGGGGTGAACGAATGGCTAAAATGAGAGTATACGAATATGCAAAAGCGTTAAATGTTTCAAGTAAGGAAATTTTGACCGCACTGAAAAACATGGATTTAGAAGTGAATAATCACATGGCCATGCTTGAAGAAAAGGCCATTAAACAGCTTGATGCCAAATATAAAAAAGGCGGCGCAGCCGCTAAATCTCAAAAGCCTGCAGAAACGAACAAAAACAAACAGCCGCAAGGGATTAATCAGCAATCAGCTGGAAATCAACCAAATAAAATTCGAGACGGAAAGAAGAATGACGTGCAGAATAATCAATTTAACAAAAACAAGAAAAATAACAACAACAAAAAAAATAAACGCAACAACAACAATAAAAACCAATATCAGCAAAAGCCTGTAAAGCCGAAAAAAGAGCTTCCTGAGAAAATTACGTTCTCCGGTACTTTAACTGTCGGTGCACTGGCTGAAGAGCTTGGCAAAGAGCCTTCAGAAATTATTAAAAAGCTGATGCTTCTTGGTGTAATGGCTACCATTAACCAAGAGCTTGATAAGGACACAATTGAACTCATTGCATCAGAATATGGTGTAGAAACAGAAGAAGTTATTGTGCTTGAGGAAACAGAATTGGAGAAATACGAAGAGCCTGATAATGAAGAGGATCTTGAAATTCGTCCTCCTGTCGTGACGATCATGGGTCACGTTGACCATGGGAAAACGACGCTTCTTGACAGCATCCGTAAAACGAAGGTTGTTGAAGGAGAAGCAGGCGGAATCACTCAGCATATCGGTGCTTACCAAATTGAAGAGAACGGCAAAAAAATTACGTTCTTGGATACTCCGGGACACGCCGCATTTACAACAATGCGTGCACGCGGTGCAGAAGTAACTGATATTACAATTCTCGTTGTAGCTGCCGATGACGGTGTAATGCCGCAAACAGTAGAAGCGATTAACCATGCAAAAGCAGCTGAGGTTCCAATTATCGTTGCTGTGAATAAAATTGATAAAGAATCCGCAAATCCTGACCGTGTAATGCAAGAACTGACGGAATACGGACTTGTCCCTGAAGCCTGGGGCGGAGAAACGATTTTTGTGCCTCTTTCCGCTTTAACTGGAAAAGGCATTGATGAACTCGTTGAAATGATTTTGCTTGTCAGTGAGGTAGAGGAACTGAAGGCGAATCCGAACCGTCAGGCAAAAGGAACCGTTATTGAAGCAGAACTTGATAAAGGCAGAGGATCAGTTGCGACATTGCTCGTACAGACTGGAACACTGCATGTCGGAGATCCGATCGTAGTCGGCAATACTTTTGGCCGTGTCCGTGCAATGGTCAACGACATTGGACGCCGCGTGAAAACTGCCGGCCCGTCAACTCCGGTTGAAATTACCGGTCTGAACGATGTCCCTCAAGCGGGAGACCAATTCCTTGTCTTTAAAGATGAAAAAACAGCACGTTCTGTCGGGGAAGCACGTGCTGCGAAACAGCTTGAAGAGCAGCGCAGTGATAAAGCGAAGCTCAGTCTTGATGACTTATTCGAGCAAATTAAACAAGGTGATGTAAAAGACATCAACCTCATCGTAAAAGCTGACGTTCAAGGATCTGCTGAAGCTTTAACGGCTGCACTTCAGAAAATTGAAGTGGAAGGCGTTAAAGTGAAAATCATCCATACCGGCGTTGGCGCGATTACTGAATCTGACATTATCTTGGCATCTGCTTCCAATGCAATAGTTATTGGGTTTAATGTGAGACCGGACGGAAATGCTAAGAGTACGGCTGAAGCTGAAAATGTAGATATTCGTCTTCACCGTATCATTTACAAAGTAATCGACGAGATTGAAGCTGCCATGAAAGGTATGCTAGATCCTGAATATGAAGAAAAAGTAATTGGTCAAGTAGAAGTGCGCCAAACATTCAAAGTATCTAAAATTGGTACAATTGCCGGCGGATATGTTACTGAAGGAACTATTACGCGCGACAGCGGTCTCCGTTTAATTCGTGACGGCGTCGTCATCTTCGAAGGCGAAGTAGACGTTCTGAAACGCTTTAAAGATGATGTGAAAGAAGTTTCACAAGGCTATGAATGTGGTATTACAATTAAGAAATACAATGACATTCGTGAAGGTGACATCCTTGAAGCGTTTGTCATGCAGGAAATTGAAAGAACGTGATCGGATTTGCGGAGTGTGAATGCATCATTTATGATGCGGGATCACTAAAAGAAAAGCGTGCCGTTCTGAAGCGGATCTTAACCAGGGTTCAAAATAAGTTCAATGTTTCGATTTCGGAGATTGGCTATCAGGACACTTGGCAAAGAACCAGCTTCGGAATCGCCGCTGTTTCTTCCTCTCGCGTTCAAACAGAAAAAGAGCTGCAGCGTGTTTTGGCGTTTATCGACTCTTTTCCTGAAATTGAACGGACGATCACTAGAACAGAGTGGTTTTAACTTAGAGGTGATTGAATTGAGTATGAGAGCAAACCGTGTCGGCGAGCAAATGAAAAAAGAACTCGGTGATATTATCAGCCGCAAGCTGAAGGACCCGAGAATTGGTTTTCTGACAGTAACGGATGTACGTGTATCAGGTGATTTACAAATTGCAAAGGTGTATATCTCGGTTCTCGGTGACGAGAAAAAACGGGAGGAAGCGCTGAAAGGGCTGGCAAAGGCGAAAGGATTTATCCGTTCTGAAATCGGCAGCCGCATCAGACTTCGAAAAACGCCTGAAATTGAATTTGAGTTCGATGAATCAATCGATTACGGAAATCGTATCGAAACACTGATTCACGAATTACATTCAGAGAAACCATCTGAATAAAAATGGAGAGGATAGGCGTATATCGTCTGTCCTCTTTTCTGCGTTTTTAGAGAAAAAAGCTTAAAAGAAGGAGTGAAAGACAAATGGTTAACGGAGTTCTCCTTTTACATAAACCTGTTGGCATGACATCGCACGACTGTGTCATGAAGATCCGAAAACTGTTAAAAACAAAAAAAGTAGGACATACGGGAACGCTCGATCCTGAAGTGTCAGGGGTGCTTCCGATTTGTGTGGGAAGGGCCACAAAAATTGTCGAATACTTAACTGAAAAGTCAAAAACGTATGATGCGGAAATAACGCTTGGCTTTTCAACCACAACAGAGGATCAGACTGGCGAAACGGTTGAAAGAAAGCCTGTCAAACAAGACATTGATAAAACGGAAGTAGAAAAGGTGTTAAACAGTTTAAAGGGAAAACAGGAACAAATTCCTCCTATGTATTCCGCTGTAAAAGTAAATGGCAAAAAATTATACGAGTACGCCAGAGCAGGGATTGAAGTAGAACGTCCAAAACGTATGATTACCATTGAAGACATTGAGCTGACGACAGGGATTAAGCATAGCGAAGAAACAGCGAGTTTCCGGTTTACAGTGACATGCTCAAAAGGCACCTATGTAAGGACGCTGGCGGTCATGATTGGAGAAAAGCTTGGATATCCGGCTCATATGTCTCATTTAATCCGGACGGCATCCGGAGATTTTTCCCTCGACGAATGCTTTACCTTCGATGAACTGGAAGCACAAGCCCAATCCGGAACCGTGGAAGAGCATACAGTTCCTATTGAACGTGCGCTCAATCATTTGCCGAAATGGATCATAAGTGATACATTAGCTAAGAAAGTAGAAAATGGGGCTTTGCTTGAGACGCCCGAGCAGTTTTCTGAGATGACAAGTGAAGACCGAATTGCCGTCTTTACTGAATCCGGAACCTGTTTGGCGATCTATTTCCCCCATCCTGCAAAAAAAGGGCTGTTAAAGCCGGCAAAAGTATTGATGCAAAAAAGCGAACAATAGAAAAAAGGTGACCGTTCTGTGAAGACGATACATATTACACATCCTCATCATTTAATAAAAGAGGAGCAAGCAAAATCAGTGATGGCGTTAGGCTATTTTGACGGCGTTCATCTCGGGCATCAAAAGGTAATCGGCACAGCGAAGCAAATAGCCGAAGAAAAAGGCCTGGCACTTGCTGTAATGACCTTTCATCCCCATCCTTCTCACGTTTTAGGAAGGGATAAGGAGCCGAAGGATCTGATTACGCCTCTTGAAGACAAAATAAACCAAATTGAACAATTAGGCACAGAGATTCTGTATGTCGTTAAATTTAATGAAGTGTTTGCTTCTCTTTCTCCTAAGCAGTTTATCGACCAGTATATCATCGGCCTTAATGTGCAGCACGCAGTGGCAGGCTTTGACTTTACGTATGGCAAATACGGCAAGGGAACCATGGAGACCATGCCGGATGATTTAGACGGAAGAGCTGAGTGCACAATGGTAGAAAAATTAACGGAGCAGGATAAAAAAATCAGTTCTTCGTATATCCGTACCGCGCTTCAAAACGGTGATGTGGAATTGGCGAAAGTCCTGCTTGGACAGCCTTATTTTATAAAAGGAATTGTCATTCACGGTGATAAAAGAGGGCGGACCATCGGGTTTCCGACAGCCAATATCGGTTTAAATAACAGCTATATCGTTCCTCCGACGGGTGTATATGCCGTAAAAGCGGAAGTGAACGGCGAAGTCTATAATGGCGTTTGCAATATCGGCTATAAGCCGACGTTCTATGAAAAACGTCCGGAGCAGCCTTCAATTGAGGTTAATCTGTTTGATTTTGATCAGGATGTATACGGAGCCGCTATAAAAATTGAATGGTATAAACGGATTCGGAGCGAGCGGAAATTCAATGGCATCAAAGAATTAACAGAGCAAATTGAGAAAGATAAGCAGGAAGCCATTCGTTATTTCAGCAATTTGCGGAAATAACATGCAACGCACACAAATTTTATTCTAAAATATTTGCATATAGGCCCGATTTTTAGTATGATAGTTTTCGTAGTCTTAAAACCATTGCTTGGCAATCCGAAGTCACCGACGGTTGCTAGGTAACTGGGGCTAAATATGATTTGGAGGTGAAACAGGATGGCAATTACTCAAGAGCGTAAAAACCAACTCATCAATGAGTTCAAAACACACGAATCTGATACTGGATCTCCAGAAGTTCAGATCGCTATCCTAACTGACTCAATTAACAACTTGAACGAGCATTTACGTACTCACAAGAAAGACCACCACTCACGTCGCGGTCTTCTTAAAATGGTAGGTAAGCGTCGTAATCTTCTTACGTATCTACGTAATAAAGACGTAACTCGTTACCGTGAGTTAATTAACAAACTAGGCTTACGTCGATAATCGTAAAAAGCGGGAGGATTCCCGCTTTTTTATCGTATTAAAGCGAAAATTCTTATAACAAATCATTGAAATCCTTTTACATACTACTTTGACATTGATATGTTCAATTCATTTCGTTCATAATAGGAGTAATTGATTATTTCACACAACGAAGAGAGGAGTTCGTAATCGTATGGGACAAGAAAAACATGTCTTTACCATAGATTGGGCCGGAAGAACGCTTACCGTTGAAACCGGCCAGCTTGCCAAACAGGCAAACGGTGCTGTGATGATTCGCTACGGTGATACAGCAGTGCTTAGTACAGCAACCGCTTCAAAAGAACCAAAACCGCTTGATTTCTTCCCACTTACTGTAAACTATGAGGAAAGATTATATGCGGTAGGGAAAATTCCGGGCGGATTTATTAAAAGAGAAGGACGTCCGAGTGAAAAAGCGGTTCTTGCCAGCCGCCTAATCGACCGGCCGATCCGTCCTTTGTTTGCCGATGGATTCCGTAATGAAGTTCAAGTCATCAGCATTGTCATGAGTGTTGACCAAAACTGCTCTTCAGAAATGGCTGCCATGTTCGGTTCATCTCTAGCCCTTTCTGTATCGGATATTCCGTTTGAAGGCCCGATTGCAGGGGTTACTGTCGGACGCATTGATGATCAGTTTATCATTAATCCGACAGTCGATCAGCTTGAGAAAAGTGACATCAATCTTGTCGTTGCCGGCACGAAAGATGCCATTAACATGGTAGAAGCGGGAGCGGATGAGGTTCCTGAGGAAACCATGCTTGAGGCCATTATGTTCGGCCATGAAGAGATTAAACGCCTGATTGCATTCCAAGAAGAAATTGTCGCAGCAGTCGGCAAAGAGAAATCTGAAATTACGCTCTTTGAAATTGATGAAGAGCTTAGCGAAAAAGTAAAAGCTTTAGCAGAAGAGGATTTGCTGAAAGCTATCCAAGTTCATGAAAAGCATGCCCGCGAAGATGCCATTAATGAAGTGAAAAACGCAGTTGTGGCAAAATTCGAGGATGAAGAGCATGACGAGGAAACCATCAAACAAGTCAAACAGATTCTGTCCAAGCTTGTTAAAAACGAAGTGCGCCGCCTGATTACTGAAGAGAAAGTTAGACCGGACGGCCGCGGTGTCGATCAAATCCGCCCGCTTTCTTCAGAGGTCGGCCTCTTGCCAAGAACGCACGGATCAGGTCTCTTTACAAGGGGACAAACGCAGGCCCTCAGCGTATGTACGTTAGGTGCTCTGGGAGATGTGCAAATCCTTGACGGCTTAGGTGTAGAAGAGTCGAAACGGTTTATGCATCACTACAACTTCCCGCAATTCAGCGTTGGGGAAACAGGACCAATGCGCGGACCGGGACGCCGTGAAATCGGACATGGAGCACTGGGTGAGCGTGCGCTTGAGCCAGTTATTCCGTCTGAAAAAGACTTCCCTTACACAGTCCGTCTTGTATCAGAAGTGCTTGAATCAAACGGTTCCACGTCTCAAGCAAGCATTTGCGCAAGCACACTTGCAATGATGGATGCCGGTGTGCCAATTAAAGCGCCAGTTGCGGGTATTGCAATGGGGCTTGTCAAATCAGGTGAACACTACACGGTTCTGACTGATATTCAAGGCATGGAAGATGCGCTTGGAGATATGGACTTTAAAGTAGCCGGAACGGAAAAAGGCGTAACGGCACTGCAAATGGACATTAAAATCGAAGGTCTTTCCAGAGAGATTCTTGAAGAAGCGCTTCAGCAAGCGAAAAAAGGAAGAATGGAAATTCTCAACAGCATGCTTGCGACTTTAAGCGAATCAAGAAAAGAGCTTTCTCAATATGCGCCTAAGATTTTAACAATGGCCATTAATCCTGATAAAATCCGCGATGTCATCGGGCCAAGCGGAAAACAAATCAATAAAATCATCGAAGAAACCGGTGTTAAAATTGATATTGAACAGGACGGCACAATCTTTATTTCTTCAACAGATGAAAGCAGTAACCAAAAAGCGAAAAAAATCATCGAAGACCTTGTCCGAGAGGTTGTAGTCGGCCAGCTTTACCTAGGTAAAGTAAAACGAATCGAAAAATTCGGGGCTTTCGTTGAAATTTTCAGCGGAAAAGACGGCTTGGTGCACATTTCAGAGCTTGCGCTTGAACGCGTAGGAAAAGTTGAAGATGTTGTGAAAATCGGAGACGAGATTCTTGTCAAGGTCACTGAAATTGATAAACAAGGACGAGTCAATTTGTCCCGTAAAGCGGTGCTCCGTGAAGAGAAAGAAAAAGAAGAACAACAATCTTAAATGAAAACATAAAAGGAGCCTGGGAGACCCGGCTTCTTTATTTTGAAGCTTTTAAAACGCAGGCGGGTTCTACCTTGTCCTTCACTTTCATAATGTGAGGTGAGGGGGGACAGAACATGTACAAAAGATTTGTACCGTTTGCCGTTTTTCTATTTCTTTTTTTTGTCTCATTTGAGATGATGAATAATCCGCACACACTTGATTACATAGGGGCAATGAAAAAAGATACGGTGACTGTCACGGCGTCCAAAGACCCGTTGTATGAAGAATTGCTTCAAAAAGCGCCGGAGTATGAAGTCAAGCCCCAGGATGCCAGAATAGATAAGGTGTGGAAAAGCATTCCCGGCTATAATGGATTGAAGGTCAATATTGAAAAATCATATAAAAAAATGAAAAAGCACGGCGAGTTTCGGGAAAGCGATCTGGTGTACAGCCAAGTAAAACCAAGCGTTCATCTGGAATCTCTTCACCCAGAACCTATTTATAAAGGAAATCCTGACAAACCGATGGTGGCTTTTTTAATTAATGTGGCATGGGGAAACGAATATTTGGAAAAAATGCTCCCTGTTCTGCAAAAGCACCAAGTTAAAGCTACGTTCTTTTTAGAAGGCAATTGGGTGAGCAATAATGAACAGCTCGCTAAGAAGATTGCGGAAGACGGACATGAAATCGGAAATCATTCATACAATCATCCGGATATGAGCAAACTGACTACAGGAAGAATTTCCGAGCAGCTCGACAAGACAAATAAACAAATAGAACAAACGACCGGCGTTAAGCCAAAGTGGTTCGCTCCGCCGAGCGGAAGTTTCCGAAAAGCGGTTGTCGACATTGCAGCTGAGAGACAGATGGGAACAGTCATGTGGACAGTTGATACGATCGATTGGCAAAAACCGGCTCCGTCTGTGCTTCAAACGAGAGTGTTAAGCAAGATACATAATGGTGCCATGATTTTAATGCATCCGACTGACCCAACGGCGGAAAGTCTTGAAGCGCTGATTATAAAGATTAAAGATAAAGGATACGCGCTTGGAACAGTCACTGAACTGATGGATGAAACCAGACTGTTGAAGTAACAGATGCAGGCAGCTTGTCTTTGAATAGGAGGAACAAATTTGATAAAACGATATACGTGTCAAAATGGTGTAAGAGTTGTGCTGGAAAATAACCCGACAGTCCGTTCTGTTGCGATCGGCGTATGGATCGGTACAGGTTCGCGGCACGAAACGCCGGAGATAAACGGGATTTCTCACTTTTTAGAGCACATGTTCTTTAAAGGGACGAGCACAAGATCTGCACGCGAGATAGCAGAATCTTTTGATCGTATTGGCGGTCAGGTCAATGCGTTTACTTCAAAGGAATATACCTGCTACTATGCAAAGGTGCTTGATGAGCATGCAAATTACGCGCTGGACGTATTAGCAGATATGTTCTTTCATTCAACGTTTGATGAAAACGAGCTGAAAAAAGAGAAAAATGTAGTGTATGAAGAAATTAAAATGTACGAAGATGCGCCGGACGACATTGTGCATGATTTACTGAGCAAAGCCACTTACGGCAATCATTCTTTAGGGTATCCAATTCTTGGCACGGAGGAAACACTTGCTTCCTTTAACGGCGACTCCCTCAGACAGTACATGCATGATTATTATACGCCGGACCGAGTGGTGATTTCGGTAGCGGGCAATATATCTGACAGTTTTATCAAAGATGTGGAAAAATGGTTCGGGTCATACGAGGCGAAAGGCAAAGCGACAGGTCTTGAAAAACCCGAGTTCTACACGGAAAAACTGACGAGAAAAAAAGAAACAGAGCAGGCTCACTTATGTCTCGGATTTAAAGGCCTTGAGGTTGGCCATGAACGCATTTATGATTTAATCGTCCTGAATAATGTGCTCGGTGGCAGTATGAGCAGCCGGCTGTTCCAAGATGTCCGTGAAGATAAAGGCCTTGCTTATTCTGTTTACAGCTATCATAGCTCTTATGAGGACAGCGGAATGCTTACCATTTACGGCGGAACGGGTGCAAATCAGCTTCAGCAGCTGTCAGAAACAATCCAAGAAACCCTTGCCACATTAAAACGAGACGGCATTACCTCAAAAGAGCTGGAGAACAGCAAAGAGCAAATGAAAGGAAGCTTGATGCTGAGCTTAGAAAGCACAAACAGCAAAATGAGCCGAAACGGGAAAAATGAACTGCTGCTCGGCAAACATAAAACATTAGATGAGATCATCAATGAATTAAACGCCGTGAACTTAGAGCGTGTCAACGGCCTTGCCAGACAGTTGTTTACTGATGATTATGCACTGGCACTCATCAGCCCTTCCGGCAATATGCCGTCCTAAAAAAAGGAAATGCCTGCCCCGAAACGGGGCAGGCATTTTTTTATTTTTTAGATCATACATAGTACAAGGGGGGTGACAGACATGCGGCTCAGTGAATTATCAGGAAAGGAAATTGTAGACATCAAAAGAGCTGAACGGCTGGGAGTGCTCGGCCAGACCGATTTAGAAATCAATGAACAGGATGGCCAGATTACAGCGCTCCTCATTCCGACAGTTAAGTGGTTTGGTTTGAGAAAACACGGTCATGACATTCGTGTCCCCTGGCATCATATTCAAAAAATCGGTTCAGATATGATCATATTAGACGTACCTGAGGAAATGTCTCCTCGACAAGAGTAAATGAAAAAGGCCCAAAATGGCTATGGTGCGGGCTCTAAAGGTAATTCCTGAAACATCGGCTTCGGCAGCCGATGTTTTTTTATATGTAAAAAACGCATGTTTTAATTCACCGGTATTTCCTTTTGAACATAAGATGAAGGGGAGCTTAACAACTAGAGATCCAGTATATACAAAGAAGGTGAACGTTTAGAATGTTAACCGGATTGAAGATTGCAGTTATCGGCGGTGACGCTAGACAGCTCGAAATTATAAGAAAGTTCACTGAACAGCAGGCTGACATCTATCTTGTCGGTTTTGACCAATTGGATCACGGTTTTACCGGAGCAGTAAAATGCAATATTGATGAAATTCCTTTTCAGCAAATAGACAGCATCATTCTTCCAGTATCTGCGACAACGGGAGAAGGTTTCGTTTCGACTGTATTTTCAAATGAAGAGGTTGTGTTAAAACAGGAGCATCTCAACAAAACGCCTGCACACTGTGTCATTTTCTCAGGGATTTCTAACGCCTATTTAGAAAACATTGCAGCTCAAGCAAACAGAAAACTTGTTAAGCTGTTTGAGCGGGATGACATTGCGATATACAATTCGATTCCGACAGTAGAAGGAACGATCATGCTGGCGATTCAGCATACGGATTATACGATACACGGATCTCAGGTAGCCGTTCTCGGTCTGGGACGCACCGGAATGACGATAGCCCGCACATTTGCTGCGCTCGGAGCGAATGTAAAAGTGGGAGCAAGAAGTTCAGCGCATCTGGCGCGTATTACCGAAATGGGACTCGTTCCTTTTCACACCGATGAGCTGAAAGAGCATGTAAAAGATATAGATATTTGTATCAATACCATACCGAGCATGATATTAAATCAAACGGTACTTTCTAGCATGACACCAAAAACCTTAATATTGGATCTGGCCTCACGTCCCGGGGGAACGGATTTTAAATATGCCGAAAAGCAGGGGATTAAAGCACTTCTTGCCCCAGGTCTTCCAGGGATTGTCGCTCCTAAAACAGCCGGGCAAATCCTTGCAAATGTCTTAAGCAAGCTTTTGGCTGAAATACAAGCTGAGGAGGGGAAATAAGCATGTCGTCATTAAAAGGAAAAAGAATCGGGTTTGGGCTGACCGGATCACATTGCACATATGAAGCCGTTTTCCCGCAGATTGAGGCACTGGTCAACGAAGGGGCTGAAGTCCGTCCGGTTGTCACATTTAACGTGAAATCGACAAATACCCGATTTGGAGAGGGCGCAGAATGGGTCAAAAAAATTGAAGAACTGACCGGATATGAGGCCATTGATTCGATTGTAAAGGCAGAGCCCCTTGGGCCGAAGCTGCCTCTTGACTGCATGGTCATTGCTCCTTTAACAGGCAATTCAATGAGCAAGCTGGCAAATGCGATGACAGACAGTCCGGTGTTAATGGCGGCAAAAGCGACAATCCGAAACAATCGGCCGGTCGTTCTTGGCATCTCGACAAATGATGCTCTCGGTTTAAACGGAACCAATTTAATGAGACTAATGTCAACAAAAAATATCTTTTTTATACCATTCGGGCAAGACGATCCATTTAAAAAACCGAATTCAATGGTGGCCAAAATGGATCTGCTTCCGCAAACGATTGAAAAGGCGCTATTGCATCAGCAGCTTCAGCCAGTTCTAGTTGAGAATTATCAGGGAAATGACTAAATTTACAGAAAATCTTTCCCAAACTAAAAAATTCGGTCATCACCCGCATATTCTATGGTAAAATAAAACGTAAAATCATAGTCAAATCAATTCAATGATGCTGATTGGCGGAAGGAGTTTTACAGATGGGAAGAGGTTTACACGTAGCTGTTGTCGGAGCGACAGGAGCTGTAGGGCAACAAATGCTTAGAACACTTGAAGACAGAAACTTTGAAATGGACACACTTACATTGCTATCCTCAAAACGCTCTGCGGGGACAAAAGTCACGTTTAAAGGCCAAGAGCTGACTGTTCAAGAAGCTTCTCCTGAGAGCTTTGAAGGGATAGATATTGCTTTATTCAGCGCCGGCGGAAGCGTATCACAAGCATTGGCACCAGAAGCTGTAAAACGCGGCGCTATTGTTATAGATAATACGAGTGCATTCCGTATGGACGAAAATACACCGCTTGTCGTGCCTGAAGTGAATGAGGCAGACTTGCATGAACACAACGGCATTATTGCCAATCCTAACTGCTCTACAATCCAAATGGTTGCGGCTCTTGAACCGATCCGCAAAGCATATGGCTTAAACAAAGTCATCGTATCAACTTACCAGGCGGTATCAGGAGCGGGAAATGAAGCTGTAAAAGAGCTTTACAGCCAAACACAGGCCATTTTAAATCAAGAAGAAATTGAGCCTGCGATCATGCCTGTAAAAGGTGACAAAAAACACTATCAAATCGCCTTCAACGCGATTCCGCAAATTGATAAATTCCAAGATAACGGCTATACGTTTGAGGAAATGAAAATGATAAATGAAACGAAAAAAATCATGCACATGCCGGAGCTTCAAGTTGCGGCGACCTGTGTAAGACTGCCAATTCAAACTGGGCACTCAGAGTCCGTCTACATTGAGGTAGACCGTGATGACGCTACCGTTGAAGATATTAAAAATCTATTAAAAGAAGCTCCGGGCGTGACACTTCAGGATGACCCAAGCCAGCAGCTTTATCCGATGCCTGCTGATGCCGTCGGCAAAAACGATGTGTTTGTAGGCCGCATCCGCAAAGACTTGGACAGAGCAAACGGTTTTCATTTATGGGTTGTTTCTGATAACCTATTAAAAGGCGCGGCATGGAACTCTGTTCAGATTGCAGAAAGCCTGAAAAAACTAAACCTCGTATAAAAGAGAGAATTTCCCAAAGACGAATAGAAGAGAGTAAGGCGCTATCAGCCTGCTCTCTTCTGTTACGTCCGAATAATTTGGAGTGAAAACAGTGAAGATAATTGTTCAAAAGTTTGGCGGAACTTCTGTAAAAGATGATAAAGGCCGCAAACTGGCTTTAGGGCATATTAAAGAAGCAATTAGTGAAGGATATAAGGTTGTCGTTGTCGTTTCAGCGATGGGCCGGAAAGGAGACCCGTACGCAACAGATTCTTTGCTGGGGCTGCTTTACGGCGATCAGTCAGCGATTTCTCCACGGGAGCAGGATTTGCTTTTATCTTGCGGAGAGACTATTTCCTCTGTCGTCTTTACCAGCATGCTGCTTGATAACGGTGTGAAAGCAGCTGCACTGACAGGAGCGCAGGCTGGCTTTTTAACAAATGACCAGCATACCAATGCGAAAATCATTGAAATGAGACCAGAGCGTTTGTTCAGTGTGCTCGCGAATCATGACGCAGTCGTCGTCGCAGGATTCCAGGGCGCAACTGAAAAAGGTGATACAACAACAATCGGCAGGGGAGGAAGCGATACGTCCGCAGCCGCACTCGGAGCAGCGGTTGATGCAGACTACATCGATATTTTCACCGATGTTGAAGGCGTGATGACCGCTGACCCGAGAGTGGTGGAAAATGCGAAACCGCTTCCTGTCGTGACGTATACGGAAATTTGCAACCTGGCGTATCAAGGGGCAAAAGTCATTCATCCGCGGGCTGTGGAAATTGCAATGCAGGCAAAAGTACCGATCCGCGTCCGTTCGACTTATTCGAAAGATAAAGGCACGTTGGTGACATCGCATCACTCTTCCAAAGTCGGAAGCGATGTTTTCGAAAGGCTGATTACGGGAATTGCCCATGTCAAAGATGTCACACAGTTCAAAGTGCCAGCGAAAATCGGCCAGTATAATGTTCAGACTGAAGTGTTCAAAGCGATGGCGAATGCGGGAATCAGCGTTGATTTCTTTAACATTACACCTAGTGAGATCGTCTATACGGTGGCCGGCAATAAAACAGAAACGGCTCAGCGTATTTTAATGGATATGGGCTATGATCCGATGATAACGAGAAACTGTGCGAAGGTATCAGCGGTCGGAGCAGGCATTATGGGTGTTCCTGGTGTCACGTCCAAAATTGTATCGGCTCTTTCAGAAAAAGAAATTCCGATCCTTCAGTCGGCTGACAGCCATACGACGATATGGGTGCTCGTCCATGAAGCGGATATGGTTCCTGCTGTAAACGCTTTGCATGAAGTGTTTGAACTTTCCAAGTAAATGTGATTGAATCATGATGAGGTGAAAAAAATGAATTTCGGAAATGTGTCTACAGCGATGATTACGCCCTTTGACAATAAAGGGAACGTAGACTTTCAAAAACTGTCTACACTGATTGATTACTTGTTGAAAAACGGATCGGATTCTTTAGTAGTGGCGGGAACAACTGGAGAGTCTCCAACCCTTTCAACCGAAGAAAAAATTGCGCTTTTTGAATATACGGTAAAAGAAGTGAACGGACGTGTACCTGTGATTGCGGGTACTGGAAGCAACAACACGAAAGATTCCATTAAGCTGACAAAAAAAGCTGAGGAAGCGGGCGTAGATGCGGTTATGCTTGTTACGCCGTATTACAATAAGCCTTCACAAGAAGGGATGTACCAGCATTTTAAAGCAATTGCGGCAGAAACGTCTCTTCCGGTTATGCTGTATAATGTGCCGGGCCGTACGGTTGCTTCTCTGGCTCCTGAAACGACGATTCGTTTGGCGGAAGACATTCCGAATGTTGTTGCGATTAAAGAAGCGAGCGGAGACCTCGAAGCAATTACCAAAATTGTTGCGGAAACGCCGGAAGACTTCTCTGTCTATTCAGGAGATGACGCCCTGACGCTTCCTATTCTCGCAGTCGGAGGAAGAGGAGTTGTTTCAGTGGCGAGCCATATTGCAGGCTCTGATATGCAGCAAATGATCAAAAATTATACGAATGGGCAAACAGCTAATGCGGCACTGATTCATCAGAAACTGCTGCCGATTATGAAGGAACTGTTTAAAGCGCCTAACCCTGCTCCGGTCAAAACAGCGCTTCAGCTAAGAGGCCTTGATGTCGGTTCAGTGCGTCTGCCCCTTGTCCCGTTAACCGAAGATGAACGGCTGAGCTTAAGCAGCACGATCAGCGAACTGTAAGAAAAATTTCATACAGTGAAACAAACGCGGTCATTCTCACATTCAGCTGAGTTTGACCGTTTCTTATACATATTGGTTTTCCCTAAACCTTCTGCTTTATCTTGTTTTCTAAATTTACTTTCAGTTATAATAGGAACAAGTGATGATGGACGGGTATGAGACTAGGAGGATATAGATTTTGAAAAAGAAAAATACAGAAAACGTTAGAATTATCGCCCTTGGCGGTGTCGGAGAAATTGGGAAGAACCTTTATGTCATCGAAATTGACTCAGACATATTTGTTGTTGATGCCGGCCTTATGCACCCAGAAAACGAGATGCTCGGTATTGATGTAGTAATTCCTGACATATCATATTTGATTGAACGGGCTGAACGCGTCAAGGCAATCTTTTTAACGCACGGGCACGATGAAAATATCGGCGGCGTTTTTTACTTATTAAACAAGCTGTCCGTTCCAGTGTATGGGACAAAGCTGACGCTTGCACTGTTAAGAGAAAAATTAAAACAATACGGACATAACCGAAAAACTGATTTAAGAGAAATTCACTCAAAATCTGTCATTACATTTGAATCGACTAAAGTATCGTTCTTTAGAACGATTCACAGCATCCCTGATTCCGTAGGTGTAAGTTTTAAAACATCACTTGGATCTATTGTATGCACAGGAGACTTCAAATTTGACCAAACACCTGCACTTAATCAAATGTGCGACATTGGCGAGATCGCCAAGATCGGCAATAGCGGCGTGCTCGCCCTGCTTTCTGACAGTGCAAATGCGGAACGTCCGGGTTATACCCCATCGGAAGCAGCTGTCAGCGGAGAAATTTCAGACGCGCTTTATAATTCTGATAATCGGGTGATTATTGCCGTTTTCGCATCCAATATTAACCGGATTCAGCAAGTCATTCATGCAGCGGCTCAAAATGGAAGAAAGATTGCCGTTGCCGGAAAAAATCTTCAATCTGTCCTGCAGCTGGCAAGAAAGCTTGGATATATTGAAGCAGATGATGAACTGTTTATTTCCGTGCAGGATGTCAAGAAATATCCGAAGCGCGAAGTGGCGATAGTTACAGCCGGCAGCCAAGGTGAACCGTTAGCTGCCCTGACAAGAATGGCAAACAAAGCTCATAAACAGCTGAACATTGAAGAAGGGGATACGGTTGTCATTGCGTCTACACCAATCCCTGGGCAAGAACTCATTTATTCAAAAACTGTAGATCTTCTCGCGAGAGCCGGTGCACAAGTCATCTTTGCCCAAAAACGTGTCCATGTGTCTGGCCACGGCTCGCAAGAAGAGTTAAAGCTGATGATCAATCTGCTGAAACCAAAATATTTAATTCCAGTAAACGGCGAATACAGAATGCAAAAAGCTCATTCAAAAATCGCTGAGGAAATCGGCATGAAGCGCAGTGACATCTTCTTAATTGAAAAAGGAGACGTCGTTGAATTCCGTGGGCAAAACGTGAAAATCGGGGATAAAGTTCCGTACGGCAATATTTTAATTGATGGATTAGGTGTCGGTGATATCGGCAATATCGTGTTGCGAGACCGCCGCTTACTTTCACAGGACGGAATTTTAATCGTTGTCATTACACTTGATAAACAAAAGAAACATCTTGTATCAGGGCCAGAAATTATCACTCGCGGTTTTGTTTATGTAAGAGAGTCTGAAGGCCTTATCGTACAGGCTACTGAGCTTGTCCGTTCCATCGTGACAGAAGCGACTGAAACATCAAATGTTGAATGGTCAACGCTGAAGCAGGCAATGCGGGATGCTTTGAACCAATTCCTATATGAAAAAACCAAACGTAAACCGATGATCATCCCAATTATTATGGAAGTATAATGTCTGACTAAAGACCGGAGCAGTTCCGGTCTTTATTTTTTGCCCTTTCAGCCGGGATTGAATTGAGTATCTTTGTTCATAATACAAAGAGAAACTCGGAAAGGGTGAAAGCGAGATGGATCATCGTATGGAAAACTCAGAAGAAGAACGTACTGAAAAAAATGATGCGAAAGACAGCATTATGAATAAAATACAGCAGCTTGGTGAAACGACGCTCCCGCAGCTGCCCCAAGATACCAATATTCATTGTCTGACCATTATCGGACAAATAGAAGGTCATGTTCAGCTTCCTCCGCAAAACAAAACAACAAAATATGAGCATGTTATCCCGCAGATTGTGGCAATTGAACAAAATCCTAAAATTGAAGGCTTACTGATTATATTAAATACTGTCGGAGGAGATGTAGAAGCCGGTCTCGCCATAGCTGAAATGCTCGCGTCTTTATCAAAACCGACCGTTTCCATCGTGCTTGGCGGAGGGCATTCCATCGGCGTTCCGATAGCGGTATCCTGTGATTACAGCTATATCGCCGAAACAGCAACAATGACGATTCATCCCGTTCGGCTGACAGGACTGGTCATCGGTGTGCCACAAACGTTTGAATACCTGGATAAGATGCAAGAAAGAGTTGTAAAATTTGTGACAAGCCATTCAAATATAACCGAAGAGAAGTTTAAAGAGCTGATGTTTTCAAAAGGAAATTTAACACGTGACATCGGAACAAATGTAGTCGGCAAGGATGCAGTTGAATACGGACTGATCGATCACGCTGGCGGTGTCGGACAAGCGATTAATAAGCTGAATGAACTGATTGAAGAGGCGAGACGAGAAGAAGGACGGATGATTCAATGATTTTGTATACCGTGATGCCGCAGGAAATTGTATTTGCGGAACAGAACCAACAGACGAGCCCACATGAGCAGATTGAATATAAAGGTGTGCCGCTCCTTGTCGAGATGAAAGGCAATGAAGCGGAAGTCATACAAATCATGAGCACAAATCCAATGCATTTTCTCCACCCGGACATTTCTCCGGGACAAAAGCTGAAATTAAACGTATAAGATTCCACCCCTTTTTTAAGGGCAAAATATGCTATAATAGGGGAATCCTACAGAAAAACCGCAGCCTGTAAACGGCTGCTTTCTTCATTATGTATGAACTTACATTTTTTAACGCAGTAAGGTGATGAGTGTGGCAAAGAAAAAACGAAAATCAAGAAAAAAACAGGCGAAACAGCTCAATATCAAATACGAACTCAACGGGTTGCTGTGTATCGCCATTTCAATTATCGCGATTCTGCAGCTGGGGGTAGTCGGGCAAACCTTTATTTACTTGTTCCGCTTTTTTGCTGGAGAATGGTTTATTTTATGCTTGTTAGGTTTATTGGTGTTAGGAGTCTCGCTGTTTTGGAAGAAGAAAACGCCTAGCTTATTAACGAGACGAAAGGCCGGGTTGTATTGCATTATTGCAAGCATATTGCTCCTTTCTCACGTGCAGCTGTTTAAAAATCTAACGCACAAAGGGTCGATAGAATCCGCAAGCGTTGTTCGCAACACATGGGAATTGTTTTTGATGGACATGAATGGCAGCTCCGCTTCACCTGATTTAGGTGGAGGGATGATCGGTGCGCTGCTGTTTGCGGCTTCACACTTTTTATTTGCGTCGACTGGTTCTCAAATTATGGCGATTGTAATGATTTTGATCGGAATGATTCTGGTCACAGGGCGCTCACTTCAAGAAACGCTGAAAAAGTGGATGAGCCCGATTGGCCGCTTTATAAAAGAACAATGGTTTGCATTTGTTGATGATATGAAATCCGTCAAAACGAATATGAAGTCATCGAAAAAAACGAAATCGCCGAGCAAAAAACATAAACCGGACCGCAAAAAAGAGCAAATGGAACCAGAGCCTTCTGATGAAGAGGAGGAACCAGAAACAGCATCGCCTCTTATTCATTCAGAGCCGATTATCTCAAGCTTTTCAGATCGAAATGAAGATGAAGAGCCTCCAGTTATAGATAAGCGCTCCGAACCTGTATCAGAGCCGCTTCAGGACATCCAACCGGAGACAAGTGATCAGGAAACTGTTTCTGCTCCACCAATGACCTTTACGGAGCTGGAAAATAAGGATTACGAGATGCCGTCACTGGATTTACTGGCAGATCCGAAGCATACCGGCCAGCAGGCTGATAAAAAGAATATTTATGAAAATGCGAGAAAGCTTGAGCGAACCTTCCAAAGCTTTGGCGTAAAGGCGAAAGTGACGCAGGTTCATCTCGGGCCGGCTGTAACAAAATATGAGGTGTATCCTGACGTCGGAGTGAAGGTTAGCAAAATTGTCAATTTAAGCGATGACTTAGCGCTAGCACTTGCGGCAAAAGATATCAGGATCGAGGCGCCTATACCAGGAAAATCAGCAATTGGTATTGAGGTTCCGAACGCAGAAGTGGCGATGGTATCACTGAAGGAAGTGCTCGAGTCTAAATTAAATGACAGACCGGATGCAAAGCTTCTAATCGGACTCGGCCGCAATATTTCAGGTGAGGCTGTGCTCGCTGAGTTAAATAAGATGCCCCATCTATTGGTTGCAGGCGCAACAGGAAGCGGGAAAAGCGTCTGTGTCAACGGCATTATTACAAGCATTTTGATGCGTGCGAAACCGCATGAAGTGAAAATGATGATGATCGATCCTAAAATGGTAGAACTGAATGTCTACAACGGGATTCCACATTTGCTTGCCCCAGTTGTAACCGATCCGAAAAAAGCCTCACAGGCTTTGAAAAAAGTCGTCAATGAAATGGAACGGCGATACGAATTATTTTCTCATACAGGTACAAGAAATATTGAAGGTTATAATGATTATATAAAGCGCTCCAACAATGAAGAAGGAGCGAAACAGCCTGAGCTGCCTTATATCGTTGTCATTGTGGACGAGCTGGCGGATCTGATGATGGTCGCTTCATCTGATGTGGAAGATTCGATTACGAGATTGTCCCAAATGGCGCGGGCTGCCGGCATCCATCTCATTATTGCGACACAGCGGCCGTCGGTTGACGTTATCACAGGTGTTATCAAAGCGAATATTCCATCACGAATTGCATTCAGCGTTTCTTCACAGACGGATTCCAGGACGATTCTTGACATGGGTGGCGCTGAGAAGCTGCTCGGACGCGGCGATATGCTGTTTTTGCCTGTCGGCGCTAATAAACCTGTCCGTGTGCAGGGAGCATTTTTGTCGGATGACGAAGTGGAAAAGGTCGTCGATCATGTGATTACGCAGCAGAAAGCGCAATATCAGGAAGAAATGATTCCTGAGGAAACAACGGAATCTCATTCCGAGGTTACTGATGAACTTTATGATGAAGCGGTTGAATTAATCGTCGGCATGCAGACAGCATCTGTTTCAATGCTGCAAAGAAGATTCAGAATCGGTTATACGAGAGCGGCGCGCCTGATTGACGCAATGGAGGAACGAGGGGTTGTCGGGCCGTATGAAGGCAGTAAACCCAGGGAAGTCTTATTATCAAAAGAAAAATATGATGAGCTCTCTTCGTAATGAAGGGAGTTCAGTTTTCTGTAGTTGTCAATAATATCATTATGTAAACTAACACCTGGCTATTTATTTTTTCGACAAAACATGATATAGTTGTCCCAATTGTTCAATAATTTTTATCGAAAGTGGTTTACGGAGGGGAAACATGTCTACAAAAGCTGATAATCGGCACTTGTATTTAAAAGTAATTGAACGAATTAAAGAGGATATTAAAAATGGAATCTACACCGAGAAGGAAAAGCTGCCTTCTGAATTTGAGCTTTCTAAAAAGCTTGGTGTCAGCAGAGCGACGCTTAGAGAAGCCTTGCGGATACTGGAAGAAGAGCATGTGATTATCAGAAGGCATGGTGTAGGCACTTTTGTCCATTCTAAGCCGTTATTTCTTTCGGGCATTGAACAGCTGAACAGTGTAACCAAGATGATAGAACAGGCGAATATGACGCCTGGCACGATTTTTCTATCATCGCAAGTGCTCATGCCGTCTGAAGACGACGTCAAGAGATTTCATTTGGCAGAAGGGCAAGAACTTTTTTACCTCGAACGAGTCAGGACAGCTAACGGCCAGCCGATTGTATATTGTATAGACAAAATTCCGATGGATATTTTGCCGAATTCTTTTTCTCATCAGCAAGAATCTATGTTTGATTTGCTTGAGAAAAATTCTGGCTCCGTGATCAGCTATGCAGTGACTGATATTGAACCGATCGGCTATCATGATACCATTTCTCCAGTGCTTGAATGCGATCCGGAAACAGCTCTTTTGCTGTTAAAACAAACCCATTACGATCAGCACGACCAACCGGTGCTTTATTCATTAAATTATTTTAGAGCGGATAAATTCAGATTTCATGTTTTACGTAAACGATTCTAAAACGGACGCCTGTGATGTGTCTGTTTTTTTTATTTGCGCTGATTCATGTTTCTTTGTACATACTTTGACGCTGATTAACGCAACATATAAGGGATGACAAGAAAGTGAATGGGTGAAAATGTTGAGAAAGAAAAATGGAATGAAAACGATTATTGCATTGTCTTCCGTACCGCTTGTAATGACACTCGGGAACTCCATGCTGATTCCCGTTCTGCCGATGATGGAGAAAAAACTGTCGGTGACTTCATTTCAAGTGTCTTTAATTATCACCGTATATTCAGTGGTGGCAATTATTTGCATACCAATTGCGGGGTATCTGTCAGATCGATTTGGGAGAAAGAAAATATTGCTACCTTGCCTCATCATTGCAGGATTAGGAGGGGTAGTGGCAGCTTTTGCTTCCACCTATATGAAAAATCCTTACGCTATGATTTTGGCGGGCAGGGTTCTTCAAGGGATCGGTTCTGCAGGTGCAGCTCCTATCGTCATGCCGTTTATCGGCGATTTGTTTGAAGGAGACGATGAAAAGGTAAGCGCCGGTCTTGGCGATATTGAAACCGCCAACACGTCAGGGAAAGTACTGAGTCCCATACTTGGTGCGTTACTGGCTTCTTGGTACTGGTTTGTTCCGTTTTGGTTTATTCCGTTTTTCTGTTTGGTCAGCTTTTTACTCGTGTTGTTTTTGGTGCCCAAGCCTGAAGAAGATGAAGATGCGCCTGCGGTTTCTGAGTTTATCAAGAGTGTGCGGAAAATCTTTAAACAGGATGGGCGCTGGCTTTATACAGTTTTTATTATCGGGTGTGTGATCATGTTTTTGTTATTCGGCGTATTATTTTATTTATCAGATACGCTGGAGAACAAGTATGCCATTGACGGGGTGGCAAAAGGCGGATTGCTGGCAATACCACTTTTATTTTTGTCAACCAGCTCTTTTATAGCCGGCAAAAAGATCGGCAAAGATAAAGGCCGAATGAAATTTTGCGTGGTGACAGGAATGATTATGTTAACGCTGTCGTTTATTGCTTTGTGGTGGAACCACAGTTTTTATTTATTATTCGCCTTTTTAAGTTTTGGCGGAATTGGGATCGGAATGGCTCTTCCTGCTTTAGATGCGCTGATAACCGAAGGCATTGAGAGTGAGCAATGCGGAACCATTTCTTCCTTTTACAATAGTATGCGCTTTATAGGAGTAGCTCTCGGTCCTCCTGTGTTTGCGGCGTTAATGTCTAATGCAAGCTGGCTTATTTTTATTCTATCGGCGTTTTGCAGCATTGTTTCTTTATTCCTAGTGATCTTTACTGTCGATGCTAAAAAAAGCGAAGAGGAAGAAAAAAACTTAGGGACGGTCTAACCAACCGTCTTTTTTGCTTTGACTATGATACCGGCCATTTAACGGCATATTTTCAGCAGTTTGCTTCTGTCATTTTGAGGCGCAAACAGGACTTTCTGAATGAAAAAGGATCAACTAAACATCCTCCGTCTTGTCAGGCGGAGGTTATTGTTTCCTTATAAATCCTACAGTTGCTATAATTACATGAAAGAGTGTTTCTGCGCATGCTGAAAATTGGTCATAATACATACTAATTAGAAATGAACGAAGGAGGTTCCATATGTCATATGTAAATGAAATCAAAACAAAGCACGGCGGTTTAACCGCACACATTGTAGAAACAGAAAAATTCAAAACCGTTTCACTTATATTTAAAATGCTTGCGCCGCTGACAAAAGACCAAGTCACTAAAAGAGCGCTGCTCCCGCATGTGCTTCTTCGCGGAACAAAGAGCCATCCGAAAACAGCAGAATTGCGTTCTTATTTGGATGAACTGTACGGCACGTCAGTATCGGCGGATCTTTCGAAAAAAGGAGAGCGGCACGTCATTACATTCAGGCTTGAAATCCCGAATGAAAAATATTTAAAAGATCAAACGCCGCTTCTAGAAAAAGGCCTGCAGCTTCTCGCAGAAATCGTTTTTTCGCCTGCTTTAGAGGGAGGCGCTTTTCAGCCACAATATGTGGCTCAGGAAAAACGGACGCTCAAGCAAAGAATCCAAGCCGTTTATGATGATAAAATGCGCTACTCGAATTTAAGGCTGATACAGGAAATGTGCAAAAATGAACCTTACGCACTCCATGTCAATGGTGAAATCGACGATGTCGATGCCATTACGGCCGATCAATTATATGACACGTACAAAACCGCTATTCAAAAAGACCAGCTTGACCTTTATGTCGTTGGCGATGTGGACAGTAACCAAGTGCACGAGGCAATTGACAAGTATTTTCAAACGGAAGAGCGCATCCTTGGCACGACTCAAAACAATCACGCTGAGCAAAAGGCCCAGCCTAAAGAAGTGATTGATGAAGAAGATGTCAAACAAGGAAAGCTGAATATCGGCTACCGCACTGGTATCACTTATACGGATCAGGATTATCCTGCTTTACAAGTGTTTAACGGACTGTTTGGCGGATTCTCTCATTCAAAGCTTTTCATCAATGTTCGGGAAAAAGCCAGTCTTGCTTACTATGCCGCTTCGCGTATAGAAAGTTTTAAAGGATTGTTAATGGTAATGTCGGGCATTGAAGTGAAAAATTACGAACAGGCTGTTTCGATTATTGCGGAACAATTCCAGGCAATGAAAAACGGTGACTTCAGTGAGCAGGACATCGATCAGACAAAGGCCGTCATTCGAAATCAAGTGCTGGAAACCATTGATACTGCGTACGGCTTATCTGAGTTTTTATATCAGCAGGCCGCTGCCCAAGTCGATATTCCAATCGAAGACTTCCTCGCCAATATTGAGAAGGTCACAAAAGAGGATATCGTAAAAGCCGGCGAAAAGATTCAGCTTGATACGACTTATTTCTTAAAAGGGACGGAGGGTGCATCTTGATCAAACCAATCGAATATGAACAGCTTCAGGAGACGCTGTACCATGAAAAAATGCCAAACGGTCTTGACGTTTACGTATTGCCGAAAAAAGGCTTCAACAAGACATATGCGGTCTTCACAACAAAGTACGGCTCGATAGATAACCGGTTTGTCCCTTTAGATAAAAACGAGATGGTTCACGTGCCGGACGGCATCGCCCATTTTCTTGAGCACAAGCTGTTTGAAAAAGCGGACGGAGACGTTTTTCAAGATTTCAGCAAACAGGGCGCTTCTGCCAATGCGTTTACATCATTTACAAGAACGGCTTACCTTTTCTCAAGCACTTCAAATGTTGAACGCAATTTAGAAACGCTGATCGATTTTGTGCAGGACCCGTATTTTACTGAAAAGACGGTTGAAAAGGAAAAAGGGATTATCGGGCAGGAGATTAACATGTATGACGACAACCCTGATTGGAGGCTTTACTTCGGGGTCATTGAAAACATGTACAAAGAACACCCTGTCAGAATTGACATAGCCGGAACAGTAGAAAGCATTTCACATATTACAAAAGACCTTCTTTATGAATGCTATGAAACGTTTTATCACCCGAGCAACATGCTCCTCTTTATTGTCGGTCCTGTAGATCCTGAAGCGATCATTTCTCAGGTAAGAGAAAATCAGGAAAGAAAGCCATATACGGATCAGCCGGAGATCAAACGGGAGGAAGTAGAGGAGCAAGAAGCGGTTTTCCGAAAAGAAAAAGAAATTAAAATGAACGTACAGGGTCCGAAATGCCTTGTCGGGCTGAAATCAAAGAACCCGTTTAAATTAGGCAAAGAGCTGTTAAAGCATGAGCTTTCAATGAACTTGCTGCTTGAATCTCTTTTTGGCAAAAGCTCTGCCCAGTACGAATCACTTTATGAAAAAGGATATATTGATGAAACGTTCAGCTTCGATTTTACTGCTGAATACGGGTTCGGTTTTGCGGCGATCGGCGGAGATACGCCGGAACCTGACCAATTGGCTGAAAACATTTCAAGCATGCTGCTGCGCGCCGGTGAACTGATTACGGCTGAAAAGATTGAACTTGCCAGAAAGAAAAAGATTGGTACATTCTTAAAAGCGCTGAATTCACCTGAATACATCGCCAATCAATTCACCCGTTATGCCTTCCTGGATATGAGCCTGTTTGATGTCGTAACGGTTCTTGAGCAAATTACATTTGAAGATGTCCAGCAAGTGATAGAAGAGGAAATTGCTGCGGATAGACTGACTGTCTGCAAGGTTGTTCCTAAATCATAAACAAAACATCCCTCCAGTGTGAGGGGTGTTTTTCTGCGGAAAGAAGGAAAGAGGATGAACAAAACAGCACTAATCACCGGAGCAAGCGGCGGCATTGGCAAAAGCATAAGCGAAACCCTTGCGGCAGAGGGATACAATCTGCTGCTGCATTACAATACAAATCAAAACGCGGCAGCGGAGCTTGCTGAAAAAACAAGTGAGACATTTGGCGTGCATGCTGAGATTTTGCAAGCCGATCTGTCCGCGCCAGAAGGAGCAGATAGGCTGACAAGTTCAATTGTTCAGCCAATTGATGCGATCATTTTAAACAGCGGAAGAAGCCATTTTGGACTGATTACGGATGTGGATAATGCAACGGTCCAGGAAATGGTTCAGCTCCATGTGGCGAGTCCGTATATGCTGACGAGAAACCTTCTTCCAGGCATGATCCGGAAGAAATCAGGAGCGATTGTGGCTATCAGCTCAATTTGGGGAGAAACTGGAGCATCTTGTGAAGTGCTGTACAGCATGGCAAAGGGAGCCCAGCACTCGTTTGTAAAAGGGCTGGCTAAGGAGCTGGCGCCAAGCGGCATCAGAGTAAACGCCGTAGCGCCGGGCGCGGTTGATACAAATATGATGAATCAATTCACCCCGTCTGAAAAAGAGGAGATCGCTGATGAGATTCCGATCGGCAGGCTTGCCCGGCCGCAAGAAATTGCGGATGCAACAGCTTTTCTCCTGTCTGAAAAAGCGTCATATATTACCGGCCAAATTCTGTCGGTGAATGGCGGCTGGCACTGCTGACCCGAAAATATTCGATGTATAGTTTCCTTTGCGAGGGACACAATAATCTTGTAACTTCACATGAAATGGAGGAAACAAGCATGTCAGTATTAGAAAACTGGGATAGCTGGAAAAACTTCCTTGGCGACCGTCTGAACTATGCGCAAGATAAAGGCATGAGCCAGGATACAATTACAGATCTAGCGACAGAAATCGGCAGTTACTTGGCTAATGAAGTGGATTCTAAGAACGAGCAGGAAAAAGTGCTGGCAGATCTGTGGAGCGTTGCATCAAAAGATGAACAGCGCGCCATTGCCAATATGATGGTTAAGCTTGTTGAAAATAACAGCACTCACTAGGAAGAGAGGAGATTTTTCCTCTCTTTTTTATGTTTTCCTCATCACAGCAACATTCTTCTTTCTAATTAGAGAAAAATGCTTTATGATAAAGGAAGGTAAAATTTTGCCACAATGAAGGGGGTATATCATTTGGCAAAGCTCGAATGGTATTTTGAATATGAAATTCAAGTCAACCGCCCCGGATTGCTCGGGGATATTTCATCTCTTCTTGGGATGCTTTCTATTAACATTGTAACGATAAACGGCGTCGATCTTTCCAGAAGGGGAATGCTCCTCAGGTGCCGCCATATAGATCAAATTAAACGATTAGAATCAATCTTAAAAACGATGGAAACAATTAAAGTAACGAAGCTGAGAGAACCGCGTCTTCGCGATCGTCTTGCCGTACGTCACGGCCGTTACATTCAAAGGGATGCTGATGACAAGAAGACGTTCCGCTTTGAACGGGACGAGCTCGGCTTATTAGTCGATTTTATGGCCGAGCTGTTCAAGAAAGAAGGCCATAAATTAATCGGAATCCGTGGTATGCCGCGTGTCGGAAAAACAGAATCGATTGTGGCCTCCAGCGTTTGTGCTAGCAAAAGGTGGCTGTTTGTGTCATCGACCTTGCTGAAGCAGACAATAAGAAGCCAGCTGATTGCCGATGAATACAGCACTGAAAATGTCTTTATCGTTGACGGAATTGTGTCAACAAGAAGAGGGTCAGAACGCCATCTCCAGCTGGTCAGAGAAATCATGAGGCTGCCTGCAACAAAAGTCGTGGAGCATCCGGACATATTTGTTCAAAATACAGAGTATACACTCGATGACTTTGATTATATTATTGAACTAAGAAATGAACCTGATGAGGTTATTACATATGAACATGCCGAAGAACCCCAAATGTTTGATCAATCCGGGTTTTCAAGCTTTGATTTTTAAAATTGGAAGGTGTTTGTTGTGACTGAACTAGGAATCCGGCTCAAAGAAGCCAGAGAGGAAAAAGCAATGTCATTGGATGATCTCCAAGCGGCAACAAAGATTCAAAAAAGGTATTTAACCGCCTTGGAGGAAGGTAACTATGACATTATCCCGGGGAAGTTTTATGTTCGGGCATTCATCAAGCAATATGCGGAAGCCGTCGGGCTTGATGCGGATCAGCTGTTTGAGGAGCATAAAAAAGATATCCCAAATACGTATCATGACGATGTGTCTGAAAAGATTTCCGGCATGAATCTTCAAAAGGAAATGCCAAAGTCAGCATCTAAGGCGCTGGAACTGCTGCCAACAATACTTGTGATTCTCGGTGTCATTGTCGTGATAGCGATTGTGTACGCGATCATTCAATTTGCGAATCATAAAAACAGCGATGATAATAATGCAGCATCTCAAAAATCAATTACGCAAAGTGAAAGCAAGTATGAAATCCCTAAAGATTCAACGCTAAAAGAAAATCAAAATAACAGCTCTGAAAAAGAGACAGACACTAAAAAAGAAACAAAAGAAAACGAAGATAAAAAAGAAAAAGACAGTGATAAACTGGAGATTAAAGCAGCTGGCACCGAAGGATCGTTAACGACTTATGAAGTGTCCGGCGCTGATAAAATCGAGCTTGAACTGAAGGCATCAGACAGCTCTTGGGTTCGGGTGCGCGATGAAAACAGCAGCTCGTTAAAAGAGGGAACGCTGAAAAAAGACGAAACCTTTAAAAAAGATATAACTGATCAGAAACAAGTTGAAATCCGCACCGGATATGCACCTAATCTGAAAATAAAAATCAACGGTAAGGTTCTTTCATATGAACTGGATCCGAAAGATGTGATGGCACAAACCATAAAGATTGTAAATAAAAAGGAAGAAAAGTCATCTTAATTACCAGATGACTTTTCTTCACGTCCGAGTATGAAACTGGAGGGGCTTTATGTTTAACTTACCAAATAAAATCACACTAGCTAGAATCGCATTAATCCCAATCTTCATGATTATCATGCTGGCACCGTTTGACTGGGGCAGGCTCGAATTTGGAGATGAATCGATCCCGGTTGCACACTTGGCCGGCGCTATTTTATTTATTATTGCATCCACAACAGACTGGGTGGACGGGTATTATGCCCGAAAACTGAATCTCGTGACAAACTTCGGGAAGTTTCTTGATCCGCTTGCGGACAAACTGCTTGTGTCCGCAGCGTTAATTATCCTTGTTCAATTTGATCTTGCGCCAGCCTGGATGGTTATTGTGATAATCAGCCGAGAGTTTGCCGTGACAGGTTTAAGGCTTGTCTTAGCCGGAACAGGAGAAGTCGTTGCTGCTAATATGCTTGGTAAAATTAAAACCTGGGCACAAATCATTGCAGTATCCGCATTGCTTCTTCATAATCTTCCGTTTGAACTTGTGTCATTCCCATTTGCTGACTTGGCGCTGTGGGTAGCCGTCTTCTTTACAGTCGTATCAGGCTGGGAATATTTCTCTAAAAACTGGGAAGCGCTAAAAACATCTAACTAAGAAAGAAGGACTTACGTCATGGAATTTCCAAAAAAAGCAGAAATTATTGCAGTCGGTTCAGAGCTGTTGCTTGGCCAAATCGCCAATACTAATGCTCAATTTATCAGCAAACAGCTCGCTGAAATCGGAGTAAACGTATTTTATCATACAGCAGTCGGAGATAATCCGGAGCGGCTGAAGCAGGTCATCCGCATTGCAGAAGAACGCTCTGACTTCATTATTTTTTCAGGAGGTCTCGGACCGACAAAAGATGATCTGACGAAAGAAACGATTGCAAATGCGCTGGGACGTCCGCTTGTGTTAAATGATGAGGCATTTCAATCTATTGAGGATTATTTCAAGCGAACAAAACGCACGATGTCACCTAATAACCGCAAACAGGCGCTTGTGATTGAAGGATCTGACGTACTTGCGAATCACTTTGGAATGGCTCCGGGAATGCTCATAGAGCATGAATCGCGCTTTTATATGCTTCTTCCTGGGCCGCCAAGCGAGTTGCGTCCAATGGTTGATAACGAGGCAAAGCCTCTTCTGCTGAAAAAGATGGGCTCAAATGAAAAAATTGTGTCAACCGTTCTTCGCTTTTTCGGTATCGGCGAATCCCAGCTTGAAGCTGATTTGGAAGATATCATTGATGCACAAACGAACCCGACAATCGCTCCTTTGGCTGCCGACGGTGAGGTGACGCTGCGTCTGACAGCCAAGCATGCAGATGAAAAGGAAACAGAGCGTTTGTTAAAAGAAACAGAGGCTCTTATCCTAGAGCGTGTCGGTGAATTTTTCTACGGCTACGATGACACTTCCCTTGTCAAAGAGCTTTCTAAAGCATGTAAGGAAAAAGGCATTACGCTTTCCGCGGCGGAAAGCTTCACCGGCGGGCTGTTTTCTGAGTGGCTGACCGATCTTAGCGGCGCTTCAACATTATTTGCCGGCGGCGTCGTTTGCTATACAAACGACGTGAAGCAGAATGTGCTTGGCGTTAAGAAGGATACATTAGAGCGTTTTGGCGCAGTCAGCAAGGAGTGTGCTTTAGAGCTGGCAAAAGGTGTTCAAAAACTCACTGGGAGCGATATCGGCATCAGCTTTACCGGTGTAGCAGGACCTGATGCTCAAGAAGGGCATGACCCTGGACACGTGTTTATCGGCATTTCAGCAAATGGAAAAGAAGAGGTTCACGAGTTTCACTTTGCTGGCTCCAGAACGGGAATCAGAAAACGCGGCGCTAAATATGGCTGCCATTTAATCTTGAAGCTTTTAGAGCAAAAATAATATTTTCAGCACATTATCCTCCTAAGAAAACATGATTTCTCTGATACATTATGATATTTTGAAAGAAATCACGCCAAGAAAAAATCCGAATATGCGTTCGCTTTTTTCTTGGCAAATCCCTTCAAACAGGGTATAGTATATGTAGTGGTAACATAAAGGAGGAAAAAATAGAATGAGTGATCGTCAGGCAGCCTTAGATATGGCTCTTAAACAAATAGAAAAACAGTTCGGCAAAGGTTCCATTATGAAACTGGGAGAAAAGACAGATACAAGAATTTCTACTGTTCCAAGCGGCTCCCTCGCTCTTGATACAGCACTGGGAATTGGCGGATATCCGCGCGGGCGGATTATTGAAGTATACGGACCAGAAAGCTCTGGTAAAACAACTGTGGCGCTGCATGCGATTGCTGAGGTTCAGCAGCAGGGCGGACAAGCCGCGTTTATCGATGCGGAGCATGCGTTAGATCCGGTATACGCGCAAAAGCTCGGTGTCAATATCGAAGAGCTTTTACTGTCTCAGCCTGACACAGGCGAGCAGGCGCTTGAAATTGCGGAAGCATTGGTTCGAAGCGGTGCAGTTGACATTGTTGTTGTTGACTCAGTGGCGGCTCTCGTTCCGAAAGCGGAAATTGAAGGCGACATGGGAGATTCGCATGTCGGTTTACAAGCACGCTTAATGTCTCAAGCCCTTCGTAAGCTTTCAGGGGCTATTAATAAATCGAAGACAATCGCGATTTTCATTAACCAAATTCGTGAAAAAGTCGGCGTTATGTTCGGGAACCCGGAAACAACTCCTGGCGGTCGTGCGCTGAAGTTCTACTCTTCCGTGCGTCTTGAAGTGCGCCGTGCTGAACAGCTGAAACAAGGGAATGACGTAATGGGGAACAAAACGAAAATCAAAGTCGTGAAGAACAAGGTGGCTCCGCCGTTCCGCACAGCCGAGGTTGACATTATGTACGGAGAAGGTATTTCAAAAGAAGGCGAAATCATTGATCTGGGAACTGAACTTGATATCGTGCAAAAAAGCGGTTCATGGTACTCATATGAAGAAGAGCGTCTTGGCCAAGGCCGTGAAAATGCAAAACAATTCCTGAAAGAAAATAAAGATATCATGCTGATGATCCAGGAGCAAATTCGCGAACATTACGGCTTGGATAATCACGGGGTAGCGCAGCAGCAAGCTGAAGAGGCACAAGAAGAATTCGAATTTGAAGAATAAAAATAAAATCAGTTTGAAATGATACAAAAGGCTGGGGGAAAAAACTCAGCCTTTTTGTATTTTGCAAAAAAATGATAAAAATATTGCTTTTTTTGACAACTTTTTCAGTGCTTCATTCGTCTAACAAAACGTGTGCAAAATGGAATTTATTTTGGGAGGAAAAAATGAATGACAAGCCCAACCCGCAGAAGAACTGCGAAACGCAGACGGAGAAAACTAAATAAGAGGGGCAAACTTCTGCTTGGTTTTTTAGCAGCGATGATTTGCTTTACGATGTGGAATGTGCTTCATCGAAATAGTGAAGAGAACGAGCCATCTCAAGAAACTGCAGCAGCTTCAGATACCAGCCAGAAAAAAGAAGTCAAAAAGAAAATCGCCAAAAAATCAAAGGAACAAATCAAAACAGTGGACCGCAACCAAAAAATCAGCAATTATTTAAATGAGATCGGTTTCAGCGGAACAGCCATGATTGTCAGAAATGGCGAAATCATAACAAATAAAGGTTTTGGTTATGCAGACCGTAAACAAAAAATTCAAAATAATCCGTTGACATCTTTTTATGTCGGTTCGTCACAAAAAGCGCTGATTGCAACCGCTATTTTGCAGCTTGAGGAAAAGGGAAAACTTCAGACAAGTGATCCGGTAAGCACGTATTTACCTCATTTCCCTAACGGACAAACGATTACTTTGAAAAATCTGCTTACACATACATCGGGAATAAACGGACATATTGAAGGAAACGGCGCAATCACTCCGGACGATTTAATAAAAGACATAGAACGTCAGGGAATTAATCGCCAGCCGGGCGTATGGGACTACAAGGATTCCAACTATTCTGTTCTTGCTTATATTGTGGCTGAAGTAAGCGGTGAGTCCTATGAACAATACATAACGAATCATATTTTTAAACCGGCGGGAATGAAGCATGCAGGCTTTTACAAAACATATGAAAAAGAACCTTATCCTGCTGTCGGGTATAAGCTGAAAGGCAGCAGAACGGTTACACCGTATATACCTGATCTATCTCAGCTGTATGGAGCCGGTGATATTTATATGAGCGCTATAGATATGTACAAATTTGACCAAGCGCTGATAGATGGAAAACTGTATTCGCAAAAAAGCTATGAAAAGATGTTTACCCCAGGGAGCAGTTCCACATACGGTATGGGATTTTATGTTGCTCCCGGTAGCTATTCAAACCATGGTGTCATGCCGGGCTTCAACGTCTTGAACAGCTTTAGCAAATCTGGGCAAACCATTGTTGTTTTGTTGTCAAACATTCAAAATAACGCTAAACTGGGCCAAGTGAACAATAAAATATATCAGCTGCTGAATCAAGAATAAATCTGATCTGCTTTTGGAAGGATTGCATACAGTACGTTAAAAGGCGGCTGTATGCAAACGTTAAGATGGCAAGCTTGACAAGTATTTCCGACACATTTACAATGAAGTTGTAACATTTGTTTTTTTAACATGATTGTTAAACCATTTTAAACTTGACAAGGGCGATGAAAATACTCATTCCCTGTGAAGGTTCTGTATGTTGAGAAAACTAGACAATGTACATGCCGACACTTATTTAAGCAACAACCAAGTTCATAGCAAGAGGAGGTGAAAGTATGACCCCAATTATGATGGTTCTCATCTCCATTTTGCTGATTCTACTCGGTTTAGTTGTTGGCTACTTTGTTCGTAAAACCATTGCCGAAGCAAAAATTGCGGGCGCACGCGGTGCAGCCGAGCAAATTCTTGAAGATGCAAAGCGTGATGCTGAAGCACTGAAAAAAGAAGCTCTGCTTGAAGCAAAGGATGAAATCCACAAACTTCGAATAGATGCTGAACAGGAAGTTCGTGAAAGACGAAATGAGCTTCAAAAACAAGAAAACCGTTTACTCCAGAAGGAGGAAAACCTTGATCGTAAACATGAGGGAATTGATAAACGGGAAGCGATGTTGGAGAAGAAAGATCATTCTCTGAATGAACGACAACAACATATTGAAGAGATGGAAAGCAAAGTGGATGAGATGATTCGTATGCAGCAGTCAGAGTTGGAACGGATTTCGAGTCTGACTCGTGATGAAGCAAAACAAATCATTCTTGAGCGGGTTGAAAACGAGCTTTCACATGACATCGCCATCATGACAAAAGAAACTGAAAACCGTGCGAAAGAAGAAGCGGATAAGAAAGCGAAAAACATTCTTTCACTCGCCTTACAACGCTGCGCAGCGGACCACGTTGCCGAAACAACGGTATCAGTTGTCAATCTTCCAAATGATGAGATGAAAGGACGTATCATCGGACGGGAAGGGCGTAACATTCGTACGCTTGAAACGCTGACAGGAATTGACCTGATTATTGATGATACGCCTGAAGCTGTCATTCTTTCCGGATTTGATCCGATCAGACGTGAGACAGCAAGGATTGCTCTTGATAAACTCGTTCAGGATGGCCGTATTCATCCGGCACGGATTGAAGAAATGGTTGAAAAATCTCGCCGCGAGGTCGATGACTATATTCGTGAGATGGGTGAGCAAACGACATTTGAGGTTGGCGTTCACGGCCTCCACCCAGATCTCATCAAGATCCTCGGCCGCTTAAAGTTCCGTACAAGCTACGGTCAAAATGTGCTTAAACATTCTATGGAAGTCGCATTCTTGGCCGGTTTAATGGCATCGGAGCTTGGGGAAGACGCAAAGCTTGCTAAACGTGCGGGACTTCTTCACGACATCGGGAAAGCAATTGACCATGAAGTAGAAGGAAGCCACGTTGAAATCGGGGTAGAGCTTGCAACCAAATATAAAGAGCACCCAGTCGTGATTAACAGTATTGCATCACACCACGGGGATGAAGAGCCGACTTCCATTATCGCTGTGCTGGTAGCTGCAGCAGATGCGCTTTCAGCTGCAAGACCTGGCGCAAGAAGCGAGACGCTCGAGAACTATATTCGAAGACTTGAAAAGCTCGAAGAAATTTCTGAGTCCTACGAAGGTGTTGAAAAATCATTTGCCATTCAGGCTGGACGTGAAGTGCGTATTATGGTGAAGCCGGATTCAATTAATGATCTTGAAGCTCATCGACTGGCGCGAGATATCCGTAAGCGAATTGAGGACGAGCTCGATTATCCAGGTCATATTAAAGTGACAGTAATCAGAGAAACTCGAGCCGTAGAGTATGCAAAATAAAGTGATGCGCTAAGCATCACTTTATTTTTTTGACGGCCAAGGAATTTTTAAGATAGAAGGGATTTACAAAATGAGAATTTTATTTATCGGAGATGTTGTTGGTTCACCGGGCCGCGACATGGTAAGAGAATATGTACCAAAGCTAAAAACAAAATATAAGCCACACTTTACCATTATTAATGGTGAAAATGCCGCACATGGGAAAGGCCTGACTGAAAAAATTTATCACAGCTTAATCCAGGCCGGCGCAGATGCCATCACGATGGGGAACCATACATGGGACAAAAAAGAAATTTTCGATTTTATAGATGACGTTCCCAACTTGGTTCGCCCTGCAAACTTTCCGGAGGGAACGCCGGGAAAAGGGATGACCTATGTGAAAGCAAACGGCAAAGAGCTTGCCGTCATTAATTTACAAGGCCGCACGTTTTTGCCGCCGCTTGATGATCCGTTTTTAAAAGCGGATGAATTGATTGCTGAAGCTGCGAAAAGAACACCGTACATCTTTATTGACTTCCATGCCGAAGCGACAAGTGAAAAGCTCGCACTTGGCTGGTATACGGACGGACGTGCTTCAGCTGTTGTTGGAACTCATACACACGTGCAAACAGCGGATAACCGTATTTTGCCGAAGGGTACAGCATATATTACTGATGTAGGAATGACTGGACCATATGATGGTATACTGGGGATGGACAGAGAAACGATTATTAAGCGATTCAAAACGAATCTTCCAGTCCGTTTTACTGTCGCTGAAGGAAAAACAACACTGAGCGGAGTCGTCATTGACATTGACGATCAAACGAAAAAGGCTGTCAAAATTGAACGTATTCTAATCAATGATGATCACATGTTCTTTGAATAATTGAACATATGGTTATTTTATAAAAATATTAAAAAGAAAAGCAGGAATATAGCAACTCCTTAGTGAATATAGTAAAAATGGAAGGTAGCCCGCTATTTTTGAAAAGCATTGTGGGGATGGCTTTTTGGATAGCAACATCTAATAATGATTGTTCTAATGAACACTCACTTATCCATTGTAAAACTAAGGGGGAGCAGAAATGGAAATCTTAAAAGTTTCAGCAAAATCGAGTCCAAATTCAGTGGCAGGTGCGCTTGCAGGTGTGTTAAGAGAGCGAGGAGCCGCCGAGATTCAAGCGATTGGAGCGGGTGCATTAAACCAAGCTGTAAAAGCTGTGGCGATTGCCAGAGGATTTGTGGCGCCTAGCGGCGTTGATTTGATTTGTATTCCGGCTTTTACAGATATTCAGATCGATGGGGAAGAAAGAACAGCGATTAAATTAATCGTGGAGCCTCGCTAAAAACAAATAAAGCATTCTCAACCTGTTTGCCTAGGGCAAACAGGTTGTTTTTCATTTATCGTGATATTTTCTTCCTATAGTATTTTCAGCATATAAATCGCGGAAATACAAAAGTCAGAAATGATCCGGAACGTTTCAGAAAAAAATTTACGCCCATTTTTCAAGACGGATACTTTTGTATTCCTCAGAAAGACAGTGCTGTTTACGCTTATTCCATATCATGGTACAATCCGAATGTAACAAGAATTTTTCAAGGAGGATTGTACATGCAGAGTGGAAAGATGAAAGCTCTTATGAAAAAGGACGGGACGTTCGGTGCTGTGCTGACTGAAGTTCCCATTCCTGAGATTGATAAACATGAAGTCCTCATAAAAGTGAAAGCTGCTTCCATATGCGGCACGGATGTGCACATTTACAATTGGGATCAATGGGCACGACAGAGAATCAAAACACCCTATGTTTTTGGCCATGAGTTCAGCGGCATTGTTGAAGCAGTAGGAGAGAATGTGGGCAGTGTAAAAGTGGGAGAGTATGTGTCTGCGGAAACGCATATAGTCTGCGGTGAATGTGTTCCTTGCGTAACCGGAAAATCTCATGTTTGTACCAATACAGCTATTATTGGGGTGGACACGGCTGGCTGTTTTGCGGAGTATGTAAAAGTTCCTGCTGATAACGTTTGGAAGAACCCCGCTGATATGGATCCGTCGATTGCTTCCATTCAAGAGCCTTTAGGAAATGCGGTTCATACAGTGCTTGAAAGCCAGCAGGCAGGAGGAACCACTGCGGTCATTGGTTGCGGACCGATTGGACTTATGGCTGTTGCGGTTGCAAAAGCAGCAGGTGCTTCTCAGGTGATAGCGATAGATAAAAATGAATACAGGCTGGCGCTTGCCAAACAACTGGGAGCTGCACGTACTGTTTCGATTGAAAAAGAAGATCCGCTTAAAATTGTAAGCGCTTTAACGGATGGGGAAGGAGCAGATCTCGTTTGTGAGATGTCAGGCCATCCCTCAGCGATTGCCCAAGGTCTTGCGATGGCTGCGAATGGCGGAAGATTTCACATTCTCAGCTTGCCGGAACATCCGGTGACAATTGATTTGACGAATAAGGTAGTATTTAAAGGACTTACGATCCAAGGAATCACAGGAAGAAAAATGTTTTCCACATGGCGGCAGGTGTCTCAATTGCTCGGGTCAAACGTACTCGACCTTTCACCTGTGATTACCCATCAGTTTCCGTTAGAGGAGTTTGAGAAAGGATTCGAACTGATGAGAAGCGGCCAATGCGGAAAAGTAATTTTAATTCCATAAAAGGGGGATAAACATGACGAAGGAATTTGAGTTTTTAAAAGCAGAGCTTGATAGAATGAAAGAAAACCATACTTGGCAGGATATAAAACAGCTTGAATCAATGCAGGGCCCATCTGTTACTGTGAATCATAAAAACGCCATTCAGCTTTCTTCTAATAATTACCTCGGATTTACTTCACACCCAAGACTCATCAAAGCCGCGCAGGAGGCTGTTCAGCAATTTGGAGCCGGCACTGGATCAGTGAGAACGATTGCCGGCACATTTACAATGCATCAAGAGCTTGAGAAAAAGCTGGCGGCCTTTAAAAAAACAGAGGCGGCACTTGTATTCCAATCAGGCTTCACAACAAACCAAGGCGTACTTTCAAGTATTCTCTCAAACGAAGATATTGTCATCTCAGATGAGTTGAATCATGCCTCTATTATTGACGGAATCAGACTGACAAAGGCAGATAAAAAGGTGTATCAGCACGTCGATATGAGTGATTTAGAGAGGGTGCTGAGAAAATCAATGAATTATCGGATGCGTCTGATTGTGACAGACGGTGTATTTTCCATGGATGGCAACATAGCCCCTTTGCCTGATATTGTAGAGCTCGCTGAGAAATATGACGCATTTGTGATGGTAGATGATGCCCATGCATCAGGAGTGCTTGGCGAAAACGGCAGGGGAACAGTGAATCACTTCGGTCTGGACGGCAGAGTCCATATTCAAGTAGGAACGCTAAGCAAGGCAATCGGAGTGCTCGGCGGCTATGCTGCCGGTTCAAAGGTGCTGATCGATTATTTGCGCCATAAAGGCCGTCCGTTTTTATTCAGCACGTCCCATCCGCCGGCTGTCACTGCAGCTTGTATGGAAGCAATTGATGTCTTGCTGGAAGAGCCAGAGCATATGGAGCGCTTGTGGGAAAATACGTCCTATTTTAAATCAATGATTGTGAAAATGGGTCTGACTCTCACGCAGAGTGAAACACCGATTCTTCCGATTTTAATAGGTGATGAAGGCGTTGCAAAGCAATTTTCTGATCAGCTCCTTTCACGCGGCGTTTTTGCCCAAAGCATCGTTTTCCCGACTGTAGCAAAAGGAAAAGCCAGAATTCGCACGATTATAACTGCTGAGCATACCAAAGAAGAATTGAATGAGGCGCTTGACGCCATCAAAAAGACGGCTAAAGAGCTCCAGCTATTGTAAGAGGAAGAGAGAATGCTCTTCCTCTTTTGATTCCTTATTGATTATTATTCTCAATGAGTGTACAATGATAGGTTGCCAGTTGTGCAGAGCTTCAAGAACCTTTATACTGGAGGGTGGAAGTTTGGTTTGAAAGGAGAAATCATGACATGAATGAAAAACAAAAATTAGAGAGCGGACAAGTTAATCCATCGGACAAAAAATCCGAGAAGGATTACAGCAAGTACTTTGAAGCTGTTTACATTCCGCCTTCCTTAAAAGATGCGAAAAAACGAGGCAAGGAAGCCGTTACTTATCATAATGACTTTAAAATTTCTGAAGAGTTTAAGGGGCTGGGAGACGGAAGAAAGTTCTATATCCGTACGTACGGCTGCCAAATGAATGAACACGATACAGAGGTTATGGCAGGGATCTTTATGGCGCTCGGTTACGAAGCGACGAACTCTGTTGACGATGCCAATGTCATTTTATTAAACACATGCGCGATCCGTGAGAATGCCGAGAACAAGGTATTTGGTGAGCTGGGGCACTTAAAAGCGCTGAAAAAAAACAATCCCGACCTGATTTTAGGGGTGTGCGGCTGTATGTCCCAAGAGGAATCAGTTGTGAACCGGATTTTGAAAAAACATCCGTTTGTCGATATGATTTTCGGAACGCATAACATCCACCGCCTGCCGGAGCTTTTGTCAGAAGCATACCTTTCAAAAGAAATGGTCGTAGAAGTTTGGTCCAAGGAGGGGGACGTTATTGAAAACCTTCCGAAAGTCCGGAACGGAAAAATTAAGGGCTGGGTCAATATCATGTACGGCTGTGACAAATTCTGTACGTATTGCATCGTGCCTTACACACGCGGAAAAGAAAGAAGCCGACGCCCTGAAGAGATCATTCAGGAAGTGAGAAGGCTTGCAAGCGAAGGCTATAAGGAAATTACTTTATTAGGCCAAAACGTAAACGCGTACGGAAAAGACTTTGAAGATATGACATACGGCCTCGGTGATTTGATGGATGAACTGAGAAAAATCGATATTCCGAGAATCCGTTTTACAACGAGTCATCCGCGTGATTTCGACGACCGCCTCATTGAAGTGCTCGCAAAAGGCGGCAACCTGCTTGATCACATTCATCTGCCGGTTCAATCAGGAAGCTCAGAGGTTCTGAAGCTGATGGCCCGTAAATATGACAGAGAGCGTTACATGGAACTCGTGCGAAAAATTAAGGCAGCAATGCCGAACGCATCTCTGACAACAGACATTATCGTCGGATTCCCGAACGAAACGGACGAACAGTTTGAAGAAACGCTTTCTCTATACCGTGAAGTGGAGTTTGACAGCGCCTATACGTTCATCTACTCTCCGCGTGAAGGCACTCCGGCTGCCAAAATGAAAGATAATGTACCAATGCGTGTGAAAAAAGAACGTCTGCAGCGTCTGAACGCACTGGTGAATGAAATTTCTGCTAAAAAAATGAAGGAATACGAAGGCAAGGTTGTCGAAGTATTAGTTGAGGGTGAAAGCAAAAATAATCCTGATATTCTTGCCGGCTACACTGAAAAAAGTAAACTTGTCAATTTCAAAGGACCGAAGGAAGCAATCGGCAAAATCGTCCGCGTGAAAATCCAGCAAGCGAAAACATGGTCGCTTGACGGAGAAATGGTAGGAGAAGCAATCGAGGTGAAATAAGATGACGCTCTACTCAAAAAAAGACATTGTGCAGCAGGCGCGAAACCTTGCAAAAATGATCTCTGAAACAGAGGAGGTTGATTTTTTCAAACGGGCTGAAGCACAAATCAATGAGAATGACAAAGTGTCTGCAATCATTAATCAGATCAAAGCCTTGCAAAAGCAGGCTGTCAATCTGAAGCATTACGAAAAGCATGAAGCGCTCAAGCAAGTAGAAGCAAAAATTGACGCGCTGCAAGAAGAGCTTGAAGAGATTCCTGTCATACAGGAATTCAGAGATTCGCAGATGGAGGTAAATGACCTTCTGCAGCTCGTTGCACACACCATTTCCAACCAAGTCACAAATGAAATCATCACATCAACCGGAGGCGACCTTCTAAAAGGGGAAACCGGTTCGAAGGTGAAGCATTCAAATAACAGCTGTTCTCTCTAAACACGGTGCCTTTCAGGCCCGTGTTTTTTTATATTCATGCTGAATATAATTGAACTAAAAAAACTATGTACTAAATGTTCGGTGTGCTTTTCTGATCTCGCCCGCGAAGAAACTTTATCGCACTTATAAGTAAAGTTTCTAGGCGCGCCTGCATACAATGGAACAGAAACTTTGTATTTTTATATTTTATTTATAAAAATGCACACTAGACAAATGCCCAGCATAAGATAACACGAAGAAGAACAAGGAGGCATGCCGGAATGTCTGAATACAGGGAAATTATTACGAAGGCGGTAGTAGCGAAAGGCAGAAAATTCACCCAATGCACCAATACCATCTCCCCTGAGAAAAAACCGAGCAGCATTTTGGGTGGTTGGATTATCAACCACAAGTATGACGCTGAAAAAATCGGGAAAACAGTAGAAATTGAAGGGTATTATGATATAAACGTATGGTACTCTTACGCGGACAACACAAAAACAGAGGTTGTCACAGAGCGGGTGAAATACGTAGATGTCATTAAACTCAGATACAGAGACAACAATTACTTAGATGATGAGCATGAAGTGATTGCGAAAGTCCTTCAGCAGCCTAACTGTCTTGAAGTGACCATTTCACCGAATGGAAATAAAATTGTTGTTCAGGCAGAAAGGGAGTTTTTGGCGGAAGTGGTAGGAGAAACAAAGGTTGTTGTTGAGGTTAATCCAGACTGGGAAGAGGATGACGAAGAAGATTGGGAAGATGAGCTTGATGAAGAGCTGGAAGACATCAATCCTGAGTTTTTAGTGGGAGATCCTGAAGAATAAACAAGGGACTAGGGGAGACAGTACCCCCAAGTCTCTTTTTTATATTGATATATCATTCTTTTAACACTTTTTGTTTATGTTATAATGAAGGCTGGAAAATAGAAACGTTGATACATAGTGAGGGATTAAACAATGGCCGGTTATACGCCTATGATACAGCAATATTTAAAAATAAAGGCAGAGCACCAAGATGCCTTTTTATTTTTTCGCCTTGGTGATTTTTACGAAATGTTTTTTGAGGACGCCAAAAAAGCGTCACAAGAGCTGGAAATTACATTAACGAGCAGAGACGGCGGCGCGGCTGAAAAAATACCGATGTGCGGTGTGCCGTATCATTCTGCTTCTGCGTATATTGAGCAGCTTATTAAAAAAGGGTACAAAGTCGCGATCTGTGAACAGACCGAAGATCCGAAATCTGCAAAGGGCGTTGTGAAACGGGAAGTGGTCCAGCTTATTACGCCCGGAACTGTAATGGACGGCAAAGGCATCCATGAATCAGAAAACAACTTTATCGCCTCTGTTTCCGCCTGTTCGAACGGGTTTGGGCTGGCGCTGTCTGATTTAACAACGGGAGAAAATTTGGCTGTCTTGATTGAACGGATTGAAGACGTCATATCAGAAATTTATTCAGTCGGCGCACGGGAAATCGTGGTTTCCGGAAGTATGGATGCCGATACGGTCGCACTGCTGAAAGAGCGGTGCGGTGCAACGATCTCAATTGAAGACGGAGAAACAAACGAACACGTAACGATCATTGAGCACTTAAATAATGAGGATATAACAAAAACATTTTTGCGCCTATATACGTACCTGAAAAGGACCCAAAAGCGCAGCCTTGATCATCTTCAGCCCGTGCAGGTGTATGAGCTTGAGGAAGCGATGAAAATTGACTTGTACTCAAAGCGAAATCTGGAGCTGACTGAAACGATCCGTTCGAAAAATAAAAAAGGCTCCCTTTTGTGGCTGCTGGATGAAACGAAAACTGCAATGGGAGGCCGGTTGCTTAAACAGTGGATTGACCGGCCGCTTATCAGAGTCAATCAAATAGAAGAGCGCCAAGAAATGGTGGAAACACTGATGTCCCATTTCTTTGAACGGGAAGATTTGCGTGAACGTTTAAAAGAAGTATATGACTTGGAACGCCTTGCAGGACGTGTTGCATTCGGAAATGTCAATGCACGGGATTTAATTCAGCTGAAGGAATCGTTAAAACAAGTGCCCGGCATTAAACAGCTGGTTGCGTCACTGGCCCATGACAAGGCCAAGGAACGTGCGGAGCGCATTGATCCTTGCGGAGATGTGCTTGAATTGCTGGAAGAAGCGCTGTACGAAAACCCTCCTTTATCGTTAAAAGAAGGGAACCTGATTAAAGACGGATACAATCAAAAGCTTGATGAATACCGTGAGGCAAGCAGAAACGGAAAGGACTGGATTGCCCGCCTGGAACAGCAGGAGCGGGAATACACAGGTATTCGCTCTTTAAAGGTCGGCTTCAATAAAGTTTTCGGTTATTATATTGAAGTGACAAAAGCGAATTTGCATTTGCTTGAGGAAGGTCGCTATGAGCGAAAGCAGACGTTAACAAATGCAGAGCGCTACATTACACCTGAATTAAAGGAAAAAGAAGCGCTTATTTTAGAAGCGGAAAATAACATCTGCGAGCTGGAATACGAGCTGTTCACTGAGCTGCGTGAGAAAGTAAAACTGTACATTCCGCGTCTGCAGCAGCTTGCCAAACAGATGAGCGAGCTTGATGCTCTGCAATGCTTTGCGACAATCAGTGAAAATCGCCACTATACGAAACCTGAGTTCTCTAAAGATGAAGTTGAAGTGATTGAAGGCAGACACCCAGTCGTTGAAAAAGTCATGGACAGCCAGGAATATGTCCCTAACAATTGTATGATGGGCGATAACAGACAAATGCTTCTCATTACCGGTCCGAACATGTCAGGGAAAAGCACATATATGAGACAAATCGCGCTCATTTCCATCATGGCGCAAATCGGCTGCTTTGTACCCGCGAAGAAAGCGGTGCTTCCGATTTTTGATCAAATTTTCACGCGAATTGGCGCTGCAGATGATTTGATTTCCGGCCAAAGTACATTTATGGTGGAAATGCTAGAAGCCAAAAATGCGATTGTCAATGCGACGAAAAACAGCCTTATTCTGTTTGATGAAATCGGCCGGGGAACGTCCACTTATGACGGTATGGCGCTGGCACAGGCGATTATCGAATACGTTCACGATCATATCGGCGCCAAGACGCTGTTCAGCACGCACTATCATGAGCTGACCGTTCTTGAGGACAAGCTGCCGCAGCTGAAAAACGTTCATGTTCGGGCTGAGGAATATAATGGAACGGTTGTCTTTCTTCATCAAATTAAAGAAGGGGCTGCTGACAAAAGCTACGGTATCCATGTAGCCCAGCTTGCCGAGCTTCCGGAAGATCTCATTTCGCGCGCTCAAGATATTTTAAAAGAGCTTGAGCATTCAGGAAACAAACCGGAAGTGCCGGTGCAGAAGCCTCAGGTCAAAGAAGAGCCGGCCCAGCTGTCCTTTTTTGAGGAAGCGGAAAAGCCGGCTGAAGCACCGAAGCTTTCCAAAAAAGAAAAGCAAGTGCTCGATGCATTCAAATCACTTAATATATTGGATATGACACCGCTTGAAGCGATGAATGAAATGTACAAGCTGCAAAAGAAATTACATTAAAACGGGGTGATGAATGTGGCAAAAGTCATCCAGCTGTCAGATGAGCTTTCAAATAAAATTGCTGCCGGCGAGGTTGTGGAGCGCCCCGCCTCAGTCGTTAAAGAATTGGTGGAAAATGCGATTGACGCTGGCAGCACAGTCATTGAAATCGATATTGAGGAAGCAGGGCTTGCATCCATTCGGGTATTAGATAACGGCGAAGGAATGGAAAATGAAGATTGCAAGCGTGCTTTCCGCCGCCACGCCACGAGTAAAATAAAAGATGAAAATGATTTGTTCAGGGTGAGAACACTTGGTTTTAGGGGAGAAGCACTGCCGAGTATTGCGTCCGTCTCTCATCTTGAGATTACGACAAGCACCGGTGAAGGAGCAGGGACGAAGCTCGTCCTCCAAGGAGGAAACATCATTTCCGAATCACGTTCGTCAAGCAGAAAGGGAACTGAAATTGTCGTGTCCAATCTGTTTTTTAATACACCTGCCCGCTTGAAGTATATGAAAACCGTTCACACAGAGCTTGGGAACATTACGGATGTAGTCAACCGGATTGCGCTGGCTCATCCGGAAGTTTCCATCCGCCTGCGCCATCATGGGAAAAACCTGCTTCAAACGAACGGAAACGGTGATGTTCGCCATGTGCTGGCAGCGATTTACGGCACGGCTGTCGCCAAAAAAATGCTTCCGCTTCATGTGAGTTCTTTGGATTTTGAAGTAAAGGGATATATCGCCCTGCCAGAGATTACACGGGCATCGAGAAACTATATGTCGTCTGTGGTCAATGGCCGTTACATTAAAAATTTTCCGCTCGTTAAAGCGGTTCATGAAGGATATCATACGCTTCTGCCGATCGGGCGCCATCCAATTACTTATATTGAAATTACGATGGACCCGATTTTAGTCGATGTCAACGTGCATCCGTCAAAGCTTGAGGTCCGTCTCAGCAAGGAAACAGAGCTTCATGACTTAATTCGTGATGGAATTAAAGATGTATTTAAACAGCAGCAGCTGATTCCAAGTGCCCAGCTCCCGAAAAAATCAGCACCTGCCCTCAAAAATGAGCAGCAGTTTATGACCTTTGATGAAAAGCCTGCTGAAGAAAAAGTTCCGGAAAAAACGGTTGCGACATCTTATTCACCAATGAAGCTTAGTTCAGTGGTAAAAGAATCAATTGATGTGGAGGAAGAATTGCCTCCTCTTCAATTTGCAGCGCCTCCTATCGTTGAACGGGAACAAAGCAATAAGGTGCCTGATGTATCAGAAGAACAGCCTGAAACATTTGAGCAGGAAGAATACCATGAGCAACAGCCGGAGCCAACATCTGAGCGCGTTCCGATTATGTACCCGATCGGACAGATGCATGGGACTTATATACTGGCACAAAATGAAAACGGCTTATATATTATTGACCAGCATGCTGCGCAAGAGCGTATTAAGTACGAATATTTCCGCGAAAAGGTAGGAGAGGTTGAGCCTGAGGTGCAGGATATGATCGTGCCGCTGACGTTCCACTATTCTACGAACGAGGCGCTGATTATTGAACAGCACAAACAAGAGCTCGAAAGCGTCGGAGTCTTTTTAGAGTCCTTCGGCTCCAACAGCTACATCGTCCGCTGCCACCCAGCCTGGTTTCCAAAGGGAGAAGAAGCCGAGCTGATAGAAGAAATCATTCAGCAGGTGCTCGACTCCAAACATATTGATATTAAAAAACTGCGCGAGGAAGCGGCGATTATGATGAGCTGCAAGGGCTCCATCAAAGCAAACCGCCACCTCAGAAATGACGAAATCAAAGCGCTTTTGGACGACCTCCGAAGCACATCAGACCCATTTACATGCCCGCACGGCCGTCCGATCATCATTCACCACTCCACTTATGAGATGGAAAAGATGTTCAAACGCGTGATGTAGCGGGGGAGTAAGATGATAATTAAGCATTGATCCATTTTTTGAATGGTTCAATGCTTTTTTGTACTGATTTGGAGTCATAAAGAATATCCCTCTGTATAACAAAATTGTCATTTACAGGTAAATGGAATTGATGTATATTTTGGATAGGGGGGTGGAAACATGGCAGGTGGTCCAAAGGTAATTATCTTTTTAGATGAACTTGATGATCCGAATGTAAGAATAATTTTAGAATGCAGAATTTAAATTATTAAATCATTGTGTTTTGCTTCCTGTTCGAGTGAACAGGGAGTTTTATTTTTGATTATAGAAGGTTTTTTTCGCTTTATAACTAGTAATGTCAAACTCGGCCAAATTAGACGATGACAATGATATAAATGCAAAAAAGCTTACATAATCATAGGCTGCAATTTTAAGCTGCTCTCCTATTAGGCTGGTCATCAAATGCAAGTTCAATGAAAGCCATCAATGCTGATATCACAAAAAGCAAGACATCTGGAATATATAGAGACTGCATAAAGTAATCCGCAAAACAAATCGTTATGAAATTGCTGATAAAGTACAGGATAAAAGCAAAAAGTGCAGTCTTTTCCAATGAAAGTGATTTTGCCAGAATTATAGAGACAATCATTGTGAGTGGGTCTATGATCAAGCCTGCAGCAAAACAGACTAAAATAAATAAAACTAATGTTTGATTGGAATCGTATGTGATGCCCAGTATAGAGAATAACCCTTTCATTCCGAAGAAATAGCAGCCGAAGATCACCGCTAGTGCAATGACAACGATAAGAATGATGGATACAAGTTCGAATAATTTCGAGCTCAGCTTTATCTCTTTAAACTTCTCGTTCTGTTGTTTTTGGCTCAAGCACGACGCTCCCTTCACATGCTTACTTACCCATTGTAATATGAATCTCCTAAGCTATTTTAATGAAAACAGTAAGAGTCGAGATCCCATTAAATCACCGGAAAACAGTATAACATATTTTGACAAAAACTTAAAAAGCCCTTTTCTAGCGAAAAGGACTTTCTTTTTCATATTAACTCCTGAGATTCTCTGAGGCTTTTTCTTTTTTCGGCCAGATAAAATAGCTGGCGGTAAAGAGAAAATCAATACCTAAAATGACTGTCCATGTTTTAAGAATGCCGCTTAATGCCTCGGTTCGGGCAGAATCATTGATGAAGTAGATCATTCCTGCTAACAATCCCGCACCAATAAGGTAGGCCAGCACGTGTCTTATCCAGCTTTTTGCATAGTGCTTGGCATAATCCATTCCATAACGCTTCAGCGGTTTGGCTCCTTGTTTTGTCACATAATATTGAAATCTTTCATCCGCCCATTGAATCATTTGCTTTCCATAAGCGATCGATATACCAATGTAAACAGCCGCAATACCATGGGCAGCAGTCGCTGAGGCTCCGCGGTAAAGGTCCACAGCAGTTGCTGCTAATAAGATTAAATCGATAACTGGGGTTAAGGTCAAGAATAACAATCCTAATGTACGTTGTTTGAATAGGTAGCGTACAGCAAGCCCTAAAACAATCACGACCCAAAACGCAATTTCACAGAAGACAATCATCCATGCGATACCGTTCAATCTATTCCCCTCTTTTCAATACAGTTGTATTATTTAAACAACATTTTACCATCTTCATTTTTATAACACAACTGTATTATAAAAATTGCTCTCTCATTTTTTTCTTGTTACAATAAAGCTATGCCAAAACAAATTGACCATGAGAAAAGAAGAAAACAAATTGCAGAAGCGACGTGGCGCGTGATTTTAGAACGGGGGATGGAGGGGGCATCAGCCAGAAACATTGCAAAGGAAGCAGGATTGTCTTTAGGGGCGCTGCGCCATTATTTTTCTACTCAGGATGAGCTGCTTGTTTTTGCTATGAAACTTGTTCAAGAAAAGGTGATGGCCCGTATTGAGGACATTACAGTGAGGGATTTGCCCCCTAAGGAAAAAGTGCTGCAGATTTTGCTTGAAATTGTGCCAACAAATGAAGAAACCATTAGAGAGATGGAGGTGTGGTTTGCTTTTACGGTTTACGCCCGACATAAGAAGGATATGTTTGATCCGAATCATGATGGGATTTACAGCGGAATGCGGAATCTGGTTGACTATTTAGATGAATTCAATTTACTGAAGCAGAATGTTGATAAAGACATTGAAGCTGAGAGACTTTACGCCCTTATTGACGGCTTGGCTTTACATGCGCTGCTTGACCCTGTACGAGTGAATAAAGACCGGATCAAACGTGTCATAATGCAACATGTAGAATCATTTTGTGTGGAAAGTTTAGAATGTCAAAACACGATACATTCTAAAGGGCCTATATTGTAAATGTTCTTTGAAGCAGCGCCTTTGAATAAAAAGCTCAAAGGCGCTAAGTAATCTTATTTACGTAAAGTGACTGTCAGCTGTGCTGGACATCAATTGTATATACTGCCCGGTCCGTTACAACCTTCAACCCTTCGTTTTCCTGGTGAATATGAATATCACCTAATAAAGGAATCTCATAGGCATTTTGCGGAAGCGGTACGTTCCCATCCTCAGTATAAGTTGTTCCTGCGCCTTCTAAAACAAGTTCTTCTTTGGCCACATAGTCATCAGGATGATTCGTGCTGCGTATACCCACTTTTTGTAGGTGAAGAACAATCTGATCCAAATCTGAAACCTCTTCATCGTGGGTCAATTCACCTTTTCTAATATCAAGGGTCTGGCCGACTTTGGATTCAAGCCATTGAGAAAGCTGTGTATTCGTGTTTGCCATCAATATTCCCTCCTTTTGATCTACACGATACTATTCCCAATTGCTTCATGTTTTACACGGGAGAGAGCGCTTCACCCTTTATGTATGAAACAATTCGCTGTTCAGAGCCTTGATATAACGTTCAGCGGAACGCTGGACTGCTTCACCGGCGTTTTCTCTGACAACTTTAGAAAAAGCATTATAAAGCCGGTTGAATTGAAGCGGTTTCACTTTGGCTGCTATTTCTTCAACTTTGGAAGCGGGAAGGGGAATGAGATTTGGATAGCTGTACATAAAGCTGACCCAGTTCTGATCCGCCGCAACCGTAATAATATCTCCCGTCAAAAGACAGCCTTTTCCTTCGTTGCCCTTGCTCCAATAGAGAACTGCCCCGCCTTTAAAATGTCCGCCCAGACGGTAGAGGTCCAGTCCCGGCTTTATCTTGAGAGTTTCACCTGATGGTCAAGGTATGAAATACAATCCCATAGCACGTTGAAGCCCTCATGCCGGATAAGAAATGCTGTCTGTCCGATCGCAAACTCTGGTTCAGTTTTGATGCTATAAAGATGTTCTTCTTCCTTTTTGAGGGTGTTTTGAAGGTTTGCTTTCTCACGCAGGTCTTCAAGGGTTGTCCATGACTGTCCATCCGGATGAATATACTGCCTTTCTTCGTCGCAAATCAGGCATGAGCTAGGTGGATTTACAGTTTGCGCATGTTGTACACCGCATGTGTTGCAGATATAATATGGCATTTTTCCCACTTCCTTCACCTATTTTCTCTTATTTTATCTCATGATTATGAAAATTCAAAACACAAAACCGGCAAGTCTGCTGAGCGAGAATTGCCGGCTTTTATGGTGCTGTCTATTGGCCGGGAACGGAATTTTCTGCGTTTACAGCGCCCGCTCCGTAAACATTTGGATCTTCATCTTTCCATTTATCTGTGCCATTTTTCAAGAGCTCTTTCACTTCATCAGGTGTAAGGTCAGGATTTTGCTGAAGGATTAAAGCCGCAATTCCTGCACAGATCGGTGTTGCCATCGATGTTCCTGACATTGTAAAGTACTGAGATCCTACACGGCTTGATTTTTGAAGCTTATCAATATAAGAATTCGGAGAGCGAAGGGAAATAATATTAACACCCGGCGCTAAAATATCGGGCTTTTCTTTTCCGTATACTGTCGGCCCGCGGCTTGAGAAGGAAGCGACCGTATCATCATCGCTGCTTGCGGTATTGTTATCGTCAAGGGCACCTACTGTAATCACCTTTTCGCTCACGCCCGGGCTTGCAATGGTTTGTGGATCAGGCCCTGAGTTTCCGGCAGCGACACAGACGACAATCCCCGCGTTCCACGCTTCTTCAACAGCTCTGACTAATGGGTCTTCCTGTTCATTATCATATCGAAGCGCATCGCCTCCGAGTGACATGCTGATAATATCAATTGGTTCATTCGGGTTGTCCTCATTGTATTGAATACACCACTCTACACCTTCAATAATATCTGCTAACGTTCCTGAACCTTGCTTGTTTAAAACCTTCACACCGATTAGATTGGCTTCCGGTGCAGGCCCGCGGTATTGGCCGGAAGAGGATGCCCCGCTGCTTGCGACATCACCTGCACAGTGTGTGCCATGGCCATTATCATCATACGGCTCTGTTTTCTGATTGACCATGTCCGCAAAGCCGACAATCCTGCCTTCTAAATCAGGATGCGGGTAGATTCCTGTATCGACAACAGCGACGGTCACGCCTTTTCCTGTCAGGGTCTGCCCATTTCTGACAACTTCCTTCGCATGGCTTGCTTCGGTTGCAGTGTCCAGTAGCGCTTTGACTTCGCGGTTTAAATACACTTTTCGGATATCACTGCATTCAGAAAGAAGCGAATGTAACGCTGAAGGGGTCACCTCGGCGCTGCAGCAATTGATTTTGTTAAAACGGCTTTTTAGCTTGCTGCGTTTTTCTTTTTGCAGCACCTCTCCAGCCATTTGGAAGCCGGTCTCGTGACAGCCTTCCTCAAATTCAATAATGACCGACATTTTTTTTCTGTTTTTCAATTTGGTTTCGAAAAACTGATGCAAGAAGCAAGGAGTCCATTTGAAGGGCTTGTAAAGCTGCAAGACGCTTTCGCGTAACGGCCAATCTAGCTTATGAGCATTTGCTCTCACCATTTGTACCATAGAGTACCCAAACATGTATTTTCCTCCTATTATAAGGTTCTCTGTATACTCTATGAACAGATGCTAGCTTTGGTAAGTTTGTTTGTCCTTTATAAGAAGCTGACAAGAGTTGGTTTTTATGAACCTTTCGAATCAGATACGAAAGGTTCATACGTCGTGGCAATCATTGGGGATTGAAAAGGAACGCTTGTTCGTATTATAATGTTGTCATATGAAACGCAAGGGGAGCGCAGCTGTATGAATTTCTTCTTACATCGGTCTTTGGAAAGCCAAATGCCAATCAGCATAATATATATGAAGAAAGACGGAACGATCAGTAAAAGAACGATTATTGTAAGACACAAAAGCAAAACGCAAATCAAAGCTTTTTGTTTTTCGAAACAACAGATTAGAACGTTTTTGTTAGACTCTATCCTCTCCTGTGATTTTGTGAGAACAAATAAGCAAAACATCTATTTTGCAGGCCGTTAACAGGCTGTCCGTCTCAGCATACCGGGCGGTCTGTTAATTGGCAAAATCCTCCTTAAACCTCTATACATTTAATTACCAAGTGAGGTTGTTCCTACCTTTTTTGTCTTTCCTCTCAATCTTTTTTCACTCATATTTGAAATGAACCGCTATTAACCGTGACAATCAATTGATTTTTTGAAACCGGGAACTTTTTCACTGATGATCTAGCGTATACAATGGTAAGATAAAACCTATTGGCTAAACCTCATATAATGAACTGTGCCATTCTTATGAAAGGAGTTAAACATGAGAAGATTTATACTAAATGTCATATTAGTCTTAGCCATTGTCTTATTTCTGAGATATGTTCATTACTCATTAGAACCTGAACCATCTAATCAGCCAGATACATATTCAAATTTCAGCAGCTTGGCAGAAAATGAGAGCCCAGCCGATTATGATATTTCCTATAATGAGAAAAAAGGAAGCAAAGTGTTAATTATGTCTCCGCACGGCGGAAGAATTGAAGGCGGAGTAAGCGAGCTTGTGCGGTATTTCAATAATGAATACTCTACATACCTGTTTGAAGGGCTGAAGTCACACGATAACCAAACGCTGCACATTACAAGCACCAACTTTGATGAGCCATTAGCTGAAAAAAAGATCAAAGAGCATCAATATGTGGTGGCTTTCCACGGATATAAAGGGGAGAACAAGAATACACTTGTTGGTGGCACAGATCGAAAGCGGGCGAAAATGATCGTAAAAGCCCTCAAGAGAAGGGGGTTTTCCGCTGAGCTAGCGTCATCTAAAAGCGGTCTTGCTGGATTGAACGCCGAAAACATTAACAACCAAGGGGAAACGGGGCTGAGTATCCAGCTGGAAATCAGCCGCGAGCAGAGAGAAGCATTTTTCGATGATTTTTATTATAAGAATAGAAAATATACAAAGAACAGTGAATTTTATGCTTATGTCCGTGCGATCAAAAGTGTCCTTGAAAAAGAGTATTCGTAACAAGCAGATCAGAAGACAAAAGAAGCAAAGATCAGTAGACTGAAATAAGGTCAAAAAAGGAGGGAAAACATACGATGGCGGATCATCATTTTTACTTAAAAGCGAACTGGCCGGGTAACCGCAATGACGTCGGTACGATTGAAAGCGGAAACCTCATCACATCTATTTCGATTCCTAAAGAAATGGACGGACCGGGAGAGGGGACCAACCCAGATGAAATGCTTCTCGGAGCGGCAGCGACTTGTTATATTATTACACTGGCTGCGATGATGGAAAGAAGCGGGCTGGAAAAAGAAGACTTGCAGATGGAGTCAGAAGGTATTGTCGACGTCACAAAAGGAGTCTTTACATACAAAAAGATCATTCACCGTCCTTACGTCGTGCTCAAACGTGATGCTTCACAAGAAGACGTTACATTGGCGCACAAGCTTTGTGAAAAGGCGGAGTCGTCATGCATGATTTCACGCGCAGTTCAAGGAAATGTCGAGCTGCACCTTGAAGCTTCTGTAAAGAGGGCTGGTGAATAAAAAAACAGACGGTCACTCACAGGCCGTCTGTTTTTTTTCTTTAGCAGGAGCTTTCGACTGATTTAATACGACGACGCCTGCGATGACAAGTGTAAGGCCGAATACTCCTTTTAAACTGATGGTTTCGCCAAAAAACAAAAACCCGACAATGGCTGTGAGCGCTGTTCCAACGCCTGACCATGTCGCATACGCGCTTGATAAGTCAACGGTCTTCAGAGAAAAACTTAGAAAGGTAAAAGCCGATAGAAACCCGGCAATAACCCCGATAATGGGCCAGGCTTGTGTAAATCCCTCTGAAAGCTTCAGCATCGTGCTGCCGAACACCTCGAATACAATGGCAAGACCTAAATAAAGAAATCCTTTCATCATCCTCACTCCTTATTGCCAGTTAAGTAATACAACCCCTGAAATTAATAAAAGGATTCCGATCAGTCCTTTCACGTTCAGTTCTTCCTTGAACCATTTCACTCCGATCACTGACGTCAGCACCGTGCCCACACCGCTCCACGTCGCATATGAGAGGCTTAGGGGGATATGGTTTAAGGTGAGCGACAGCATATAAAAAGCGAGGGAATAGCCAATCACGACCAAGGCGCTTGGCTTCCACTTTTTGAAGCCGTCAGACACTTTCAGCATGGCCGCTCCTAACGATTCCGAGCATATGGCAATCGTGAGGAATATGTATCCTGTCAACATCGTAAATTCTCCTCACTTCAATATCGTTTTAGATCATAAAAATCTCAGCTAGAAAAATATTAGTGTATGCCTAAGTATGAGTCAAGAGATTCATTTTCAGTGACAGAAAAAAGACCCCTTTTTTAAGGGATCTGTTGTGTTTAATAGTAATAAGGGAATGGAGGATACGGATAAAAGGGATATCCGCCATAAAAATAAGGATTAAATAAAGCGCTTCCTACAAGCCCGCCGACAAGGCCGCCGAAAAAAGGTCCCCCGTAAAATCCGAATGGACGCCCAAATCCAAACCCGTAGCCAAATCCAGGTCTTCCAAACGGTCTCCCAAACCCAAAGGGTCTTCCAATTATCCTTGTATCTTCAGCAGTGAAATGTTCTACCTCGTTCATTTTTTCTTTCCCCCTGTAATAAATTGTAGATGATGCAGTGTATTCAGCCTACCCAGATTTGATTGGGCGTCTGATGAAAAAGAAGGGATGTGAGCACATTGGGCCTGTATCCGTCTGACTGGTCAAAAGCGCCGCCTCACGCTCATGCATACCACGTCAAAACGACAAGAGAACAGGGACATTATCACCTCATTGAAGGATTTACTCAGCCGGCTAATGGATCTAATACCGATCAGCATACACACTACTTTACTGGGATTACGTCTTTTGAAAACGGTCATTTCCATCGGTATTACGGAATCTCGGGCCCTGCGATACCCCTGGCAGACGGCACGCATTATCATGAAATCGAAGAAACGACGTATCTGGCCTATAATGAGCCGATTGAGATCCGGTACGGAGGCGTTGTGTACGACCCGAGAGATGACGGAAGAAAAACGCACCGCCATGCCCTGAAAGGAAAGACGAGAGAAATCGTCGGCAATGAGCCGCTCGGCTGGTAGCGGGATGTTTACCGGGGCAAAAAAAGGGCAAAATGGATAGGTGGTTGTACATGATGAATGCTATAATGGGAGGAGATTTATAAAAGAGAGTGATACATATTGAATAATACGAAGCAGCCCGTTGTCATTTTAGTCGGACCGACGGCAGTGGGGAAAACCAATTTAAGTATTCAGTTAGCTAAGTCCTTACACGCAGAAATTATCAGCGGAGATTCGATGCAGGTTTATAAAGGGATGGATATTGGAACAGCTAAAATCGCCGAACAGGAGATGGAGGGAGTGCCTCATCATTTGATTGACATTTTAGATCCCCAAGATTCCTTCTCCACCGCCGATTACCAAGGCTTAGTGAGAAACAAAATCAGCGAGATTGCAAATAGAGGAAAGCTCCCGATGATTGTCGGCGGCACAGGGCTTTATATACAATCTGTGCTGTACGATTATACATTTACGGAAGAAGCGAACGATCCCGCGTTTCGACAGAGCATGCAGATGGCTGCGGAGCGGGAAGGCGCTGACTTTCTTCATGCCAAACTTGCTGAGGCAGATCCTGAGGCAGCAGCCGCTATTCATCCAAATAATACTAGAAGAGTCATTCGTGCCCTGGAGATTTTACATACGTCCGGAAAAACGATGTCTCAGCATTTGAAGGAGCAAAAACGAGAGCTCCTGTACAATGCAGTGATAATCGGGCTGACAATGGATCGAGACACGCTTTACGCTAGAATTAATCAGCGGGTTGATATGATGATGGAGGCAGGTCTTCTTCCGGAAGTGAAGCGCCTCTACGACATGAACGTGAGAGACTGTCAATCGATACAGGCGATAGGCTACAAAGAGCTTTATGCATACTTTGACGGTTTTGTGACACTTTCAGATGCCGTCGATCAACTCAAGCAGAACTCAAGGCGGTATGCTAAACGCCAGCTGACGTGGTTTCGCAACAAAATGCAGGTTTCCTGGTTCGATATGACACCGCCTGTTGATATGGAGCTGAAAAAAAAGGAAATTTTCACACATATAGCAGGAAAACTCGAACTTTAATCGAAACTGTATGATATAGAGAATCAAGGAGGACGAAACATGAAACCGATTAATATTCAGGATCAGTTTTTGAATCAAATCCGGAAAGAAAATACGTATGTCACTGTTTTTTTGCTGAATGGCTTTCAATTGCGGGGCCAGGTCAAAGGCTTTGATAACTTTACCGTATTGCTGGAATCGGAAGGTAAGCAGCAGCTTATATATAAACATGCGATCTCAACGTTTGCGCCGCAAAAAAACGTCCAGCTTGAACTCGAATAGATCATAAAAAGACCGTGCCTCGGCACGGTCTTTTTTTATGAGATCAACATATGCCTTAAATATATATATCGTGTAAAAATCTGTATCAGGGGGTGGTGGGTCTTGTTTGAAAGTGAAGCAGAACTGAGACGAATCAGGATAGCGCTTGTGTGGATAGCCGTATTTTTGCTGTTTGGGGCGTGCGGGAACCATGAAACCATCATTGAAACAGACAGCGGCAATTCTGAGGATGTAACGCCTCAGCCAAGTTCGTTTCCGCTCGAACATAATCATTTTGGGGTTATGGAGGACGGCTATATTAAAATTTATGAGTATAATGAGTCCAGCAATGAGGTAAAGCTGAAGAAAGAATACGACACGGATGATGAGCTTGAATAAAATTCACAAGCATCCGAATTTACAAAGCGGATGCTACCCGCTAAACTAAATACAGACACAGATCAAACAGAGGGTGAAAAAATGAAGCATAAAGTGATCGTGAATCATTGGGAAGAAATTTGCGAAGATGATTCTTGCTATGAATATGGAACAAGCATCATTGTGAACGGAAAAGAATTAATCAGGGAAGCGTCAATTATCAGCGCTTTAAAGGCGGTTTTAGAAGAGATCGGTGCGGATGTTGAAATAGAAGAAACAGTAGAGAGCGAAAAATGCTGTGATAGCTTAAGAAAAAAAAATCTAGACTACTAAGCAGTTTTTTTTCATGTTATGATATACATCGGCTTAAAAACGACACCCCGAGTAGGACGAGAGATCACTCTCGTTCTGCTCTCTTTTTTGGGCCCTAATGGGTCTGCCCATCTGCCTGATTTGATCAAAATATGAATTTTTCATAAAAACAAATCTATATATTGTGTTTTCGCTAGAGGGTAGTATACTATATATAGTGTTAGTGATGAGAGATTCATATTTTTTGATAGGTCGTGATAAAACGTGGTACAAATCATATTTGATTCAAAAACAGGGAATGTTCAGCGGTTTGTGAATAAAACAGGCTTTCAGCAGATACGCAAGGTGGACGAAATTGACCACATGGACACTCCGTTTGTTTTGGTCACCTACACGACAAACTTCGGCCAGGTACCGGCATCAACACAATCATTTCTCGAAAAATACGCCCATCTTTTATTAGGAGTCGCTGCGAGCGGCAATAAAGTATGGGGCGATAACTTTGCAAAAAGCGCCGATACCATTTCAAGACAATATCAGGTGCCGATCTTGCACAAATTTGAACTCAGCGGCACATCTAAAGACGTTGAATTGTTTACTCAGGAGGTAGAAAGAGTTGTCACAAAATCAAGTGCCAAAATGGATCCAGTTAAATAACGAAATCATGATCCAAAAAGATGGAAAATTCCAGTTTGATAAGGATAAAGAGGCTGTACATAGCTATTTTGTAGACTATATCAATCAAAACACAGTTTTCTTTCACGACTTAAAAGAGAAGCTGGATTATTTGATTAAAAACCAATACTACGAAGAGGAATTCTTAAGCCTTTATTCTTTTGAAGACATTAAAGCAGTGTTTAAGACAGCTTACGCTAAGAAGTTTCGTTTTCCTTCCTTCATGAGTGCGTTTAAATTCTATAATGACTATGCTTTGAAAACGAATGACAAGAAAAAAATCCTCGAGCGATATGAGGACCGGATCTCAATTGTCGCGCTGTTCTTCGCAAACGGCGACACTGAGAAAGCAAAAGAATATGTGAATCTGATGATCAATCAGGAATATCAGCCGAGCACACCGACATTTTTGAACGCGGGCAGAAAACGCCGCGGTGAGCTGGTGAGCTGCTTCTTGCTCGAAGTCAATGATTCATTAAACGATATTTCAAGAGCGATTGATATTTCCATGCAGCTTTCTAAACTGGGCGGCGGGGTTTCTCTCAACCTGTCCAAGCTTCGCGCGAAAGGTGAGGCCATTAAAGATGTTGAAAATGCCACAAAAGGCGTTGTAGGCGTCATGAAGCTTCTAGATAATGCGTTCCGTTACGCTGACCAAATGGGACAAAGACAAGGATCTGGCGCGGCGTACTTAAACATTTTCCACCGCGATATCAATGATTTTCTCGATACGAAGAAGATTTCTGCCGATGAAGATGTGCGCGTCAAAACGCTATCTATCGGTGTTGTCATTCCGGACAAGTTCGTTGAGCTTGCACGTGAAGACAAAGCGGCTTACGTATTTTATCCGCACACGATTTATAAAGAGTACGGCCAGCACATGGATGAAATGGACATGAACGAAATGTACGACAAATTTGTCGACAACCCTCGGGTGAAAAAGGAAAAAATCAACCCGCGGAAATTGCTTGAAAAACTGGCGATGCTTCGTTCTGAATCAGGCTATCCATACATCATGTTCCAAGATAACGTGAATAAAGTGCATGCGAATAACCATATTTCCAAGGTGAAATTTTCTAACCTTTGCTCTGAAGTGCTGCAGGCATCTCAGGTTTCTTCATACACAGACTATGATGAAGAAGATGAAATCGGTTTGGATATTTCCTGCAACCTGGGTTCGCTTAACATTCTCAACGTCATGGAACACAAATCAATCGAAAAGACAGTTAAGCTTGCGACAGACTCCTTAACACACGTGTCTGAAACGACTGATATCCGCAATGCGCCTGCTGTAAGACGGGCAAACAAAGCGATGAAATCAATCGGCCTCGGCGCTATGAACCTTCACGGCTACCTCGCGCAAAACGGTATTGCGTATGAAAGTCCGGAAGCGCGTGACTTTGCAAACACGTTCTTTATGATGGTGAACTTCTACTCCATCCAGCGTTCTGCGGAAATCGCAAAAGAGAAGGGCGAAACGTTTGATCAGTATGAAGGATCGACCTATGCAACAGGTGAATACTTTGACAAGTACGTTTCAACTGATTTCTCACCGAAATACGAAAAAATCGCCAACCTGTTTGAAGGCATGCACATCCCGACGACAGAGGACTGGAAGCAGCTAAAAGCATTTGTGGCTGAACACGGCATGTATCACAGCTACAGATTATGCATTGCGCCGACAGGCTCGATCTCATACGTTCAGTCAAGCACGGCGTCCGTCATGCCGATCATGGAACGGATTGAAGAAAGAACATACGGCAACTCAAAAACGTACTACCCAATGCCTGGGCTTGCATCTAATAACTGGTTCTTCTATAAAGAAGCTTACGATATGGACATGTTCAAGGTTGTAGATATGATCGCGACTATCCAGCAGCACATTGATCAGGGAATCAGCTTCACATTGTTCTTAAAAGACACAATGACGACTCGTGATTTAAACCGAATCGATCTGTATGCACATCACAGAGGAATTAAAACCATTTACTATGCAAGAACGAAAGATACTGGGCAAGACAGCTGCCTTTCTTGTGTTGTTTGATTAAAGGAGAGTTTATAGTGACGAAAATTTATGACGCAGCAAACTGGTCAAAGCATGAAGACGATTTTACCCAAATGTTCTATAACCAAAACGTGAAGCAGTTCTGGCTTCCGGAAGAGATTGCTCTAAACGGCGATCTCCTCACATGGAAGTATCTCGGAAAAAACGAGCAGGACACTTATATGAAGGTATTGGCCGGACTTACTCTTCTTGATACAGAGCAGGGGAATACGGGGATGCCGATCGTGGCTGAACACGTAGACGGCCATCAGCGGAAAGCGGTGCTGAACTTTATGGCAATGATGGAGAACGCTGTCCATGCAAAGTCATACTCTAATATTTTCATGACCCTGGCACCGACTGAAACGATTAATGAAGTATTCGAATGGGTTAAACAAAACAAATATTTGCAGAAAAAAGCGCAAATCATCGTCGGACTTTACAAAGCTATTCAAAAAGATGACGAGATCTCACTGTTCAAGGCGATGGTTGCTTCCGTTTATCTTGAAAGCTTCCTCTTCTACAGCGGTTTCTATTATCCGTTATATTTCTACGGACAAGGAAAACTGATGCAAAGCGGTGAAATCATCAACCTGATCCTTCGTGATGAAGCAATTCACGGCGTCTATGTGGGCCTCCTTGCTCAGGAAATCTATAATAAGCAGACAGAAGAGAAGAAAGCGGAGCTCCGCGAATTTGCGATCGACCTTCTGAATGAGTTATATGAAAATGAGCTTGAGTATACAGAGGACCTGTACGATCAAGTCGGACTCTCACACGATGTAAAGAAATTCATCCGCTATAATGCCAATAAAGCGCTGATGAACCTAGGATTTGATCCATACTTTGAAGAAGAAGATATTAATCCGATCGTTTTAAACGGTTTAAATACAAAAACAAAATCACATGACTTCTTCTCTATGAAGGGGAACGGTTATAAAAAAGCGACAGTTGAGCCGCTCAAAGATGATGACTTTTATTTTGAAGATGAAAAAGAGCAGATATAATATCTGCTCTTTTCGGCTTGAAAGGTTCAAATGAGGAGGACGAGGAGGACGCAGTAATCATGGGAAAAATGGACGAAATGATTTTGGTCGCCCCGCGCGACAACGTGTTTAAGAACGAAAGCTTAACCTTCCAGGGCGTAAACAGTGAAGATAGCAGAGTGGCAGAAATCATGGCCCAGATCGAAGCAGCCTATCGTGAAATGAGAAGGGGAGATGCAGAGGAAGATCCGCGTTTCAAGCAGCCAATTCCTTATGTCGTCATTAAGCGCGAAGATGAAGTTTTTCTTTACGAGCGGCTGGCTGGCGGCGGAGAATCACGTCTGCACAATAAGCTTTCTCTCGGCTTTGGAGGCCATATGAATGCTATTGATGGAGCAGCCTCATTCGCTGAAGTCTTAAAGCTGAACACGGACCGTGAGCTTGAGGAAGAACTGCAAATAAATGAAAAAGATAAACAGGCGATTGTCACACTTGGATTGATCAATGATGATGAAAACAGTGTCGGCAAGGTGCATATTGGAATTCTTTCTGCGCTTCAGTTGAAGCCTGGCGCTCAAGTGGAAGTGAAGGAGAAAGAACAAATTGCAGGAAAATGGATGAAAGTCTCTGAATTAAAACAGGACGATATCTATAACCGTCTGGAAACATGGTCAAAGTTTGTTGTTGATATTCTTAAATAAAAAAACCCGGTTTCTCATGATGGAGGAGCCGGGTTTTTTATGAGGCGCTTGTCCGCGTCTCGATTAAGACTCTAGAATGACAATAGCGTCAAAGCCGGCATTCTCCGCTCTGGCAGCAAGAGCGTCTGCATTGTCTTTGGATGTAAATGCGCCGATCTGTACTTTGTATAAGCCATCCTTTAAGATGACAATGGTGTCAAAACCTTTAGCTTCGGCGCTGCTTGCAAGTGAGTCCGCATTCGCTTTGACTTTAAATGCGCCGATTTGAACCTTATATAACCCTGAACTGGACGTTTTTTTTAGGTTGAAGGCTTGCTCCAGCCCGTTTGCATGGCCTCTCGCTAAGCTTTGAATAAAGCTGCTTGTTTTAAGCTTATTTGCATCAGCGACGGTATCAATGAATCCGTTCTCGGTCAATAGGGCAGGCATTGCCGACTCCCTTAGGACGTGGAAGTTTGCTGTTTTTTTACCGCGGTCGGCAAAGTCGACAGCTTGTATCACTTTAGAGTGAATCGCTGTTTGATAAGTCGTTGTCGGTGCCCCCACGCCCGGGTATATATAGCTTTCAAAACCTGTGCCGCCCCCGGAATTAATGTGAATGGATAAAAAGTAACCTGCTCCCCAGTTATTTGCAGCATTTGTCCGGTCACTTAAGCTGACATATTGGTCGCTTGTCCGGCTTAGCAGTAAAGAAACCCCTTCATACTCATTTGTCAATATCGTACGTAACGCTAAAGCGATTTGCAGGGTTAACGTTTTTTCTTGAAGGCCATTTCCTGTTGCGCCTGGATCAGACCCGCCATGGCCAGGATCAATAAAAATCTTAACCATTCTTCATCACCTCATTACAGGATATGAAAAAACACGGCTTCTGCTTGTACGATTATCATCCGTCTGAAAAATGAGGAAATAACCTTTACATATGCGGAAATTATTTCTCGGGAAAGCGCACAATTCAACATGAAGTGACAGCAGATCCCATTGGATTAAAAAATATGAATATGTCATTTATTTTGGGTATTGCGGATTCGGGGTATCTTGTACTGATTCTGTCTGGTTTTAGGCTTGTGTTTCGAGGAGCAAGCATTTCATTAAAGCGACGAATCATTATCAGTAGAAGAAAAAGTTGGTCTCTTAGATCTACACCGAATCAACTAATCGATTCGTATTCTGGCCCCGGGTTGGGTGTTGAAACTGAAAGTGGCACGCCTTACGAACAAAGAACACGGCTTAGGCGGTATTTTCCGCTGCGGGCTTTTTTTGAGCGAAGTGTCCAGCAAGGTGATAGAAAGAATATTTCATATCGTTGCTTCTGATATAAAGTAAGAGGTGGATATATCAAAGAAATATTACCATATTCAATGCTAATGTTCTAAACAAATTGTTAAAAATAAAATCTCTTGGTTTGTCCATCCCATGTCCGTGAATACAATAAGAAATAAAGTATTTCTCGGGAAAGCGCAAGATTCCTGACCGTTCCCGAAAAAAGCAATTGTTTCGACACATGATAGGCGTTTGTCACAAAAGGCATCCGCTTGAATATCATATAGAGAGAACAGAGAGGTGAAAATGTTGGAGCGTGCTGTGACTTATAAAAACAACGGACAGATCAACATTATTCTGAACGGGCAGAAGCAAGTGCTGACAAATGCTGAGGCAGAAGCGGAGTATCAGGCCGCTTTGCAAAAAAACGAAGCGAAGCACAGCATTTTGAAGGAAATAGAAAAAGAGATGAGTGCACTGGTTGGAATGGAGGAAATGAAGCGTAACATCAAGGAAATATACGCTTGGATTTTTGTGAACCAAAAACGCGCGGAGCAAGGTTTAAAGGTGGGGAAGCAAGCGCTGCACATGATGTTTAAAGGAAATCCGGGAACAGGAAAAACGACGGTTGCACGGCTGATCGGCAAGCTGTTCTTTGAAATGAATGTCCTGTCAAAAGGCCACCTCATAGAAGCGGAGCGGGCTGATCTGGTCGGGGAATATATCGGCCACACCGCCCAAAAGACGAGAGATTTAATCAAAAAGTCATTAGGCGGCATTTTGTTTATAGACGAAGCCTACTCGCTGGCAAGAGGCGGCGAAAAAGACTTTGGGAAAGAAGCTATCGATACACTTGTAAAGCATATGGAAGACAAACAGCATGAATTTATTTTAATTCTCGCCGGATATTCGCGGGAAATGGATCATTTTCTCTCATTAAATCCCGGTCTCCAATCAAGATTTCCCATCTCCATAGACTTTCCGGATTATTCTGTGACCCAGCTCATGGAGATTGCCAAACGAATGATCGCTGAAAGAGAATACCAGCTCAGTCAAGAAGCGGAATGGAAATTAAAAGATTACTTAATGACAGTGAAAAGTACGACAAGTCCCATTAAGTTCAGCAATGGCCGTTTTGTCAGGAATGTGATCGAAAAATCGATCAGAGCGCAAGCCATGAGGCTTTTAATGGGCGACCAATACTTAAAAAGCGACTTGATGACCATTAAAAGTCAAGATCTTTCCATTAAAGAAGAAGCATCCGGCTCTGCATAGACCTCTCAAAAACTGAGAGGTCTGTTTTTTGCTGTATTTCTTGCTGTTCAAAGCAATCGATTTGTGGTATACACATGCAGGGTTTGGTATGATAATACTACTGCCCAATATGCAAAAGAAAGGAACATCCATTTGAACGAACAAGAAACGATTCAGGAAAAAGCTATTTTAGTCGGATGTCAGCTGCCGCATATCACGGATGAGCATTTTGAAAATTCTATGGAAGAGCTTGCCTCTCTGACAAAAACAGCAGACGGAAAAGTATTGACCAGCGTCACACAAAAAAGGAACAGGGCTGACGCAGCTACATATATAGGAAAAGGAAAGGTAGAAGAGCTGAAGGCACTGGTGGAAGAGCTTGAAGCTGATCTCCTCATCTTTAATGATGAACTGTCGCCAAGTCAGCTGAAGTCATTGGCAACAGCAATTGAAGTGAAGATGATTGACCGCACGCAATTGATATTAGATATTTTTGCAAAGCGGGCGAGAACGAGAGAAGGCAAGCTTCAAATTGAACTGGCGCAGCTGCAATATGCACTTCCGCGCCTGACGGGACAAGGAATCAATCTCTCCCGGCAAGGCGGAGGAATTGGGGCGAGAGGTCCCGGGGAAACGAAACTGGAAACCGACCGCCGCCATATCAGAAATCGCATTCACGAAATCAACACACAGCTTTCAACTGTTATTCGCCATAGAAGCCGATACCGTGAAAGAAGAAAGAAAAACGGTGTGCTTCAAATTGCGCTTGTCGGATATACAAACGCGGGGAAATCAACATGGTTCAACCGCCTGACAAGTGCTGACAGCTATGAGGAAGACCTCCTGTTTGCCACGTTGGACCCGATGACCAGAAAAATGGTCCTCCCAAGCGGCTACAGTGTGCTTCTGTCAGATACAGTAGGTTTTATTCAGGATCTTCCGACGACATTGATTGCTGCATTCCGGTCAACGCTTGAGGAAGTCAAAGAGGCGGATTTGATCCTGCATTTGATTGATTCCTCAAATGAGGATTACCCGGGACACGAAAAAACAGTGCTTCGGTTGCTTGAGGAGCTTGAGGCCGACGACATCCCGATGCTGACGGCTTACAATAAGCGGGATCAAAGGCTGCCTGATTTTATTCCGTCCGCCGGAAGGGACCACATTATGGTCAGTGCAAAATTTGAGGAAGACGCTGAAATGTTTAAAGAAGCGATTCAACGCTATTTGCGCCAAGAGCTGTTAACGTCGTTTGAAGCGCATGTGCCGGCAAGTGAAGGCAAGCTCCTTTCAAGAATCAAATCGGAAACGATGGTTGACCGCTTCTATTTTAATGAAGAAAATGAACGGTACGACATATCAGGTTATGTACAAGAAGAGCAAAACATCATCGGTGAATTAAAGAAGTATATGTAGGAAGGAAATTCAAAGACATGTTTGACACATTAACACACGGAGAATTATTGAAAAAAACGGCAATGGAAGTGGAAGCGGACATTGCCGGCGTTCATAAACAAATAGAAGAAATCAGTGAGCGCAATGAATGGAGGGTGCTTCAAAGCTATAGAAAACACAAAGTTAGCGACACGCATTTCACGCCGTCTACAGGATACGGCTATGATGATATCGGGAGAGACACGCTTGAAAGCATTTATGCGGATGTGTTTGGCGGAGAAGCGGGGCTCGTAAGGCCGCAAATTATCTCAGGCACCCATGCCATCTCGATTGCTTTGTTCGGCGTTCTCAGACCGGGGGACGAACTTCTTTATATCACGGGCAAACCATATGATACGCTCGAAGAAATTGTAGGCGTCAGAGGCGGGGAAAATGCTGGATCGTTAAAGGATTTTCAAATCGGCTACAATGCAGTTGATCTGACAGAAGACGGAAAAATAGACTATGATGCAGTCGCCGCTGCGATCAATTCGAAGACGAAAGTAATCGGCATCCAGCGCTCAAAAGGATATGCGAATCGCCCGTCTTTCTTAATTAGTGAAATAAAAGAAATGATCCGTTTTGTTAAAGAAATTAATGAGAATCTAATCGTTTTTGTGGACAACTGTTACGGTGAATTTGTGGAAGAACTTGAGCCTTGCCATGTCGGAGCCGATCTGATGGCGGGATCTCTCATTAAGAATCCCGGCGGCGGTCTTGCGAAAACAGGAGGCTATCTCGTCGGAAAAGCGAAATGGATTGAAGCTTGTTCATACCGTATGACGTCACCTGGGATCGGCAGAGAAGCAGGAGCATCTCTTTACTCGCTCCAAGAAATGTACCAGGGCTTCTTTTTGGCGCCTCACGTGGTGTCACAAAGCTTAAAGGGAGCGGTGTTTACCGCAAGATTCCTTGAAAAACTGGGCTTCACTTCAAACCCGAAATGGGATGCGAAAAGAACAGATTTGATACAATCCGTTGAGTTTTCTGACAGAGAAAAGATGATTGCCTTTTGTCAGGCAATTCAATATGCATCGCCGATCAATGCCCACGTGACGCCGTATCCGGCCTACATGCCGGGATACGAAGATGATGTCATTATGGCGGCAGGCACATTTATACAAGGGGCAAGCATTGAATTATCAGCAGACGGCCCTATCCGTCCGCCGTATGTAGCGTATGTTCAGGGAGGATTAACCTATTCGCATGTGAAGAATGCGATATGCAGTGCAGTGGATTCACTTATGAAAAAGAAATTAATTTAAATTTTTTAAAAATTTCACTGAATTTCATGTTAAGAATCCTTACATCTTATTGACACAAAATATAACATCACCTATAATGAAACTAAGTTAAGAAAAGGAGGAAATTGAGATGAGTGATAATATTCGCCGCTCAATGCCTTTATTTCCAATAGGAATTGTCATGCAGTTAACTGAGTTATCAGCAAGGCAAATTCGATATTATGAGGAAAATGGACTGATATTTCCAGCTAGAAGCGAAGGGAATAGACGATTATTTTCTTTCCATGATGTAGATAAACTGTTAGAAATCAAGCACCTGATAGAACAAGGTGTAAACATGGCAGGAATTAAACAGATTCTGGCGAAAGCGGAAGCCGAGCCGGAGCAAAAACAAAACGAAAAGACGAAAAAACCAATGAAACATGATTTGTCCGATGACGAGCTGAGACAGCTCCTGAAAAACGAGCTCATGCAAGCCGGCCGTTTTCAAAGAGGGAATACATTCCGTCAAGGCGACATGTCCCGCTTCTTTCATTAATCCGTTAGCAACTGTTTTGCTATATACATTTACCTTTTAGAGGAGGAGTTTTACGAAATGGCAAAGTACACTAGAGAAGATATCGTAAAATTAGTAAAAGAAGAAAACGTCAAGTATATCCGCCTTCAATTTACTGACATTCTTGGAACAATCAAGAATGTTGAAATTCCTGTAAGCCAGCTTGAAAAAGCGCTTGATAATAAAGTCATGTTTGACGGTTCTTCTATTGAAGGGTTCGTTCGTATCGAAGAGTCAGACATGTACCTGTATCCAGATCTAAATACATTTGTTATCTTCCCATGGACGGCTGAAAAAGGTAAAGTAGCACGTTTCATCTGTGATATCTACAATCCGGATGGCACACCTTTCGAAGGTGACCCGCGAAACAACTTGAAACGGATTCTGAAAGAAATGGAAGACCTCGGCTTCAGCGATTTCAACCTCGGGCCTGAGCCTGAATTCTTCTTATTCAAATTAGACGAAAAAGGCGAGCCGACGCTTGAACTAAACGACAAAGGCGGATATTTCGACTTAGCCCCGACTGACTTGGGAGAAAACTGCCGCCGCGATATCGTACTTGAGCTTGAAGAGATGGGCTTTGAAATCGAAGCGTCTCACCACGAAGTAGCACCTGGCCAGCACGAAATCGACTTTAAATATGCTGGTGCTGTTCGCTCTTGTGACGACATCCAAACGTTTAAACTAGTTGTTAAAACAATTGCCCGTAAACACGGTCTGCATGCGACATTTATGCCAAAACCATTGTTCGGTGTGAACGGTTCCGGTATGCACTGCAATCTATCACTCTTCAAAAATGGCGTTAACGCATTCTATGACGAAAAGGCAGATCTTCAATTAAGTGAAACAGCGAAACACTTCATTGCAGGTATCGTGAAGCACGCAACAAGCTTTACAGCAGTAACAAACCCGACAGTAAACTCATACAAACGTCTTGTTCCTGGCTATGAAGCACCATGTTATGTAGCATGGAGCGCGCAAAACAGAAGCCCGCTTATCCGTATTCCGGCTTCCCGCGGCATCAGCACTCGTGTTGAAGTACGCAGCGTAGATCCGGCTGCTAACCCGTACCTTGCACTTAGCGTATTGCTTGCTGCAGGCTTAGACGGAATCAAAAACAAACTAGAAGCGCCAGCTCCAATCGACCGCAACATCTATGTGATGAGCAAAGAAGAGCGCATGGAAAACGGAATCGTTGACCTTCCAGCAACACTTGCAGAAGCGCTAGAAGAATTCAAATCTAACGAAGTCATGGTCAAAGCGCTGGGCGAGCACCTATTCGAACACTTCATCGAAGCAAAAGAAATCGAATGGGATATGTTCCGCACACAAGTTCACCCTTGGGAGCGCGAACAGTATATGTCTCAGTATTAATCTCTCAATCCCTTGGCACTATTGATGTCAGGGGATTTTTGAATTTTGGTCAAAAGATTAAGAGAACAATATTTTTAGTCCTTGACCAAAATATGACCAAAAAAATTTGAAGTTATGAATCTAACTCCATAATTGCTGTAAACCTTTCTTTAAAAGCTAAAGTCTCCTTTATGTATTCTATATTCTTTTCCAAACTTCTAAAAAATTGTACTAGTAAAAGATAGAATCTGAACTCTCGTTTATTCCTGGATGGAACGACCTTTATATTGAACAATATGAGAAAGTCTATCTGTATCTTGAGGATAAAAGCGAATTATCCGGTATTTGAAAAGCGAATACTCGGATCACGCACATAACGTTGAACAGACAATAGATAAAATCATTAATTATTACATGGATGCTTGCAATCATTAGTAAACCCAGAAGTTATGATGCTAAAAAAAGTGCTAAGAAAAGAGCGCAATATAGATGATGATTTCATCGCCATTTATGAACAGGATGGCGTTGAAAAAGAGGCGGAGCGTCCAGAAACGTACCCCTACCTTGGTGCATCTTTAAAGCTGGGCTTGGTTGCAGCAAAAGAGCAGCGGAATTTACATGCATTGTATGTGAAAAACTTTAATGTTTAGCGGCAAGTGAGTGAGGAAAGCTTCATCTCTATTGACGATTGGAATGCCTGTGCGGTTAAAGAAAAACCTGACCTTGTGGGCAGGAAAGTTTATATTGGTTAGACATGCCGGGTCCGATGACATAACGGCTATGACTTGAATTTATCCGTTAAACGACGATGCACAAAGATATTCGTGAACAGTCACTCCTTTGTCGCTACGGAAGGCGGCCTGGACCAAAAAATAAGCGGGGGTTCGAAAAATACCTAGAATTGGGAGGCAAATCGTCTGTTGCCACCTTCTAAAGATTTCAGACTATGCGTCTAATAAACATTTTCCGCGAATCAGATGAGTTGTCGACAATGCCGCTGATTGTCCAATTTCCCCTACAGTCATTACCGAAGCGCCACTTCCCTCGCTGAGCTCGTGATATAACTGCCTGCTCTGGCTAATTTGGTGAAGCGGAACTTACTTCGTTCTGCATGTGGCAACCCAGCTGCAGTTCCATCGGAATAGGCGAGAAGGGGTTTTATATCCTTCTTGGTGTAGCCGGTGTTTATTAATTTCATAAGGGAGTCAGCTTTCTTGGGTACGATACACTCTGAATTTTTTTCTTTGGTCAAAGCAAAGTAAACTAGTCCGTTTCCTTGAATTCCTTCGATAACAAGGACAGTAAGATCATCCAGTTCAAGTGATTCAAAACTTCTTACGCATAGTGAGCCGCTTAGAGGCAATGGACTGACCGTCTTTGTAGACAACAACAAAGACACAGTAAACAATCTTATGAGCTGATTTTTTGGACATGAAACGTTCCCTCGAAGTCAGGAGCGCCACTTGGGGAAGCTAAAACGACCTCGCAGTCTAATATTCCCTTTTTTCGAAATAGTTCAAAGGTGGTTCATTACGGATATTTCTCCATCAGAATGGTGGAATAAAATCACTAATATTATAATCTTTTGGGTATTTGTAATTAAGTTACAAATATTCTTAATGTTAACTCATAAATTCGTGGTATTATATTGAAGGAAACGATCAAAATGTCAAAGTCAGAAAAATATGATAGGAGGTAACATATGTTTAAGTTTAAAAAGAATTTCTTAGTTGGATTAACGGCAGCTTTAATGAGTATTAGCTTGTTTTCGGCAACCGCCTCTGCAGCTAGCACAGACTACTGGCAAAATTGGACTGATGGGGGCGGGATGGTAAATGCTGTCAATGGGTCTGGCGGGAATTACAGTGTTAATTGGTCTAATACCGGAAATTTCGTTGTTGGTAAAGGTTGGACTACAGGTTCGCCATTTAGAACAATAAACTATAATGCTGGAGTTTGGGCGCCAAATGGCAATGGATATTTGACTCTATATGGTTGGACGAGATCACCTCTCATAGAATATTATGTAGTGGATTCATGGGGTACTTATAGACCTACCGGGACGTATAAAGGTACTGTACACAGTGATGGGGGTACATATGACATATATACAACTACACGTTATAACGCACCTTCCATTGATGGCCCAAGCACTACTTTTACACAGTACTGGAGTGTTCGTCAGTCGAAGAGACCAACTGGAAGCAACGCTACAATCACTTTCAGCAATCATGTTAACGCATGGAAGAGTCATGGAATGAACCTGGGTAGTAATTGGTCTTACCAAGTCTTAGCGACAGAGGGATATAAAAGTAGTGGAAGTTCTAACGTAACAGTGTGGTAACAGATCCTCTTTCATCAGGGAGGAGCTAACGGGCTGCTGATCGTTCCTTGAGAAATTAATAATCATTGTAATTGTGAGTTAGTAAGAGATGACGGTCTCTTAGTTGAAATCCCAATATATGCCTTAGTTGGTTAAAGGTCATTTCTACTAGGCGAACGGCCTTGGCATTGCAGGAGGTAGGCTAGTCTCCATCAGGTTTATAACTTTCCCTATAAATTTAATGGAGTCGTATTAAAATGGGAATGTTTGAAGACTTAAAACCATTTGCATTGTAGACTATTGAGGATGATGGAGCGAAATATCATTTGCTAACTATTGATGATTATCTAAAGTTTATAATGAGTCTTTATGAGATGGTTATAGAAGAACAAAGAAGAATCATAAAGATGTAAATAAAATTAGCATATTGAATACACTTATACAGAATGAATTTCTGTATTCTCTTTTGTTCAATTTTAAAACAAGCGTAAGAAAAAACACAACATAGAATTTGCCTGGATTCCTAATTTTTATATATATCAGTTTTTAAAGAAACACATTTGAAAAGATAATTTATGTTTTACACAGTTATTAATTTCTTGATCAGCCACATCATTCTTACTCTAAAGATTGACACACTGAGTGTATAGAAAGAAGTCAAAAATCAATATTTATTTCACCCTTGTTGAAATTCTCTGAAAAAACGTATTGAAATAATCAAGAGGATTTTATAATATTAAGTCAAGTTAGTTTGTCTAAGCAACAAACTAAAGGAATGAACTTTTATTGCCCATAAGATTTAAGCTCTAACAAATATGGATGAAAGGGGGGAAGAGAGGCTTTATTTTTTTAGGCATATAAGGTATGGCGAAAAAAGATGAATTTCCTGCTTGCTGATTACCATTTAAACGATGGAATACTCTGTGGAAGTAAACCACTATAATCTTTCTCGCTTTTTTGAAAGCGTTTTCTTTCTGTGCGTTTGAGGAAATTTTCATATCGTTTCACATTGTTCCATATTAAAGGGTTGAAAAGGGGAGAAATCATGCTCAGTGAAAATGTAAAGAAGGTTAGCATGGTTGAAAAAGTTGGATATGCGTCTGGAGATTTTGCATGTAATTTAATTTATGCAACAGTGTCTACTTATCTTTTGTTCTTCTATACAGATATATTTGGTTTACCGGCAGCAACAGCCGGTACTATGTTTTTAGTGGTTAGAATAATCGATGCTCTCGCTGATCCTTTTATTGGAACAATAGTTGACAGAACGAATAGCAGGTTTGGGCGCTTTAGACCGTATCTCTTATTCGGAGCATTTCCATTTGTCATACTGGCAATACTCTGTTTTACAACCCCGGATTTTTCGGATATGGGGAAATTAATATACGCCTATTTGACCTATGTTGGCTTATCGCTTACATACACAACGATAAACGTTCCATATGGCGCGTTAACTTCTGCAATGACCAGAAATAATCAAGAAGTTGTTAGTATAACATCTGTGCGTATGTTATTTGCGAATCTAGGGGGTCTTGTCGTTGCATTTTTTGTTCCCTTACTGGCTGCTTATTTAAGCGATACTTCCGGCAACGAATCTCTTGGGTGGCAACTAACCATGGGTATTTTGGGAATAATAGGCGGGTGCCTTTTAATCTTTTGTTTTAAAAGCACAAAAGAGCGTGTCACTCTTCAAAAATCTGAAGAGAAAATTAAATTTTCGGATATATTTGAGCAATTTCGTGTTAATCGTCCACTTGTTGTGTTAAGTATATTCTTTATTATTATTTTTGGAGTGAATTCAATCAGTAATTCGGTGGGCATTTATTACGTAACGTATAACTTAGAAAGAGAGGATTTGGTGAAGTGGTACGGTTTGATAGGAAGTTTGCCCGCTTTGGTCATTTTGCCGTTTATTCCAAGGCTTCATCAATTATTGGGGAAGAAGAAATTACTAAACTACGCATTATTACTGAATATGATCGGCCTCTTAGCTTTACTGTTTGTTCCGCCAAGTAATATATACCTCATACTTTTCTTTCGATTAATTGCTGCTGCTGGGAGTCTCACTGCCGGGGGATATATGTGGGCGCTCATTCCTGAAACAATAGAATATGGGGAGTACAGGACTGGGAAAAGAATGGGTGGGCTCATATATGCTATTATCGGATTTTTCTTTAAGTTTGGCATGGCCTTGGGAGGGATTGTCCCGGGGCTGGTTCTAGATAAGTTTGGATATGTAGCAAATCAGGCACAAACTCCGGAGGCATTAACGGGAATCTTAATTACAACAACCATTATTCCCGTGTTCTTGCTGGCTCTAGCTTTAATTGATATTAATTTCTATAACTTAGATGAGCAAAAATATAAAAACATGGTTCGAGAATTAGAGAATAGAGACAAAGTTTATTTGGATCATATTGATGATTTCAAGGCTTAAAAAAAATAACTGAGGAGGAATCCCAAATGAAGATTACCAATCCAGTACTTAAAGGTTTCAATCCCGATCCAAGTATTTGTAGGGTAGGAGAGGATTATTATATCGCTGTATCTACATTTGAGTGGTTTCCGGGAGTTCAGATACACCATTCAAAAGATTTAGTAAATTGGCACTTAGTTGCACATCCATTACAGAGAGTTTCACAATTAGACATGAAAGGAAACCCTGATTCAGGTGGGGTTTGGGCACCATGTTTAAGTTATAGCGACGGAAAGTTTTGGCTGATCTATACGGACGTTAAGGTAGTAGATGGCGCTTGGAAAGATTGTCACAATTATTTAGTTACTTGTGAAACGATTAATGGTGATTGGAGTGAGCCGATTAAATTAAATAGCTCAGGGTTTGATGCTTCTTTATTCCATGATACGGATGGAAAAAAATATTTATTAAATATGTTATGGGATCAGCGGATTGATCGGCACTCATTTGGAGGAATTGTCATACAGGAATATTCTGATAAGGAGCAAAAATTAATTGGCAAACCGAAAGTTATATTTAAAGGAACGGATAGAAAGCTAACAGAAGCTCCGCACCTTTATCATATCGGGAACTATTATTATTTATTAACTGCAGAAGGAGGAACACGGTTCGAACATGCCGCTACAATTGCCCGTTCTACAACTATTGAAGGCCCATATGAAGTTCATCCCGATAATCCAATCTTAACATCATGGCATGATCCAGGAAATCCATTGCAAAAATGCGGGCATGCATCCATTGTTCAAACACATACTGGTGAGTGGTATTTAGCTCATTTAACGGGACGCCCGATTCATCCGGACGATGATTCAATTTTTCAGCAGAGAGGATATTGTCCTTTGGGGAGAGAAACAGCTATTCAAAAACTTTATTGGAAAGATGAATGGCCTTATGTAGCAGGCGGAAAAGAAGGGAGCTTGGAGGTAGAAGCGCCTTCTATATCCGAAACAGCGTTTGAAGCAACGTACCCGGAAGTTGATGAATTCGAGGACTCAACATTAAATATTAACTTTCAAACTTTAAGGATTCCGTTTACAAATGAATTAGGTTCATTGACTCAAGTGCCAAATCATTTACGATTATACGGCCATGAATCATTAACCTCGACATTTACTCAGGCATTTGTAGCCAGACGTTGGCAAAGTTTCTATTTTGAAGCAGAAACTGCTGTAGCGTTTTATCCGGAGAATTTTCAACAAGCCGCTGGATTGGTGAACTATTACAATACAGAGAACTGGACGGCTCTTCAAGTTACGCATGATGAAGAACTTGGCCGTATTGTTGAATTAACAATATGTGATAACTTTTCTTTTTCACAGCCATTAAAAAATAAAATTGTTATTCCTCGTGAAGCAAAGTATGTATATTTGCGAGTAAATATTGAAAAAGAAAAGTATTATTATTTCTATTCTTTTAACAAAAAAGATTGGCACAAAATTGACATTGCATTGGACTCGAAAAAATTATCTGATGACTACATCCGTGGAGGAGGGTTCTTCACAGGGGCGTTTGTAGGGATGCAATGTCAAGATACCAGTGGTAATCATATTCCGGCCGACTTTAAATATTTTCGCTATAAAGAAAAATAATGTGCACATGAAAAAGGAGGCTTCTATTTTAGAACTCCTTTTTCATTTTAGAAGATGACCAATGGAATGTTTCCTTCAGAACGTCATTAATATAACAAAACAAAAAGCTCATCTCGAAAGATGAGCTTAGAACACAGGGGGGTGTTTACATTTTAAATTAATTACATTGTGACCATATCTAGAAAATGTTCAATCACAATGGAGGACATTCCTAATGCCGGTGCATTCTTTCCTAAGGAAGATGGCAATAATTCATAGCTATTGCCTAATTGAGGATAAACCCTGGATGATACTTCACTTCTAATTGAATTTAAAACCATAGGGTGTGATTCAATTATGCTGTTTCTTAAAATGACGGCTTGAGGGTTGAAAGTATTTAGAATATTGGTAAGGCCAATTCCTAAATAAAATCCAAAATTCTGTAATGCATTTAAAGTTTCAATATCATTCAGATGGGCGAGGTCTATGATATCTTGATAGGACACTTTTTTCTCTTTCGTCTGAAGAGATTTTAATAAAGCTTTCTCTGAAGCGTACAATTCCCAGCAGCCTCGGTTTCCGCAGCTGCATTTAGGACCATTAAAGTCTATTGTCATATGTCCCATTTCTCCAGAGAATCCGCTTACTCCCCTATATAAATCATTGTTGATAATAACACCGATCCCTATCCCTGTACTGACACTTGCATAAATAATGTTATCGTGATTTTTTGCAGCACCAAATACTTTTTCTCCATATGCCCCAGCATTTGCCTCATTTTCAATAAAAACAGGCACATCGAACTTCTCTTGAATGGATGATTTTAAGTCAATATCTCTCCAGTTGGAGTTCGGTGTGAAAACAATTTTTTGATTTTTATCAATAAGCCCAGGCACGCATATGCCAATACCTATAAGCCCGTACGGAGATTGTGGCATATGCGTAATAAAGTGATGAATCATATCAATTAAAATGTCTTTAGTTATATCGGGAGAATTGCATTCCAAATGGTGGTGCTGATCAAGAATGATCGTGCCTTCAAGGTCTGTTAAAATGCCATTAATATAGTCCACACCAATATCTATTCCTACGGAGTATCCTGCTTTTTTATTAAAAACAAGCATGACAGGTCTTCGTCCGCCGCTTGATTGTCCCTGACCTATTTCAAATACAAGATTTTCTTTCATTAACGTGTTTACCTGTGATGAAACAGTTGATTTATTTAATCCAGTCATTTCAGATAATTTTGCTCTTGAAATAGGTGACTTCTTAAGTATTTCTTTTAATAATAACTTTTGATTTACTTTTTTGACAAAGGTTTGATCAGCGCTATCCACTTAATCCACTCCATTTGTATGATCTTTAAATTAAGTTAAATTTTTGTTTTCTATTACAAACATTGTACATAGCTAATCTTACCTTTATTATATCTAATGTGCTCATAAAAAACGAAAAAAATATTGAAAATACTGAAGAGTTTATATAAGATGAAAATAAGTTAGTTTGTTTAGGCGACAAACTAATATAAAACTTACTTACAATATGAAATGAAATGCTGCTGTATTTGTATGCTCATGTTTTGAATTTATTTTTAAGGGGGAAATCACATGGCTCAATCTCATTCTAGTTCAGTTAATTATTTTGGAAGCGCAAACAAAGTGGTTTACGAAGGGAAAGATTCCACTAATCCTTTAGCATTTAAATATTATAATTCTCAAGAAGTAATCGGCGGAAAAACGATGAAAGAGCATTTGCGATTTTCTATTGCCTATTGGCATACATTTACCGCTGATGGCACTGACGTTTTTGGAGCAGCTACGATGCAAAGACCATGGGATCATTATAAAGGCATGGATCTAGCGAGGGTGAGAGTAGAAGCAGCATTTGAGATGTTTGAGAAACTGGATGTACCATTTTTCGCTTTCCATGACCGAGATATTGCACCAGAAGGAAGTACGTTAAAAGAGACGAATCAGAATTTAGATATGATCGTTGGCATGATTAAAGAATACATGAGAAAGAGCAACGTTAAGCTATTATGGAATACTGCAAACATGTTTACGAATCCCCGTTTCGTCCATGGTGCCGCGACTTCTTGCAATGCAGATGTGTTTGCGTATGCTGCAGCACAAGTAAAAAAAGGGTTAGAAACAGCAAAAGAGCTTGGCGCAGAGAACTATGTATTTTGGGGCGGCCGTGAAGGATACGAAACATTGTTAAATACCGATTTGAAATTGGAGCTTGATAATTTGGCGAGGTTTTTGCATATGGCAGTAGATTATGCGAAGGAAATCGGTTATACAGGACAGTTTTTGATTGAACCAAAACCAAAAGAGCCGACCACTCATCAATATGATACAGATGCAGCAACAACCATTGCCTTTTTGAAGCAATATGGCTTAGACAATCATTTTAAATTAAATCTCGAAGCCAATCATGCCACATTAGCCGGGCATACATTTGAACATGAATTACGCATGGCAAGAGTACATGGCCTTCTGGGCTCTGTTGACGCGAATCAGGGTGATCCCCTTTTAGGCTGGGACACAGATGAATTTCCGACGGATTTATATTCTACGACATTAGCAATGTACGAAATCCTGCAAAATGGCGGTCTAGGAACCGGCGGATTAAACTTCGATGCGAAGGTCAGAAGATCTTCTTTTGAAACAGATGATTTAGTATATGCCCATATTGCAGGGATGGATGCATTTGCAAGAGGATTGAGAGTCGCCCACAAATTAATCGAAGACCGTGTGTTTGAAGATGTGATTCAACATCGTTATCGCAGCTTTACTGAAGGGATTGGTCTTGAGATAACAGAAGGAAGAGCCAATTTCAAGACACTTGAGCAATATGCGCTTCATAATGATTCAATTAAAAACGAATCTGGAAGACAGGAACGATTAAAAGCTATATTGAATCAATACATTTTAGAAGTATAACAGATGAAATGGATGCTCCAGATCCTTATATAAAAAAATATAGCAGGATAGCCAGGTCTCCCCTACTGCCCGTCATGATTCCTTTCCTTTGTTGTTATGACGGGAATTGGGGATTTATTTAGAGGGTAAGGAGTGAAAAAATGAAGTATGTCATTGGAATAGATCTTGGAACCAGTGCTGTTAAAACCATTTTAGTTAACCAAAACGGCAAGGTTTGTGCAGAAACATCCAAAAGTTATCCGCTCATCCAAGAGAAGACAGGATATAGTGAGCAAAATCCTGAAGACTGGGTGCGGCAAACAATTGATGCATTGGCTGAATTGGTTTCTATATCCAACGTTCAAGCCAAGGATATTGACGGGATAAGCTATTCAGGACAAATGCACGGGTTAGTGCTGCTTGACCAAAACCGGCAGGTGTTACGCCATGCAATTCTTTGGAATGATACCAGAACGACGCCTCAATGTATCAGGATGACCGAGACATTTGGCGGCCATCTGCTTGACATCACAAAAAACCGTGTTCTAGAAGGGTTTACATTACCTAAAATGTTATGGGTGAAGGAACATGAGCCTGAACTTTTTAAAAAAACGGCTGTTTTTTTGCTCCCAAAAGACTATGTGAGATTCCGTATGACTGGTGCTATTCACACTGAATACTCCGATGCAGCAGGAACTTTACTTTTACATATTACCCGCAAGGAGTGGAGCGAGGAGATTTGCGATCAATTTGGCATTCCTGCAGATATTTGTCCTCCGCTTGTTGAATCTCATGATTGTGTAGGATCGCTGCTACCGAACGTTGCGGCCGAAACAGGGCTATTGGAAAAAACAAAAGTGTACGCTGGGGGAGCAGATAATGCTTGCGGTGCTATTGGAGCCGGTATTCTTTCTTCCGGAAAAACACTATGCAGTATTGGGACGTCAGGGGTCATACTTTCCCACGAAGAAGAAAAAGAAAGAGACTTTAAAGGGAAAGTGCACTTTTTCAATCATGGAAAACAGGACACTTTTTATACGATGGGAGTCACGCTGGCAGCAGGATACAGCCTGGACTGGTTTAGGAGAACGTTTGCACCAAACGAATCGTTTGAACAATTATTGCATGGGGTGGAATCTATTCCGATAGGAGCAAATGGATTGCTATACACTCCTTATTTGGTTGGTGAAAGAACGCCGCATGCTGATTCTTCTATTCGGGGAAGCTTGATCGGAATGGATGGAGCCCACAAAAGAGAGCATTTTTTGCGGGCAGTAATGGAAGGCATCACATTCTCTTTGCATGAATCAATTGAGCTATTCCGCGATGCGGGAAAATCAGTCAATACTGTTGTTTCTATTGGTGGGGGAGCTAAAAATGAAACGTGGCTTCAAATGCAAGCTGATATTTTCAATGCAAGGGTTATTAAGTTAGAAAATGAGCAAGGTCCAGCCATGGGGGCTGCTATGCTAGCTGCTTTTGGAAGCAGGTGGTTTGAATCCCTTGAAGAATGTGCAGAGCAGTTCATTCGTGAGACTGCTGCATATTATCCAAAGGAAGAAAATGTTCAAAAATATAAAACGCTATTTGATTTGTACAAAAAAATTTACACGCACACAAAGGATTTAAATTCAGCTTTGAAGAGCTTTCGAAAAAACTATTGATAAGTGCTTGTAAGGATTTATTTTTTTGACAGGAGATCAACGAAAGAACAATTAACGACGAGGCATCAAAGGCCTTTCATGACATCACGACAGTACGGTAAGGACCAAATACAAACTACAAACAGGAGGAATGCCAGTTGAAACAAAAAAGAATGAAGTTTTTCTTAGCCGTTTTATTTAGTTTAGCGCTAACATTGCCCGCATGGTCCGCACAGGCGGCAACTACAATTACCTCAAATCAAATTGGCTCCCAGGATGGCTATGACTATGAATTGTGGAAAGATTATGGAACCGCCAGTATGACGCTCAATAGCGGCGGCGCGTTTAATGCTCAGTGGAGTAACATTGGGAATGCTTTATTCCGAAAAGGCAAGAAATTCGATACAACCAAGACTCACTCAGAGCTTGGAAACATATCAATTTATTACAACGCAACCTTCAATCCGGGAGGAAATTCCTATCTGTGTGTGTATGGATGGACAAAGGACCCGCTCGTAGAATATTACATCGTTGATAATTGGGGCACTTATAGACCAACCGGAACGCCAAAGGGTACTTTTACTGTTGATGGAGGTACATACGACATTTACGAGACCACTCGAATCAACCAACCTTCCATTATAGGTAACGCAACCTTTAAACAGTATTGGAGTGTCCGGCAGACAAAACGAACGAGCGGAACCGTATCTGTCAGCGAACACTTCAAGAAGTGGGAAAGCTTAGGAATGCCAATGGGTAAGATGTATGAAACCGCGCTTACAGTAGAGGGATATCAAAGTAATGGCAGTGCTAATGTAACGACTAATGTACTGACTATTGGAGGGGAAAGTAAATAATCCTTTTTTAAATTTTGATTCAAATCCTGATTGGGCATCAGTCCAAACTCTTGATTTAATATGAAATTGGGAGTATGTTTACACAAAAAATCCCCCCTCACATTAACGTGGCGGGGTGTTTTTGATTATCTACACGATCTAATAGCTGTTTTATATCATTCTACAAGATTCGTATGTAAAAAAGTACGATCAACGCTATCTATTAGGAGTTACTAAAACCGAAAAAATATAGGATACATCGAGTTGACGCTGGCAGAAGAGATTTCATTTGTATTGGAAGTTTCCCTCAATTCTTTGGGGATGTATTCTGATACGTTGATGATTTTTTACCCTTAGTGTTTGCCGGTTTCACACAGCCGTTAAATCCTCTGTCAGTCACATAACCATTTCTACTCCAAATTGAAAGTTTTTCTGATTTTGCTTCTTGTTCATCTTTCGTAAATAGGTCTATGTATTTGGTGTTAAGCTCATATACATACGCTACTCTGGCCAATCCTTCTTTCAATAATGTCTCTTGAACAGACGTGCCATCGACATAAACGTAAGCTAACAGTCTTCCATACTTATCTCTGCGGTCACCTTTATCAAACTCCAGCTTGAGCTTACCGCTGCTAACCAACTCCTTGTCACGTTTAGATGCATCTTCGCCATACGGTTGAACACATGAATTTGGTTTCTTCGTCTCAGGTGTGTCTATGAGCAAGTAGCGCACTGTGTCTACATTTCCGTTGTAACTAACCTTAATTGTATCTCCATCAACTGCTCTATCTAATGTCACATCGACCAATTTCTTATGATCTTTTGAGTGAATTGTGCCAGAATTTTGTTCTGGCTGTTTCTTTTCATTAGATGGAGTATCTTGAGCGGCTTGCTGTCTCATTTGAATCTGAATGGCTTTTTTCTGCGTGATTTGATCCGCAAGCTGCCATAGTCATACTTAAACTGCGATCATACTGGCTAAAACTTTCTTCATATTGAACCCCTTTTTAAAATGTAAGTTCATGATGCTCTCCTTTTGATTCATTGAACATCATCATTATACGATATGGACATTTTTTGTGAATGAAAAATGTCCATATCGCGAAGGGAGATGAATACACTGAAATTGCTTACAGCCGAAATGTAAACCTTACAATAAAATGACTAAAACATACCTATGATATTACAAAAACAAAGAATTCCGAAAATAATATTGACTGAAAATGCTTTTAGAATTATGATAATATCAGAAATGACAATAATGTGACAAAAATATTACTACAACATAACAATGGATAGCTTATGTTTATCTTTTTGGTTAGAAATGTAAACGATTACAATTTTCAGGGGTGTAAATCTAAGATAGAGATGACTTTAGTTTTTTTGCCAATATCCACACTGAAACAACTTATTAAGTAATCTTAATAAAGGCAGGGGAAATGGATATGAATGAACATCGAAATCGTAGATTGAAATTAATAATGATTTCAGCAACATTTGGAGGACTTCTCTTTGGATATGATACTGGAGTTATAAATGGTGCTTTACCTTTTATGGCAAGACCAGATCAGCTTCATTTAACACCGGTTACAGAAGGGCTTGTAACAAGTATTCTTTTATTAGGTGCTGCGTTTGGAGCATTGTTATGCGGCAGATTAGCTGACCGCTATGGCCGCCGTAAAATGATCCTTAACCTTTCTTTTTTATTCTTCCTGGCATCTCTTGGAACAGCATTAGCACCAAATGTTTCAATAATGGCACTCTTTCGTTTTTTGCTCGGGCTGGCTGTTGGGGGAGCTTCAGCTATGGTACCGGCCTTTTTGGCAGAAATGGCACCGCATGAGAAGAGAGGCCGAATGGTAACTCAAAATGAGCTAATGATTGTCGGCGGGCAATTTTTAGCATATGTCTTTAATGCGATACTTGGTGTTACAATGGCAAATACCGGACATGTATGGAGATACATGCTTGTCATTTGTGCCGTACCGGCTATACTGTTATTTGCCAGTATGCTCAAGGTTCCGGAAAGCCCGAGATGGCTAATCTCCAAAGGCAAAAAAAGTGAGGCGCTGCGTGTTCTTAAACAAATTAGAGAAGAGAAACGTGCAGAAACTGAATGTAGAGACATTCAAGCTGCGGTAGAAAAAGATACGGAATTGGAAAAAGCATCACTTAAGGATTTTTCGACACCATGGCTGCGCCGTCTGTTACTGATTGGAATTGGTGTTGCCATAGTGAATCAAATTACAGGTGTTAACTCAATTATGTATTATGGCACTCAAATCCTTAAAGAATCCGGTTTTGGCACAAAAGCAGCTTTAATCGCTAATATTGGGAATGGATTGATATCAGTCATTGCCGTTATATTTGGGATTTGGCTGGTCGGAAAAGTAAGAAGGCGCCCAATATTATTGATTGGTTTGGCGGGAACAACGACAGCACTTTTATTCATTGCAATATTCTCAATAGTGCTTGATGGATCCGCAGCACTCCCTTATACTGTACTTTCTTTGACCGTTTTATTTCTTGCCTTTATGCAGGGATGTGTAGGGCCTGTGACTTGGCTGGTCATAGCGGAAATATTCCCTCAAAGATTAAGAGGGCTTGGTTCTGGGATAAGTGTTTTTTTCCTTTGGATATTAAACTTTATGATCGGCTTTGCATTTCCGATATTGCTTAGCTCTGTAGGTTTATCTTTTACATTCTTTATATTCGTGGCTTTAGGTATATTGGCAATCGGATTTGTGTATAAATTCATGCCGGAAACAAAAGGACGGACACTTGAAGAACTGGAAGAGCATTTCCGATCTCGCCATCATCAAAATACCCCTGAAAAATCGGTTGCTGAGGTATAATGATTGATCATAGAATCAGTTCATTATTAAGCCTCTCTGTTTTAAACAAAGATAACATCCCTCTGCATAAAAGAGGGATGTTAGGATGCTGAAAAGGAAATCCAGTTCAAATCTACACGTATAATACAGGAGTTGATACCTTAAAAATTTCGCCATCTCTTATATAAAAACGAGGGATGCGGCGGCTTAATGTAGACACCACTTCATAGTTAATCGTATTAAGCATTTCAGCAACTTCATCAACGGAAATCTCAGCTCCCTTTTGCTGACCGTAAATCACGACTTCTTCTCCTTGCTTACCTTTACCGTTCTCTCCTAAACTAACCATTATCATATCCATGGTCACTCTTCCTGCCACCGGCACTCGTCTTCCGCGATGAAGAACGAATCCGCGATTGGAAAGTGCGCGAGAATAACCGTCAGCATATCCGATCGGGATCGTAGCGATTACTTCATCGGGTTCGGCGATATATGTAGCACCATAGCTAATGGTTCGGGGTTCTGTCTTCATGGTTTTTACATAAGCGATACGCGCCTTTAAACTTAATGCAGGTTTTAGCCTAACGAGGTTAAGTTCTTTTATATATGCTGAAGGATATAAACCATATAAGCCTATACCTAAACGAATCATATCAGCACTAAATTCAGGGAAAGCGATAGCGGCAGCTGTGTTGCTCATATGCACAGTGGGCAGCTCAATGCCTTGATTCTTTAAAAAGCTGAGAAAACTGACAAATTGCTCGTGCTGCAGCTCGGTTAGTGCGGTGTCTGGTTCATCAGCTGTTGAGAAATGTGTAAAAATACCTGACCATCTTAGGAATTGACTTGCTGTTAATGCTTTCACTACTGCTAAAAGTTCTTCTTTTGTACGCACACCTAATCGGCCCATACCTGTATCTACATTAATATGTATACCCAGTCGGTTAGTACTTGCTTCATTTTCCAATATTTCGTTAGCTTCTTTAATCCAATCAACCTGAAATGCTGATAACTCTATATTCCAAGCTGCTGACTTTTTCACACAGCTTAGGGATGTAAAACCAAGCACAAGAATAGGTGCTGTAATCCCCGCTTTTCGTAAAACGATTCCCTCCTCCACGCTCGCAACAGCGAGCTCACTCGCCCCATGTTCCAGTGCATGTCGTGCCACTTCTACAGATCCATGACCATAACCGTTGGCTTTTACGACAGCCATAATTTTGCTCTTTTTTGGAATATGCTGGCGTATTGACCGCAAATTTTTTTTAATGGCATCAAGGTTGACTTCGATCCAAACTTCTCGGCAAAGTTTTGTCATCAACGATTCCTTCTTTCTTATGGTGTAGTACAAATGTATGTAGCCTCAATCAATCTAAATGTAAATGTTAATTGCTGGATGCGTTCAATCTTATTTTTATTCAACTTTAACTGAAATCATTCAACGGCAAAGCCATGATATACGAGAAGGGGTTAATCATCGAGGTTTGAAGGTTATCTTTACGTCAAGAAAATATGTGATATATGAGGCGCAAAAGAGAGGATAAATTGAACGACGACCTAGAATATAGAGATAGTACGTATCAGCGTATCTCCGGAAAAACAAGCAGGACAGTTAATATGGGAATCATTTTAAATTAAAAGAATAACAAAAATAAAAATAAGTGAGGCATAAGAACGAAGAGCGTATCAAACGATAATTGATTGCATGTTACACTGAAATAACAATTGAGTATAATGTTAGAGAGGGGTGACATGAAAAGGGGCGTTCGTTTTCAAATTCCGGGAATACTGCAGCCGTTTAAAATAGCGGCAAACGAGTGGAGAATCTGATTATGTTGTAGATAGAGAGCTAGATGCTGAAGCGTTCTTTAATGACTGCGCAATTGTTGAAGGGACTGACTTTGCAAATTAATTAAAAACAAATCAGTACTATACTATTTTCGTTGAACTGCAAGCATTTCCGTTTAGTAAAACGGTTAATCAAATCAAGACATATGCAGAGATTGTTGACAGTGATTGCGAACTTGTCCTATTGCTGGCAGACAGCAGCTATGTTTCGATATACTGCAAAGACGAAAATGTCATTGAAAGGATTTACTTCAATGCTTTACAGAACCACATTGTAGAGGTTCAGGTTGTTACTATGAAAATGACTCAAGAACCGGCCTTACCAATATGACAATTAATAATATTAAAGGGAGTAATACATATGACAATGCAAATTAAAATCAAATATCTGGATGAAACACAAACAAGAATCAGCAAAATTGAACAAGGAGATTGGATTGATCTTCGAGCTGCTGAAAATGTAACAATCAAAAAAGATGAATTTAAACTTGTTCCATTAGGTGTAGCAATGGAGCTGCCTGAGGGCTATGAAGCACATGTTGTTCCCCGTTCAAGTACGTATAAGAATTTTGGCGTTATTCAAACAAACTCAATGGGTGTTATTGATGAGTCATACAAGGGAGACAATGATTTTTGGTTCTTTCCTGCTTATGCATTGCGTAATACAGAGATTAAAAAGGGGGATCGGATCTGCCAGTTCAGAATTATGAAGAAAATGCCGGCCGTTGAATTAATTGAAGTTGAGCGATTAGGAAATGAAGATAGAGGCGGGCACGGTTCTACGGGAACGAAGTAAATAATAATTAAAAACCTTGGCTGTCTTCATGAAGCCAAGGTTAATGTCATGTCTTCATATAAAAAAGCCCCGGCAAATCTCACCGGGGAACGTAATAGATGGTTATGAGATTTAGTGATGTTTTTTATAGGATTCGACAAAATCATAATAGTGATCATCATCATCATGATATTTTTTTTCATAATGATAATCGTGGTCATCGTAATACTTTTTATCATGATCATAATGCTTTTTGTCGTAATCATAATGTTTTTTATCATGATCATAATACTTTTTGTCGCAATCATAATGCTTTTTATCATGGTCATGATACTTTTTGTCGCAGTCATGATATTTTTTATCATGATCATAATACTTTTTGTAATACGTTTTCTTCCAAGTGTAATACTCTTCTTTATACTTTTTATAATAACCCAATTAAAGTCCTCCTTTTAGTTTTAATCGAAATTAATATATGAAGTTTAAATGATATGGTATGGTCTAATGAAATAATAATAGTAAAAAGAGGCTGTTTAAATCTGAAAAACCAGGATGGTACACTAATTAAAATAAGAGTAAGAGAAAGGATTCAAAAAAATCAGGATACGTTAAGAGGGACTTCTTAAATGATAGAGGGATTTGAACTTCTTGGTTAAGATTCATGAGCTTTATCATGTAATTTCTGATGCTGCCTTGAAGGATTGAAAGATATGACCTCAACATCAGCAAAACGAAGGAATGATCAATAAAAAGTGTTATTGATGAAATGAAAGAGGATATGTATTAAAAAGGCCTAATTTTACTTGGACAAATGACAATTCATATTGAGAGAAATACAATGCATTAAACCATAGGGAGCAATTGGAGGATTTAACGTGTTTAGACAATATCCAATTTGGTACACACAAACACCTTACGATTTGAATTTTTATGTGCCTCAATATCAAATCATGTCATATGATCCTCAACGATGTTATCAACGGTGTATGTATCAAACCGGCGGTAACTATGAGCTGTGTGACAGGTTATGTTATGGGGAAATACAGGTGTAAAGAGGGGGCTAACTCCTCTTTACACATACAGTGATTGGAATAAGCATCTCTTTTTTATCTGCACGTGATGCGTTATTATTGTTCTTGTCTTGAATGGCAAGCAACTGATAATGAAAGAAGGATATGAACAGTCATGACTCAATTTGATAAACAATACAACTCAATTATAAAGGATATCATGAATAATGGAATCTCAGACGAAGAATTTGATGTGAGAACCAAGTGGGACTCAGATGGAACACCGGCTCACACACTAAGCATCATCAGCAAGCAAATGAGATTCGACAACTCAGAGGTTCCGATTTTAACGACAAAAAAAGTTGCCTGGAAAACAGCGATTAAAGAGCTGCTCTGGATTTGGCAGCTGAAATCGAACAATGTTAATGATTTAAACAATATGGGTGTACATATCTGGGATCAATGGAAACAAGAAGATGGCACCATTGGACATGCATATGGATTCCAGCTGGGCAAGAAAAACAGAAATCTAAATGGAGAAAAGGTAGATCAGGTTGATTATCTTCTGCATCAATTGAAGAACAACCCATCTTCACGGAGACACATTACAATGCTTTGGAATCCTGATGAATTAGACTCAATGGCCTTAACACCATGTGTATACGAGACGCAATGGTACGTTAAACAAGGGAAACTCCATCTGGAGGTAAGAGCACGGAGCAATGATATGGCGTTGGGAAATCCTTTCAATGTATTTCAGTATAATGTGTTACAGCGCATGATTGCTCAAGTCACAGGCTATGAGCTTGGTGAATATATCTTTAACATTGGGGATTGCCATGTGTACACACGTCATATAGACAATTTGAAAATTCAAATCGAAAGAGAACAGTTTGAAGCACCTGAATTGTGGATCAATCCCGAAGTTAAGGATTTTTATGACTTTACCATTGATGATTTTAAGTTAATCAACTATAAACACGGGGACAGGCTTTCATTTGAGGTAGCAATTTAATGCTGCCTCTTTATTATTTATTGGAAGGGTGACGGTATGAGCAGCAGATGATGTATCGAAGAAGTTAATCATTATTTTTAATATCATCCAAGCTATGAACAGCAAGCGATTCTTTTTGTGCATTTGTCCTAAGAAAACCGCCAGCGACGCCGGCGGCTTTTTGCTGCTTTGTTTATTTATTAACAGAAATCGTCACGTTGTTTCCTGAAACAGCAACCTTTGCGAAATCTTGTGTATCTACCACAGGTGTGACGGCTTTATTGTCGATTGTAATATTGTTAAAGGCCGTTGAAAAAGTTGCTTTGATGGCATTACGCTGACTTTCGTACGAAACAGCTGCGGTAGCAAGTGTTTTCCATTTCGAGATCGTTCCTATGCTGGTTCCCTGAATTTCCATGATAATCCGTCCGGTATAACCGTCATTGTTTGTTCCCCAAAGGGTCATGCGTGTATTGCCGTTCAAATTTTTATAGATTGTCATTTGGACTGTACTTCCTGGACGGAAGCCTTTATTGTATGTGAATTTGTCTTTTCCTTCGATGTACGTTTCATCATTTTTGGATCCGACCTTCATGAGGGGTTTCCAGACGTTGTACTGTTTGCTGTACTGAAGGCCGATATCCGCCTCAGTTCCGTTTTTTGCGCTAAATCCTGAATAAATATAAGGAGTAGAGACTGAGTCGTCATTTTTCACAGTATCAGGAAGTTTGATTTTTGCTGTAAAAACTGAGCCAGCGCTGTTCAGGTAGGCGCGGCCCCCGATGCCCTTAGGCAGCTGGGAGGCTGCTTTTGCGACTTGAGTGTCTGCTGCTGGCAAGCCGGGAATACCCGATGAAAGTGTTCCGAAAAGAACTGCAGTTCCTACTGCACCTGCAATAATTACTTTTTTCAACACAATTCCCCCTTTTTAGTGGTTTCGTTATTCATTATACCTTATTTTGGAACTCATTTTATGTATATAAAACGACAAATATTTAACTAAGAGAAACTGCTCCTTCAATTGTAAACTTTTTTAGCATTCTAACCTGCTTACAACCGTTTGAGATAATTTGACATCTTCCTCAAAATAAAAACACAAATGCTTATAGAAACGAGAATCAAAAGAATGACCGCTATCGTTTCCCAGCCGGCAAAGAAGGGGTGATCATTAATGAAAGGTCGTCCTTTTAAAATAATAAAAGTACAGGCACCGACTAGAAAAAGCAAACAAATACTTAGGATCGCAAACGCTTTACGGGTATATGTTTTCATTTCATCTCTAACGTATAGCAAAACGAAAACAAAGCAGCTCACATTGGCAATGGTGCTTATCATGTCAAAGCTTTTCATGACAATTGATATAAAAAGACAAAGTAAAATAAGATAAAATACTAAGTTATTAGACAAAGAATCTCTCCTTTTATGTATCACCATCAAAGAGTTTACAAAAGTTTCATTCCAGCTGCAATGCCTGGAAGAGGGATCAAATATAGTTAAATAAACTAATTAAACTATGTACTAAATATTCATTATTAATTTAGATTCAGTCATTAAGGTGAAAAAAGATAGGAAGCGATGGATACAACCGGTGGCCAAACAAAAAAAACCCGGCATTTAGCCGGGGAAAAAAGTGAAAACGAGGAGATGTTAATGGAGTTTAGTAATGGTTTTTATGCTTCTTATACTCTACAACATAATCATAGTCTTTTTTGTCGTGATCATAATATTTTTTATCATGGTCATAATATTTTTTGCCATAATCACAGTCGTAATCTTTTTTATCATGGTGGTCATAGTATTTTTTATCATATTCATAATACTTCTTATAATACGTTTTTTTGACCGTATAATACTCTTCTTTATATTTTTTGTAGTAACCCATATATACTCCTCCTTTATTGTTAATACGCTTTATTATATGGCGAATAGATTGTATCGCTTGAGCAATTAAATCATAGGAGGAAAAAAAGGGCTGTCCAAATCATAGAAAAAAGAGACGATGATATAAAAATAAATCAAAATAAAAAGCCGATCATCATCGGCCAAATCATTTATCTTATATTTGTTTGTCTTCTTTGTTTTCTGATTCACTTTTTCTTACATCCTGAGTGAGTCCGCTGGTTGCTTGTTTAAATTCTGATAAGGCTTTTCCAGCAGCGCGGCCAAGTGCCGGCAGCTTATCAGGTCCAAATACTAAAAAGCCTACAAATAAAATAACGAGTATTTTTGTGAAGCTTAATTCCATATTCTTTTCCTCCTGATTGAAGTTCAACCTTCTACACAAATTATAAAAGATAGCGGTTCAAATGGAAATATGTTATTTTGGACATTTTAAAAACCGAGAGCGGGGAAGATGAATAATTCATAAAATATCTGCGGCGGAATATAATGTCCAATGCCATTTACAAAAGAAGCGGGGAGGTGACCTGGACGGAAGGGACATAGAGGGCCATCCTTGGCTTCATACCGGGTGGCATGTCAGACTCAAAGAAATGACGTATAGTACTGTGAATTGGCTATGATCGAGTAGAGGGGAGATCTGGATGATGAGATTCACTAAGGTAATTGGATTCCTGTCTGTTTTAGGATTCGCTGCGGTTTTTCCATTAACGGCACAAGCTGAAAAAGCGGGGACTGCTGGAGCTGGGGAGTGGGATAAGCTGGGGACTTACACATATACTTATTCAAGTCCGACGGTATACTCGAGCGGGGGAGATTTTAGAGTCTGCCTTTCTGGAAGCACTCCTTTTTCGGTCTCGCTGCACCTATATGAAGATGATGCCGGTGATAATCCTGATGATTATGTAGGGTCAAACTATTTTTCACCCGGAGAATGTCATACCTTTAGCAGTATCGGAAAATTTGTAGATGGAAGCAATAATAGGGCGGAGTTCTTTGTTACTGATTACTCTGGCAAATCAAAAACCGTTACGTTTTATGATTAAAGAGAGAGACACCTCTCTCTTTTTTATTCTTCGACAGCCTTCCGAAGCCGCTCGTTAACAATTCCTGTCCAGCCTCCATCCATTTTGTCTCGAATGACGGAGCTTTTCTCGTTTGCCTTGCCGATCACTTCATTTGGCTTCTTCCACCCGCTGTGAATCAGTGTAAGCGCTGTCTTGTTCCCCAAGTCCTCTAAATGAAATGTAACGACCCATCCATCCGTGTCCCATGTAAAAGAAAGCTCAGTCGGAGCATGAAAATGTAAAACTTTACAAGGGGAGGGTCCAAACGGTGATTGTAAGTGGAATTCTTGTCCTTCCTTCAGCTGAAAGTCATTAGGCATAAACCACTTGGACATTCCTTCTGAAGTGGAGACTGTCTCCCAAACTTTCTGAATAGGCGCTTCCAGGGTAATATGTTTCGTAATATCCGGTAATGTATTTTCGTGATTTTGATTCATTTTGTTTACCTCTTAATAAAAGATATTTTTTCCGTTAAATCATATAATACATAATGAGATCATGTCCATAGCTTGTATTATTATGCTGCAGTCTGTTGATAATCATTTGTACCAGTCATCCAGTTTTATCTGTGAAAGGGTGTTTCTGCGTGTGTGAGAAAGAACATACAGTGAGAGAATGGAAAGTGTATATTTTCGTCTTTTTAATCATGAGTGTTTGTGCAGCGGCACTGGTTCTTTTTGAACCGGGCATCCTGTTCAGCCAAATTGTTTTGCGCGGATTTGATGCATTCATCGGTTATGTTTTACTAGCAAATGTTCTCTTTTTTTGGAGAAAGAGCAAAGGTATAGCATGTTTTTCAGGAGTTTTAGCTGTAATCAATTTTATTATGGTTATAGCTCTGGTTTAAAATCTAAAAACGGGAGGATTTTTGATGCTCGGAAAAATCAAAGCAGCCATTGATAACAGTCCAGGAAAACCGGCTAGAATTGTAGTCAGTGAAAAAACGTTTCAGCAATTAAAGGAGGAAATGCGATTTGTTTACGCTTCCAAACCGAAAACGATAATGGGGATACCTGTTGACATTTCAGATCAGACAGAAAGCTTCAAACTGGAGTTTTAGTTTAATTGCAAACAGGCTCATTTTGCATCTATACTTGTCCTTTGGACTAGTCCTTGGATGTTGTCGTCGGTATGATTGGCGGCTTTCTTCTGACCTTTCTTAATATTGATTTCTAAAGCATGATGAAGATGTTCATCATGCTTTTTTATTGTGAAAATGATGAACATAAAAAATAGATGTACGGGAAAAATAATCCTATTAGAGAGAAGGGAAATGACAGATGGATAATATGATATCAATACTTACTGATTGGACAGTGTGGTTTCAGGCATTAGTTGTATTTCTCGTTCCATATGCAATCTATAAAGTGTTTACTTGGATTCATATATAAGAAGGTGCAATCATGAGATGGCGGGGCAATCATTATAAACCACAAAAGCAGCATCAAGAATCAGAGCATTCAAAAGATGATCACGATGTGTTAACCGGTAACTTCGGATACGACATCGAGCAGGTGAAAAAAAAGATCGGACATAACGGAGACATTCACATTCGGGAACTTCAGATCACTTCTTTATATCTGAAAGCGGTTTTGGTCTTTGTCGATGGACTGTCTGATCAGGATTTGATGAATAAAGGACTTTCTGCGTTGGTCGTGAATCGACCTCATCAGGTAAGCGATGAAGTTTCTCAATTTGGCAAAGACGTTCTTACTCCTCAATATATAAAGAATCAAATCATATCAATCAGTGATGTTATAGAATCAGAGAAAATCAGTGATATCGTGATGAATGTTTTCATGGGTTCAACTGCGCTTCTAATCGAGGGAATGCCGCGGGCCTTTCTTCTGGGCACCGCCAAAAAACAAAATCGAAGCATCGAGGAGCCGCTTTCAGAAGCGCTTGTCAGAGGGCCGCGTACAGGCTTTACAGAGAAGCTGAGCACGAATACAGCTCTTTTAAGACAGCAAGGAAAAAATGATCAATTAACAATGCAAAAATTTGAAGTAGGTACACGACTCAAAAAAGATCTTATCATTGCTTATATGAATGACATTGCAGATACAAAAGTGGTCGAGGAAGTTAAAAAAAGAGTCAGAGGGATTGAGATCGATCATTTGCCGGAATCAGGCTACGTTGAACAGCTAATTGAGGATAACTATCTGAGCCCCTTTCCGCAAGTGCAGAATACAGAACGGCCTGATCGCGTGATAAGTGGATTAATGGAAGGCAGAGTAGCCATTCTGCTTGACGGCACGCCGTTTGCCTTGCTTGTTCCTGTCACTTTCAGCATGGTGCTTCAATCGCCTGAAGATTATTATGAACGATGGTTCCCAAGCTCGCTTATCAGATTGCTAAGGTTCATTGCGGCAATCATAACGTTATTTGCACCGGCTTTATATATATCATTTATTTCTTTTCATCCGGGGTTAATTCCGACCAAATTGGCGATATCAATTTCCGGGACGCGTATGGGTGTTCCGTTCCCATCTATCATTGAAGCATTATTTATGGAAATTGCAATTGAAATTTTACGAGAGGCGGGTCTTCGTCTGCCTAAGCCGATCGGACCTGCGATAGGCATAGTTGGCGGATTAATCATCGGGGAAGCAGCTGTGCAGGCAGGGATTGTCAGTCCAATTATGGTCATTGTCGTTGCGCTTACAGCAATTTCTTCATTTGCCATCCCGCATTACAGTACAGGCATTGCACTTCGGATGCTTCGGTTTGGCGCAATGTTTTGCGCCGCAGTGTTTGGATTATTTGGTGTCATTATGTATTATCTGCTTCTAAGCAGCCATGTTGTAAAGCTGAAGAGTTTTGGTGTCCCATACGCAAGTCCGGCAGTGCCTTACCACTTGAAAGATTGGAAGGATTTCGTCATCAGACTGCCTCTTTTAGTCATGAAGCGCCGGCCTAAAATGATGAATACGGATAATACAAAACGGGTGAAGTGACGAACTCGACAGGATGGTGATAAAGTCTTATGTTCAGCCCAACCAGTAAAATCACAACCGCTCAGGCAACGATTATCATCATTAATTATATGCTTGCTGCCGGAGTTCTTACACTCCCCCGTACAGTAACAGAACAAACGAAATCTCCTGATGGATGGATTTCAGTTTTATTAGGCGGAGTCATTGCGGTAATAGCCGGGATCATAATAGTTAAATTAAGCCAGCAGTATCCTGAAGAGACCTTTTATGAATATTCAGGACATATTGTAGGAAAGTGGCTCGGCCGTTTGATCAGTATGGTTTTTATTGCTTATTTTCTGGCACTCGGTGCATTTGAAATCAGAGTAATGTCTGAAATTGTTGAGTTTTTTCTCCTTGAAGGGACACCAGCTTGGGCCATTATTATGACAGTTCTTTGGATTGGGCTTTATTCGATTACACAAGGGCTCGATCCCATTGCCCGGCTTTTTGAAATGATCTTTCCGATTACGGTCATCATCTTTTTAACGGTGGCGCTCATGAGTATAGGTATATTTGAAGTCAATAATTTGCGCCCTGTATTGGGAAATGGAATCATGCCGGTTCTCAAAGGAGTTAAAACAACGACCCTTTCATTTACGTGTTCAGAAATTATGCTCATTTTAGTCGCATTTATGAAGAAGCCGAAGAATGCAGTGAAAGCGGTATTCATAGGGACAGGGGTTGTAACGTGTTTTTATATCATTACACTGATTATGGTCATCGGTGCACTGTCAGTTGAAGGTGTCGTGACGAGAACATGGCCGGGGCTTGACCTGATGAGAAGTTTTGAAATACCGGGTTTAATATTTGAACGGTTTGAATCATTTTTGCTAGTCATTTGGATTATGCAGCTTTTTGCCACGTTTATTATCACTTTTTATGCAGCATCTTTAGGCGTCTCGCAAGTTTTCAAAAAGAAACCTATTTCATGTATGTTTGGGCTGCTTCCTGTTATTTATATTCTCTCTTGCATGCCGAAAAATGAAAATGATGTGTTTATTTTGGGCGATATGGTCAGTCATATGGCTTTGTATATATTTGGCGCTTTGCCGATTTTGCTTTTAGTCATATCGAAATGGAGGAAAAGAGGTGAATAGTAAAATAAAACATCCAGTGTCCGTTCTCGTTATATTATGTCTGATGATGTTTTGCGTAACAGGGTGCTGGAGCAGCCGGGAAATAGAAGAGCTTGGTCTCACATTCGCTATCGCAATTGATAAAGGAAAAGAAACAAACATTGAAAAAGAGTTAAAAGAAGAGGGCGGGAGCTATCCAAAAAAAGACAACATAACGCTGACCTATCAATTTGTTAATGAAAAAGCGGCGGGTGCGGGGACAAGCGGGGGAAGCGGTGGCGGACAAGGAGCACAAAAAGCATATATTAATATTAGCGAAACAGGAGATTCGTTACAGCAGATCGGAAGCGAGGTTGCGTTAAGAAGGGACCGTGAAGTGTTTAGCCCGCATTTAAAAGTTATTGTCATGAGTGAAGATGTGCTGCGTACATATCCTATCAACGAAATGCTGGATCAATTTTTTCGTGATAATGAAATCAGGCTGAGCTGTCTCGTTTTATCTGCAAAAGGGGAGGCGAGGGAAGCCCTCCAGCTGAAAGAAAGCGGTGAAATTCCGGCTTTTCGGCTGGTTGGGTTAGGTGAAAATGAACATAAAGTTTCCAGAATTCTTCCTCCTGTGACACTCGCGAAACTTATTGGTAAACTTCATTCCGGCAGCAATTTCTTACTGCAAAATGTGGTTGCGGCGAATGGAGCAATCAAATATTCTGGAGCAGCGGTAATCAGCGGGAAGTCTAAAAAAATGATCGGCACTTTAAACGAATATGAAACTGAGGGGATTACATGGATTACCGGGGAAGGAAAAGGCGGAGTTGTAAAAAGCTATGATAAAAAAAGCAAACACGTGATTGCGTACGATATCAATTATATAAAAAGCAAAATCAAGCCCATCGTAAAAGGAAAGGATATTTCATTTCATGTCGATATTGAATCAGAAGGGGATTTAGTTGAAAACTGGAACACAAAAGAGGCCTTGAATACCCGTTTTATTAAACGGATTGAAACAAATACCGAAAACGAAATAAAGAAAATAGTCGGTGATGTATTAACAAAGATCCAGCATAATTATAAAGCAGATGTTGCTGGTTTTGATGAATCATTAAGAGTTAAGCATCCTCACTTATGGAAAAAGGTGAAAAATAACTGGGATGACACCTTCAGTAAGGCTGACATCACGTACAGTGTAAATGCCACAATTACACATTACGGTACAGTTAAAACACAGTAATGAATCAAAAAGAGCTCTAAAAGAAGAGAAGAAAACATCTCTTCTTTTTTCTATGCATGATTTAGGTTGATAATACTTTTTTTGGGATATATGTCTTTTATAAAATGATCAATATGCTAATATAGGAATTGCTTGAAATCGAAGGGAGGAGGGGCTGTGAGGCAGAAACCGATTTATGTAGAAATCGAAATGACATCTGATCTGGACAAGCTCTGGGAATATACGCAAAACCCATCGCTGCATAAGGAATGGGACCTCCGGTTTACCAATATCACATACTTGCATAAGCAGCCGCATGAAAGGCAGAAGTTTCTTTATGAGACGAGGATAGGCTTTGGATTAAAGGTGTCAGGTACAGGAGAAACAGCTGGTGTTTTTAACGAATATTCATCGGAAAGAGTTTCCTCTCTGGCTTTTGGCTCTGATCATCCGCTATCTCTGATTCAGCATGGCAGCGGTTATTGGAAGTACATACAGCGAGACAACGGGAAAATAACGTTTTTAACACAGTACCAATACAAAACAGCATACGGGCTGCTGGGAAGATGGATTGATCATTTATTATTTCGGCCGCTGCTCGGCTGGGCAACCGCATGGAGCTTTGATGCCTTAAGGCTTTGGATTGAGCAAAATAAACATCCGAAACGCTTCATTCGACTTGCTATCGTCTATTTATTAATGTGTCTGTTTTTCAGTCTGTTTTGGTTTTATCAAGGCTTTACAGGTCTTGAAACAAGCATTTTTACAAGAACAGCGGAGATAGGATGGGGAATTTTGTGGTTGATTCCTTTCAAGGGAAAATGGTTCATTCATGCTGTCCAGGCTTGTATTTTTGCTGGATTGGCTTTTCTAGGCTCTGAGGCATTTTTATTGATTCTGTTGAGTGTCTTTTCTGCGGTAAGCGGCGTTCTTAGTCTTCAACTCCCCAGTGCCCGGCACACAAAACGAAAGAGAAAGAAGTGACATTGTGAGTTCGATTTATGAAAAAACGATCAATAACTATCATATGCTCCACCCCAAGCTGCAAAAACGCTATCAATTAGATGCATCTCATACATTCAGCGGGACAGGAACGATGTCAGAAATAAGCGGGGGCTCTTTTCTGGTTAGAATGCTGTTAAAGCTGGGTGTTTTTTTTAGATGCTTCTTTTCAGAAAGAGGCAGAGATATTCCTTTTATGATACAAAATAGAACTTGTCTTTTGAATCAGGAACAGGTCGGGATAGAATGGAATCGTACATTCTTTTTCAAAGGCAAAAAACGTTTTTTTGACGCGATAATGGTATACGACGAAAAAGAAGACAGAATACTAGATTTCTTTGGCAGACCTCATCTTCTGCTGTCTGTTTTAGCATTCGAGGCATCTCCTGACGGCTCTCTTACGATTACGTCGGGAAAGCAATGGCTGTTGATAGGCGGCAAAAGAATACCACTGCCCAAATGGCTGACCGGTACATCCGTTGTTTGCGAAACGTTTGACGAAAGCAAGAATTGCTTCACCATTCAAGTGCATGTGCAAAATACCATTCTCGGCACTCTTTTCTTTTATAAAGGAACGTTTCAGGAAGAAGAGAGAGAAACATGCTAAAACGAAATGGCATAATCAGTACGCTTTGCTTTATAGGATTTCTTGCAGCGGAAGCACCCCATATATCAGTGGCAGAGGCACTCGTTTTGTTATCTATACTGTTTTTCGTGCCGGGAATTTTTCCTTTTGTCTTTCGTCAATCACCGCTTCGGGCTGCTCAATCCCTGGAACCTTGGTTAATACAGTGCTATCCGGCAGCCGCTTTCTTTGCGATGCTCGCTCTTGTGACAGACAACGGAGGTTTCGCTCTGATCTGGTGGATGTACACCGTTTTTCTGGCATTGTACGGGATTCTTCGTCTTTGGAAAACAAAGATACATAGAATTGAAGAGACATCAGTTTTGTTTGGGCTTATCTATTTGGCGGGTGGAGGATTTTGGTTTGTTGCTTATGCTGCACATTTGCAGATCATGCAATTTGGTTCTCTCATCATCTTGCTGACGGCTGTCCACTTTCACTATTCAGCTTTTCTGATTCCGATCTTTAACGGCTTGCTTGGAAGAATCACCAGAAAAAATCGAATGTTGTACAGTTGGATAACATGGGTGATTTTGCTGTCGCCCCTTCTTATCGCGCTTGGCATTACATATTCAAAAACACTTGATGTCATTGCGGTTGGCATCTATATGGCGACGCTTTATCTTCACGCTTTTTTGGTGTTCACCACAGCTTTTCGCAGCAAGACGGGGAAAATTCTTATTCGGCTTTCCTCGGCCGTTTTAATGATCACGATCACTTTCTCGATGATTTATTCATTTGGTGTATTTCGTCAAGAAATAACATTGACGATTCATCAGATGATTTGGATTCACGGTTTTGTCAACGCGTTCGCTGTTATATTGCCCGCTCTCATAGGATGGAGAATAGAAGCTCCGAAGGCTTTAGATGCTGACAGCGTAAAGACATTCAGCCGTATCTACGGAAAAAGAAGGATAGGAAAAGACTTTTTAGCTAACATTCAAGCCGAAAGTAATGCTCGATACAGAGGGCTTGTGGATGATATGGGAAGCCTTCGTTCAAAAGATTTTTCACCAGAAAGACTTGCACCGCTCATTGTATCATTTTATGAACAAACCATTGATTATGATGTAAAAGCAAAAGTGATGTGGAGCATGTGGTTTCGGCCGTTTGCAATTGCTTACGAATGGTTCAGCAGGCGAACCGGCCAGCTCCATCTGTCAACGAACCCTGACTGGTATAGAATGTACAGTACGATAAAAGGTGTCAATTCGAAAAAAGACGGAAGAAACAAAGTGCGTGCCTGGATCAGAACAAATGAAAAAAACGAAACCATTTTTACCGCACTATATTCAGTGTATCGTTCAAACGGAGAAGGGTATATGAACATCTGTCTCCCGCTTCCATTCAGCAGCATGACAGGCATTTTAAAGCCTTATCATCATCAGGAGAAGCTGGTTTTGACAAGCAGACGGAGAAAAAGCGGAGCAGGAGATGAGGGGATTTATCTGCAAACCGGAGCGGGAACTTGTCCGCTTCCTTTATCTGAAACCTTTCTGATAGCTGCTCATGACAATAGATTAACCGCTGTTCATCATATGTGGCTGTTTGGATTAAAATTTTTAACCGTTCATTACAGCATCACACATATTGCCCGCCCAAATGTAAGAACCTAATACAAAAAAGGGGGCTTCGTCTGACAGCTGTTTGACGATTAGATCAGCCGCATTCCCATTCGGCATCTAGATCGGAAAGGAAGGATATTATCATGTTTTATATCAGTTTATTTCTGATTCTTTGGCTGGCTGCGGGATTTGCAGTGGGAGTGAAACAAGTGTATGTCGATCAGCTGTTTGATAAAGATGTGATCGAGAGGCTGGAAAAAGAGGCGGCTGTTCATGGACGCGCTGACCGGTTTATCAAAAGCCGTGTCCTTTACATCACAGCAGTGACATTAAGCGGTTTTATCGCTGTTTATCGTGAAGTGAAAACAATTCCGCAAAGGCGAAGAATAAAAATAATTGAAAAAAATATCATGAAACTGAATAAAGCAAAGAAAAGAAGAATGAAAAAAAAGTAAAAATGCACAGGCCAAAGGGCAGGTGCGTTTTTTTCTGTTTGATATGGGAATTGGGGGAAAGGTGGTGCCACATACTTTTCATAAATTCAAAAATGAGAAGAACAGCGCCCGGGCTAATGGTATATAATATTGTGAATTTAACAAAAATTTAACAAGGAGGACGAGAGAATTCGTGCTAAAGCCTCAAAGAAACCGACATCCTGTTTTGGACTTAGAGGCGGAGTAGATGAAACCGGCCAAAGTATCCCTGCTCCGCCGTTTGCTCCATTCCTTGAAGCATGTTGATTGTAACATAGCCAAACGTTTTCCATCAACTCTTAAAATTGTAAAATTGTTGTTTGTTATTATGGTGTTCACTCCGATTTCTTCAATATATGCTGAAGATGTATATCAGAATTTTGAGGAATTAAAAAACAATGAAGATCCTTCTGATTACGGCATTGTTACGAAGGAAGCCGGCAGCTCTGTCCTTGTTTTAGCGATTCATGGAGGAGGTATTGAAGGCGGGACAAGTGAAATAGCGAGAGAGCTCAGCAAAGAGTATTCGATGTATTTATTTGAAGGCTTACAATCGTCAGGAAACTCAGTGCTGCATATTACAAGCACGCATTTTGATGAGCCTCGGGCCCTGAAGATGACGGGAAGTCATGACTATGTCATTTCATTACACGGGTATGCAGAAGAAGATCAGCAGATCGAGGTCGGCGGTACAGATCGCGTAAGAGCGGCAGACTTAGTTGAAAAGCTGCAAAATGCTGGTTTTCCTGCCGTATTGCTCAGTACCGACCATCCTCATGCGGGCGTAAGTCCGAATAACATTGCAAACAAATCAAAAACAGGTCTGAGTATCCAGTTAGAAATGAGCACGGGTTTTAGAAAATCTATGTTCGGCATCTTTTCTTTAGAAAGCAGATCTGGTACTCAAAATGAGAGGTTTTATGATTTTACAGAAGTGATGTCCAGCTTTTTAAAAAGCAACTACTGAAAAATAGGAGGCGATCAGCCAGCCTCCTACTCCTCTTGCTGCTCTTTTGGAACGTCAGGAAACAGCTCGCCTGCGGCTTCTGTTTGATATTGCAGAGTGTTATCCTTGGCTGTCAGCTCATTTCGGAAGGTTTCATCCAGTACATTTTTCAGCAAATACCGATGAAAAAAATATTCAAATACAGTAAGACAGGCAGCGGAGAGAAGAGCGGCTGCAAACGGTGAGAAATCATTTCTTGTTTGGGTCAAAACAAAGACCCAAAGAATAACAAATGAAAGTCCAAAGTCAGCCAATGAAGCTGTAATATTGTTTGTTCTCGGAAGGACGATCATGTCACCGGAAAGATAAGAGACAAAGCCTAAGAAAAATGCAATAAACAGCACGCTTAAAAAGGGTGCGTGATAGAATCTGTCCAGAATCACATATAAAAGGGCAAGAGTGAGAGCAATCTTTGAAGCAAGTGCAATGATATGTTTCATTTGACCACCTAAATTGTTATTTTTGAGGAAACTCCTGGCTCGTAAAGCCTAATTAGTTGCAGTTATTATTTTGAACAATCCGATTTTGTTTACACTGGTATTTTTTGCTGCGGTATGAAACTTTCCAAGTAAACAATCGTACATATAGATGATTAGCTTGCAAGGGGGGATGATTTGTGAAGGTCAAAGGACTCAATCATTTGTTATTTTCAGTTTCTCATCTGGATTCTTCAATTGATTTTTATGAAAACGTGTTTGATGCCAAGCTTCTGGTAAAGGGCAGAACGACAGCTTATTTTGATTTAAATGGCATTTGGCTTGCGCTTAATGAAGAACCAGACATTCCGAGAAATGACATTAAGGCGTCTTACACCCATATTGCTTTTACGATTGAAGAGCGGGATTTTGAGGACATATCAGCAAAATTAAATAGGCATCATGTCAATATTCTGCCTGGCAGAGAACGAGATGAACGCGATCGAAAATCGATTTATTTTACAGACCCTGACGGCCATAAATTTGAATTTCATACCGGAACCCTTCAAGACAGACTTTGTTATTACAAACAGGAAAAAACACATATGGAATTTTATGAATGAACAAACTTAACATAAAGTGATTGAAAAAAACTGAACCAGCACTGGTATTAACGATTTTGTGATGCCATTTACCATAAAGTCTGGAACTCAACATCAAAACCGACACACGGGTGCTAATAAGCTGAACATATTGAAACGTTAAGCTCACTATAATAAAGGAGAGTGAGCTGTTTTTTTAGAAAAAACTGAACTAACTATACTATGTACTAAATTTTCGCAATAATTCAATTTTTACGCTCCTTAAATAAACTTTAAGCCTAATCATTCCACGCCCTAAAAGAATGAAACCTTTTTAAGAAGATGCCGTCTAATTATTTAAACAGATAGCATTCTGATAAAAGTTTCCTAAAGGAAAGAAAATTTCTTGACTTCAACAATTGTTTGATGGATAATTATGGTGTAAACATGATGTTCTTTTTCCTCCTATTCAGGCTCGCTCCTAAAAGTCAGGGCGAGCCTGCTTTTTTTGAACAACAAACCCCCTCTCCGTAAAGGAAGAGGGGGTTATTTCATAATGATAGATCAATAGGTTAATGGACCGTTCTGAAAACGCCAATCACCTTGCCTAGAATGCTGACATTCTGTAAGATGATAGGTTCCATCGTTGGGTTTTCAGGCTGTAAGCGAATATGAGTATCTTCTTTATAGAAACGCTTTACCGTAGCTTCGTCATCTTCTGTCATCGCCACTACAATTTCCCCGTTGTTCGCAGTGTTTTGCTGTTTAACGATGACATAATCCTTATCGAGAATACCAGCATCAATCATACTGTCTCCCATAATCTCCAGCATAAATACATGCTCATCCGGGGGAACCATACGGTCAGGAAGCGGAAAATATTCTTCAATATTTTCTACTGCTGTAATAGGAGAACCCGCTGTGACTTTTCCGATGACCGGTACATTAACGACCTGGCTTTGCGGAATGTCTACTTCTTCATCTAGAATTTCTATCGCTCTTGGTTTTGTCGGATCCCGTCTAATCAGCCCTTTTGTTTCCAAACGTGCCAAATGGCCGTGGACAGTTGAACTGGAAGCAAGCCCGACAGCCTCTCCGATTTCTCTTACGGAAGGCGGATATCCTTTTGATTTAACCTCTGCTTTAATAAAACGGAGGATATCAAGTTGCCTTTTTGATAGCTTCGTCATTTTTCGCACCTCAAAACGTCGATTTTAAGAAGATTATAGCATGATTTTCCTTACAGTACAAACATAGGTTCGAAAAAAACAATTGACAGAAACATTTGTTCGTATATACTGAAACTATAAAAAGCGAACAAACATTCCTGTTGGAGGTTATGATCATGAGTAAAGAATCTATTATTTTTGTCGGTCTGTTCACAGTGATTTTGAGCGCGGTTATCCTTTTGCTGTCATATACAAGCAGCGGCCAGGAGCTTAATCAGTATGTTAAAATAGAAGTCCAGCAAGGCGACACACTTTGGTCAATTGCGGATCAGGTAGCAGATAAAAAAAAGATAAACAAAAGTGATTTTATTCAATGGATAGCTGATAACAATCATCTTCAGACGTCTGATATCCAGCCGGGAGATGAGTTAGTGATTCCATTGAAAAAGAAGCATCAGGATGCCTATGAATTGGCAACTGTAAGATAGAGAGAGGAAAGAAAAAAAATGAAAGCACTCATTTATGCCCGCGTGAGCACAAATAAAGAACAGCAAGAGACCTCGTTAAAGCGGCAGGAGGAAGAGCTTACGGCCATTGCAGCCGAGAACGGCATGGAAGTTGTCAAAGTGATTTCTGAAAAAGCCAGCGGATATGAAATGGATCGGGATGGTGTATTTGAGCTGCTTGATGAGATCAAAAATTCTGGAATAGATGTTATTTTAGTTCAGGATGAGACAAGGCTCGGACGGGGAAATGCAAAAATCGCACTGCTTCATTGCATCTACAGAGAAGGTGTGAAAGTCTATACAACGGCTCACAGAGGTGAACTGGAGTTATCAGAGGCTGATTCGATGGTGCTGGAGATCGTCAGCATTGTGGAAGAGTACCAGCGGAAAATTCACAACATGAAAATTAAACGCGGAATGAAGCGTGCCGTGAAAAACGGTTTTAAACCGCAAAAAAACCTGAAAAACCAACATGAAAACAGCGGGAAAGAAAGAATAGAGGTCCCCATCTCAGAGATCGTCCGCCTAAGAGCCAATAAACTGACGTTCGCAGAAATTGCGGCTACGTTAAGAGGTTTTGGCTATGATGTGTCTAAAGCGACCGTCCACAGACGGTTTCAAGAATACATAGAGAATGAAGAGACTGCCGAGTGAATCAGTTGTAAAACTCATTTTGATCTAGTACTATATAGACAAATTGGAATAAAGGAGTTTAACATGATTTCAAACGCAAAAATTGCCAGAATTAATGAACTTGCTGCCAAAGCCAAAGCTGGCGTTATGACAGAAGAAGAAAAAGCCGAACAGCAAAAGCTCCGACAAGAGTACCTGAAAGGTTTTCGCTCTTCTATGAAAAACACTTTAAAAAGTGTGAAAATCATTGACCCAGAAGGCAATGATGTAACACCAGAAAAGTTAAAAAGAGAACAAAGAAATAACAAACTTCACTAATATAAGAGGAATACGGAAATATCGTATTCCTCTTTTGCATATACTACAACAAAACTTTTATGTGACAAAATTCAACAAGTTTCTCTCAAATTTAAGCTGAAACAGTTGAGAAAAAGTCGTCAGACATTTATGATGTAAGGGTACAACACATAAGGAAGGGGATTTTTATGGATACAATTGAAAAAAAATCAGTTGCTACCATTCGCACACTGTCAATAGACGCAATTGAAAAAGCAAATTCTGGTCACCCAGGGATGCCAATGGGGGCCGCTCCAATGGCATACACGCTGTGGACAAAATTTATGAATGTAAGTCCGGCAAATCCTGGCTGGTTTAACCGTGACCGTTTTGTTTTATCTGCTGGACACGGATCAGCACTTTTATACAGCATGCTTCATTTAAGCGGGTTTGATCTTAGCATCGAAGATCTAAAGGGATTCCGCCAGTGGGGCAGTAAAACACCTGGACATCCAGAATTCGGACATACTGCCGGTGTCGATGCAACTACAGGGCCTCTTGGTCAAGGAATTGCCATGGCGGTCGGAATGGCTATTGCTGAACGCCATTTAGCCGAGACTTATAACCGCGATTCATTTAACGTAGTCGATCATTATACATACAGTATTTGCGGTGATGGTGATTTAATGGAAGGTATTTCTTCTGAAGCCGCTTCACTCGCTGGCCATCTTCAGCTTGGCCGTCTGATCGTATTATACGATTCTAATGACATCTCTCTTGATGGAGATCTTGACCGTTCATTCTCTGAAAACGTGAAGCAGCGTTTTGAAGCAATGAATTGGGAAGTTCTTTATGTCGAGGATGGAAACAACATTGAAGAATTAACAGCGGCTATCGAAAAAGCACGCCAAAATGAAAAGAAACCTACATTAATTGAAGTGAAAACAACAATTGGATTCGGTTCACCTAACCGTGCCGGCACATCCGGTGTTCATGGTGCGCCGCTTGGTAAAGAGGAAAGCAAATTAACAAAAGAAGCTTACGCGTGGACGTATGAAGAAGATTTCTACGTTCCGTCTGAAGTATATGAGCATTTCGCTTCAGCAGTTAAAGAATCAGGCGAGAAAAAGGAACAAGAATGGAATGCCCAATTTGCTAAATATAAAGAAGTTTATCCTGAACTTGCCGAACAGCTTGAGCTGGCAATCAAAGGAGAGCTTCCGAAGGACTGGGATCAAGAGGTTCCTGTTTATGAAAAAGGAAGCAGCCTGGCATCCCGTGCATCTTCCGGTGAGGTTCTCAACGGGCTTGCGAAAAAAATTCCTTTCTTTGTCGGAGGTTCTGCTGACCTAGCTGGATCTAACAAAACGACAATTAAAAATGCCGGTGATTTCACAGCGGTTGATTACTCAGGCAAAAACTTCTGGTTTGGTGTTCGTGAATTTGCGATGGGTGCAGCTTTAAATGGTATGGCGCTTCATGGCGGACTTCGCGTATTCGGCGGGACTTTCTTTGTTTTCTCTGATTACCTGCGTCCGGCGATTCGCCTTGCAGCATTAATGGGTCTTCCTGTCACATATGTCTTCACTCATGACAGTATTGCAGTAGGTGAAGACGGACCGACGCACGAGCCTGTTGAACAGTTGGCTTCACTCCGCGCGATGCCTAATCTTTCCTTGATCCGTCCTGCAGACGGCAATGAGACAGCGGCAGCATGGAAGCTTGCAGTGCAAAGCACTGACCAGCCAACAGCGCTAGTATTGACACGCCAAAACCTTCCTACGATTGACCAAACAGCTGAAGAAGCATTGGCAGGAGTAGAAAAAGGTGCATATGTCGTTTCTAAATCTAAAAACGAAACACCTGACGCTCTTCTTATCGCTTCAGGCTCTGAAGTAGGTCTTGCGATTGAAGCACAAGCTGAATTGGCAAAAGAAAATATCGATGTTTCTGTTGTCAGCATGCCTTCAATGGATCGTTTCGAGAAACAATCTGATGAGTACAAAAACGCCGTTCTTCCTGCAGATGTGAAAAAACGTCTTGCAATTGAAATGGGCTCATCATTTGGATGGGGCAAATACACGGGGCTTGAAGGAGACGTTCTCGGCATAGACCGCTTCGGTGCATCTGCTCCTGGTGAAACGATCATTAACGAATACGGCTTCTCAGTACAGAACGTAGTGAATCGAGTTAAGGCATTAATCAATAAGTAAGTCTTTGAAAGAGGATGAGTCAAATCATCCTCTTTTTCTTGTTTATCCGACAAAAATAGTATTGGCTGTTTAACAGTAATAGACAATTCTTTCTTTTCTTCTTTTGTATAATAGAGAGCAAATGAAATGCTGCTGGTAAAGGGGATGAAAAGATGGAACGTCACTACTATACGTACCTGATAAAAGAGGAATTTGCCAATCACTATTTCGGGCGGGAATCGGTTATGTTTGAGCTGTTTCAAGACTATCATTGGACAAGCCTTGAAAAGCAGCAGTATGAAATGACAGAGAAACAGATTCAATATATTACACAGCCAATCCCAATTTTACATATGCATCAGAGGTTAAAAATGAATTTAAACAAGACGGATTACAGGCAGCTGGATTATATTTATAGAATAGCTTTGCCGAAAGCAAAAGGCCACGCAACGTTTATGATGAAGGAGCACATGATAGAAATTGTGGCTTCGGGAGATTACGAGGCAGAAACGATTTTCTTTGAAGTGTTAAGAAAGGTAAGCCCTTGCTTTCTGGCAATGGATTTCAATTCGAAGCGGTATGGATGGCTAAATCCGGTGAAAGAAAGAAATTTTGTCTAAAACCGAAGAAAAAGAGATGTAAATGTTGTATAATAGCTTTTGGTTTAGTACACTTTAAACTAGACAACATGAAGGAGGAAATAAAATGACTTTATGGGTTGGCATCCTAGTGGGCGTTGTTGCATTGCTCATAGGTGTTGCACTCGGGTTTTTTATTGCTCGTAAATATATGATGAGCTACCTTAAAAAGAATCCGCCTATTAATGAACAAATGTTACGCATGATGATGATGCAAATGGGAATGAAACCTTCTCAAAAGAAAATCAATCAAATGATGAAAGCCATGAATAATCAAACGAAATAATACGTAAAGATTATGATATAGAGAAACATGGTTATAAAATAAAAAACCCTTATACGGGTTTTTTATTTTGCAATTATTCATCACCCGCTACTGCTCGAAGGCGCTGCTTTTGATATTGTATGAGAAGATGGTCAAGCTCCTGACTGAGCTCTATCGTAATATGAGATGTCATTCCGTTCGCCATGACAATTTGCAGCAGCTCTGCTCTTTTTTTTTCAATTTCATTTAATAGATGCTCTCTAATCACAGGGATGTATCCTTTCATACATTAGATCTTCAAAAGTGAATGTTTATATTATATCCATATTTATACTAATTTTCAAATGAGAAGGAGTACAATATCTCAATGTCAAATTAAATTATATAAGTTTTTTCTATAAATAGAAATCCTTCAAGCAAAAGTGTTAAAAAAATGAAATCATTTTGTCATAACTTGAAGGTATGTCAAATGATGAAGGGATGATGACATGGGAGATGTAAATTACTTTTTGACATTCGGAGCGGGGTTTTTATCCTTTATTTCGCCTTGCTGCCTGCCGCTTTACCCAGCTTTCTTGTCATATATTACAGGGGTCAGCATGGATGATGTGAAAACCGAAAAGCTGCTGCTGCAGAAAAGAAGCTTGTTTCATACTTTGTGTTTTTTGCTTGGTTTTTCGATCATTTTTATCGCTTTAGGCTACGGAACATCCTTTATTGGCAGCCTGTTTAGGGATTATCACGATGCAATTCGGCAAATTGGGGCATTGCTCATTATTTTGTTCGGTTTCATTACGCTTGGCGTGTTCCGGCCTGAGGCAATGATGAAAGAGCGGAGAATCCATTTTAAACATAAACCAACCGGATTTTTAGGTTCCGTCTTAATCGGAATGGCATTTGCAGCGGGATGGACGCCATGTACCGGTCCGATTTTAGCCGCTGTTATCACGCTTGCAGGGACAAATCCAGGCTCAGCGGTGCCGTATATGCTGTTATATGTACTCGGCTTTGCTGTTCCGTTTCTTTTATTGTCTTTTTTTATCACAAAGCTGAAGTGGATAAGGAAAAACCAGCTTTTGATGATGAAAGCGGGAGGCGTTTTGATGATTGTGATTGGTATACTGTTATTCTTTGATTGGATGAGTGTGATCATTATTTTGCTGTCTGATCTATTTGGGGGATTTACTGGTTTTTGACGGTAAATTACTTTCGAACTACTACTAAACCTTTTGTTTTTGGTACAATAAGACTATTATCTGTGGAAATCGTTTTTTGGAGGGGAATATGACAAGAGTTTTAGTTGTAGACGACGCCAAGTTCATGAGAGTGAAAATTAGAGAGATCTTGGAAGAGGCAAATTACATAATCGCAGGCGAAGCAGCGGACGGTGAGCAAGCAGCGGACCTGTATAAAAAACTTCGGCCGGACATTGTGACAATGGATATTACAATGCCAGTGAAAAACGGCATTAAAGCGCTTCGTGACATCTTAACCTTTGACCCTAAAGCGAAGGTCATTATGTGCACTGCCATGCGCCAGCAAAGAATTGTAGCTGAAGCAATTGAACTGGGGGCGAAGGACTTTATTGTCAAGCCGTTCGAGGAATCAAAAGTGTTAGAAGCTGTTAGCCGCGTTATGGGGCATTAAAGTCATTTCTTTTGAAATTGGTTTTTTTTATTGTTTTGGAGTATAGTATATAGTATCACACTCCGAGAAACAAAGGAATGATATGTATGATGATTATAATTTCATCGATTATTGCTGTGTTAATGGCTGTAGCTGTGATGGTGGTCAGAATAAAGTCATCTGACAAGCCCGTTTCACCGAAAAAAATCATTCTTCCGCCGATTTTTATGAGTACGGGAGCGTTAATGTTTTTATTTCCGGTATTTTGGGTCACTGGTGCAGAGTTTTTAGAAGCCATCACCTTAGGCGTGATTTTCTCTATTTTTCTAATCAAAACGTCTAAGTTTGAAATTAAGAATAATGAAATTTACTTGAAGCGCTCTAAAGCATTTGTCTTTATATTAGTCGGTCTTTTAGTGATCAGAATCGTGATGAAATCAATTTTGAGCACATCAATTGATTACGGCGCATTGAGCGGAATGTTTTGGATTCTGGCATTCGGTATGATTGTGCCGTGGAGAATCGCCATGTATTTATCATATCGAAAACTTCATAATGAACTGCAGTCAGCTAATATTCAAATGAATTAAAAAACCTTTCCACCTGTCAGGAAAGGTTTTTTTATTTAAGAAGGGTCTGATAAGGTTCGAGATCGATATTTTTGTCTCGCAGATGTCTTTTTAAGAAGGTATGGTCTCTTTTAGGAGTTGCGAGAATATAGCCTCTGATCATCAGTTGCTGATCAATCTTTGATACCTTTTCTTTTAATGCTAGCTCACCTATTTTACCTGCGATTTTGGCTTTTGCGGCATCTCTGAACAGTTCCGGAACAGGCGATACCAATTCATTCAGAAATTGTTTGTTTTCATTGCTCCACAGATGCCTGCTTTTTTCGATATAGTAATCCTGCCAATCAAGCTCTGACCTGCCGTCTTCTTTTGGTAAACGCTTTAGAAACTTTCGAAACATAAAAAAGCCGCCGATTGATAATAAGACAACCATCGTGATCACCCAAAACAGAATAAACCACAAAAACCAGCCTTCAAGCATTAATCATTCCCCCTTATTCTAACCATATTGTATACGAAGAGAGAATAGAAGAACACAGTAAAAAAAGAATAGAAAAAAGTGATAGACGTCTAGTCAAAAGAGATAGTAGATCATATTTTATTGTATAGTGAATCTGCTATTTGGCCATGGGAGAGTCACTAGAGGGTATTTGACGATAAACGGACGGAAAAAAAGTCACTTTCATAATAGGGGATGAAAGTGACTTTTTATGTTTAGCTGAGAGGAAATTGAAGAGAAAAAGAAGAACCATCTTCTGTTTCTTTATTGACGGCAACTGTGAGTATTTGGTTTTCGCATTCAGTTTGAATGGTTTTGTCATTCAAATAAAAAGGAAGCATCATTTGTTTTTCAAACGTCTGTCCTGATGATTTGACTGTCAAAATGAACTCGCATCCGGACAGGGTAACCGTTACTTGTGTCGGCTTTAAAAACGTCAGATCCGCTTCAATAATATACTGCTGACTTGTTTCATATAAATCAATAGGCAATGTTTCGTCGTACCAGGCAAAGGGGTCTTCAAAAAATTGCCGAAGCCACTCATCCATACCATCGAAATCATTAGCATCATTACGTTTTGAATGGGTCATGGAAGCATTCCCTCCACATATCAACCTTGCTTTCCATCATATGCGGAGGTTGAGAAATGGGTGAACGCATAAAAAAACAGACACTTAGGTCTGCTTTTCTTACATATCATGGCTTGAGTTGTGCTTCTGTCTTGTGTGGTTTCGGTTCTTCACTTTTTTGCTTCCGCTCAGAGGCTCCGGCTGGCCCGGATTGTGTCCTTTAGGGGCGTTTTTATGCATATCTTTACTTGTATTTTTATTGGTCATAAAATGAGAACCTCCTTAAAAGAGTCCGAAGTTATTGATTGGTTTTTCTTTTTTTATTATTTTGGCGTTCAGCCTCAGTCAGTACAAGCTGGTCGTTTTCGATGTAGCCGGCGCCTTTGCCTTGGCTTTTCGCGTCATTCATTCCGTTAATGACGTGATTTGCTTTTCTTTTGACCATCATTATCACCTCAATCATAATATGGCTCCTTTTGTGATGATATATGAGAGAGCATAAACAGCAATAATTACCGGTACATTAGTCTCATAAGCCGAACTTATTGTATTTAATAAAAACATTGATATTTACTTATGTATGATTTTGTTTTAATATGAAATTGTGAGAAAATTGTGATGGAATGTAACATTCATCTGAGAATGATCTGATCTGAAGGGGGATTTTGGAGAATGGCAAACGAGCAAAAAACAGCAGCAAAAGACGTTTTCCAAGCGAGAAAAACGTTTACTACTAATGGGAAAACATATCATTACTACTCTTTAAAGGCGTTAGAGGATTCAGGTATCGGGAAAGTTTCGAAACTTCCTTATTCCATCAAAGTTCTTTTAGAATCAGTATTGCGTCAAGTTGACGGATTCGTCATTAAAAAAGAGCACGTGGAAAATTTGGCAAAATGGGGAACTGCCGAATTGAAGGAAATCGACGTTCCGTTCAAACCGTCTCGTGTAATTTTACAAGACTTCACTGGGGTTCCGGCAGTAGTAGACCTTGCTTCACTGCGTAAAGCAATGGCAGCTGTAGGCGGAGATCCAGATAAAATTAATCCTGAAATTCCTGTTGATCTCGTTATTGACCACTCTGTACAGGTTGATAAAGCGGGCACAGAAGATGCGCTAGCTGTTAATATGGATTTAGAATTCGAAAGAAATGCAGAGCGCTACAAATTTTTAAGCTGGGCAAAGAAAGCGTTTAACAACTATCAGGCAGTGCCGCCTGCAACAGGGATCGTGCACCAGGTAAACCTCGAGTTCCTGGCAAGTGTCGTTCATGCCATTGAAGAAGACGGCGAGCTTGTAACGTATCCTGATACGCTTGTCGGAACAGACTCCCACACAACAATGATTAACGGAATCGGCGTTCTTGGCTGGGGTGTCGGCGGAATTGAAGCTGAAGCGGGAATGCTTGGACAGCCTTCTTACTTCCCTGTTCCTGAGGTAATCGGCGCGAAACTTGTCGGCAAGCTTCCAAACGGAACAACAGCAACTGACTTAGCGTTAAAAGTGACACAGGTGCTGCGCGAAAAAGGCGTTGTCGGAAAGTTTGTTGAATTCTTCGGGCCGGGAGTTGCTGAACTGCCGCTTGCAGATCGCGCAACTATTGCGAACATGGCTCCGGAATATGGTGCTACATGCGGATTCTTCCCAGTAGACGAAGAAGCGCTTAACTACTTGCGACTGACAGGCCGTGATCCAGAACATATTGATGTTGTCGAAGCATACTGCAGAAGCAATGGCTTGTTCTATACTCCTGATGCTGAAGACCCTCAATTTACTGATGTGGTTGAAATTGACCTGTCTCAAATTGAAGCAAACTTATCAGGTCCAAAACGTCCTCAGGATTTAATCCCGCTTTCTGCTATGCAGGAAACGTTTAAAAAGCACTTAGTCAGCCCTGCGGGTAACCAAGGGTTCGGTTTAAATGCTGAAGAAGAGGATAAAGAAATTAAGTTTAAACTTCTCAACGGCGAAGAAACAGTTATGAAAACGGGTGCAATCGCGATTGCTGCGATTACAAGCTGTACGAATACATCAAACCCGTACGTTTTGATCGGCGCCGGACTTGTGGCGAAAAAAGCGGTTGAATTAGGGCTTAAGGTGCCTAATTATGTGAAAACGTCACTTGCACCGGGTTCAAAAGTCGTTACAGGGTATCTTGTGAATTCAGGCCTTCTTCCATACATGAAAGAGCTTGGTTTTAACCTCGTTGGATACGGATGTACAACATGTATCGGAAACTCAGGACCGCTATCACCAGAAATCGAAGAAGCGGTTGCGAAAAACGATCTTCTGATTACATCTGTTCTTTCCGGAAACCGTAACTTTGAAGGGCGTATTCACCCGCTTGTTAAAGGCAACTATCTTGCTTCCCCGCCGCTTGTTGTGGCGTATGCACTGGCTGGAACGGTGAACATTAACCTGAAAACCGATCCGATCGGCGTGGGCAAAGATGGTCAAAACGTTTACTTTAATGATATTTGGCCGTCAATGGACGAAATTAATTCACTTGTTAAGCAAACTGTAACACCTGAGCTCTTCCGCAAAGAATATGAAACGGTATTTGATGATAACAAGCGCTGGAACGAGATTGAAACAACAGATGAAGCTTTATATAAATGGGATAGCGAGTCTACTTACATTCAGAACCCGCCATTCTTCGAAGAAATGTCTGTGGAACCAGGCAAGGTTGAGCCATTAAAAGGTCTTCGTGTTGTCGGCAAATTTGGTGATTCAGTCACAACCGACCATATTTCTCCAGCAGGGGCAATCGGAAAAGATACGCCTGCCGGTAAGTACTTGCAGGAGAAAGGTGTTTCACCTCGCGACTTTAACTCCTATGGTTCCCGCCGCGGAAACCATGAAGTGATGATGAGAGGGACATTTGCAAACATCCGCATCAAAAACCAAATCGCGCCGGGAACAGAAGGCGGATATACAACGTACTGGCCAACTGGTGAAGTAACATCGATCTACGATGCGTGCATGAGATATAAAGAAGATAAAACCGGTCTTGTCGTGTTAGCCGGAAAAGACTATGGTATGGGATCTTCACGTGACTGGGCTGCAAAAGGAACAAACCTTCTCGGCATCAGAACGGTAATTGCTGAGAGCTTTGAAAGAATTCACAGAAGCAACCTTGTATTCATGGGTGTGCTGCCGCTTCAATTTAAACAAGGTGAAAATGCGGAAACACTCGGCTTAACTGGTAAAGAAGTCATCGAGGTTGATGTTGATGAAACCGTTCGCCCTCGTGACCTTGTCACAGTAAGAGCAATCAATGAAGACGGTGATGTAACAACATTTGAAGCAGTCGTCCGCTTCGATAGCGAAGTTGAGATTGATTACTACCGCCATGGCGGCATCCTGCAAATGGTGCTTCGTGAAAAAATGAAGCAATCCTGATGAATCAATAGAAGAGAAGGCATTCAGCTTTCTCTTCTTTTTATGACTAATGTGCTGCGGAGGTGGCATATGCTGAAAAAATGGCTCGCAGGGATTCTGCTTATCATACTTGCCGGTTATATGGGATGGAATTTGTATCAAACATACAGCAAAAAAGAAGTCGGGATTGAAGAGGGACAGCAAGCACCTCATTTTACTTTGAAAACGTTGTCAGGGGAGAAAACCTCCTTACAGGACACAAAAGGAAAAAAAGTGCTGCTCAATTTTTGGGCAACTTGGTGTAAGCCGTGCCGTCAGGAAATGCCGGCGATGGAACAGCTCCAAAAAGAGCACGCAGATAAACTTGCTGTTGTGGCGGTGAATTTCACCTCAGCTGAGAAAAGCGAGCAACAGGTTCAATCGTTTGCTGATACGTATGATTTAACGTTTCCTATCCTGATTGATAAAAAAGGAATCAATGCTGACTATAACGTGATGTCATACCCAACGACGTATATCTTAGATGAAAAAGGCGTTATTCAAGACATACACATCGGCACGATGACAAAAAAAGAAATGGAACAAAGACTGGATCTTGATTAGATTCAGTTTTTTTATGTTCTGATACGCTTACAAGTTTTCAGAATTGGAAAAAATAAAAGAATATGCGGAGGTGAGAAGAGTGAAGAAGATGAGAAAGCGTTCTTTTCATGAGCTTGTCATGGAAAATAAAAAAGAGTTGATGACCAATACAGAGTATTTGAATCAGCTTGAAGAAAAGCTTGAACAGCGATTTAAGCAAAAATAACCTTTAATTTGTATTCATGTTTACCCCTCCTTTTGAGAATCCTATCTGTTGAGGAGGGATAAACATGGGAAACAACAAGAAAAACGGTCAGCCTCAATATGCTCCAAGCCACTTGGGTACAAAGCCTGTAAAATATAAAGCCAATAAAGGGGAAAAAATGCAGGATACTTCCGGCCAGCAGCCGATCATCATGCAAACAAAAGGCGAATAACGCGAATCGAATTTATTTCTAGGGGGTACATTCGAATGACGAATAACCAAAAGCAATACCAGCAGCCTAATCCTGATGACCGTTCTGATAACGTAGAAAAATTGCAGGATATGGTGCAAAATACAATTGAAAACATGGAAGAAGCAGAAGAATCAATGGAGTTTGCTTCAGGAGAAGATAAGCAGCGCATCAAAGAAAAAAATGCCAGACGCGAACAAAGCATCGAAGCGTTTCGCAATGAAATTCAAGACGAATCTGCAGCGAGAGAAAACGGATACCGCTCTTAAAAACCAGGGAAACCTGGTTTTTTTCTTTCTGATTTGATTATGGTAAAATGGGGCTAAATTGACGTTAAGGGAGCAGAGTAATCTTGCATGTATCAAAAAAAGAAATAGAAGTGCGTTACGCAGAAACAGATCAAATGGGGATCGTCTATCACGCAAATTATCTGGTGTGGATGGAGGTCGGCAGAACGGCCCTGATTAAGGATTTAGGCTTTTTATACAGTGATATGGAAAAGAGAGGTGTCCTGTCTCCAGTCGTTGATATCAATATTTCCTATAAAAAGCCGCTTCATTATGGAGAAACTGCGGTTGTGCACACGTGGATAGAGCAATACAACGGCTTTAAAACCGTCTATGGATATCACATTTACAATCCGGCCGGTGAGCTTTCTATTGAAGCTACCTCATCTCATATTTGTGTGGATAAAGAAAGCTTTAAGCCTATTCAGTTTCGCAAAGCTTTCCCTGATTGGCACGCAGCATATGAAAAGGCCAAAAAATAGGGAAGTGAACGAAATATGGCGTTTGGTGTGAAACGTGAGGAACTGAATCGGTGGAAACAAGCGGTAAAAAGAGGAGAAATCGCATTTTTAACACATTACTGGCTGGATGACCGGTTCCCAGAAGCGAAGACCGTGACAAAAGCCGGCTGTGCAGATATTGATAAGCTGATTCAATGGGGAGAGGCGTACGGTTTAAAAAAAGAATGGATACATAGGAAAAGTGGATTTCCTCACTTTGATCTGCTGGGTGAGACCCAAAAGTATATTTTGGAACAAGAAAACCTGACCGATCATCTTATTCGATTTCATTTGTAAAAAAAGAACGCACGTAATGTGCGTTCTTTTTTATTGGTATTCAAAAACAGGTTCATCAGCGTCCGCTGAATAGCTGACTAGAAGGTCGTGGTTATCGAAATACCATAGATCACTTTCTTCGATAAAGAAAGTAATGCCGCCGGCTTCTGCAGTGACTCCAGCCTCTTGTGGGGCATCTTTCGCCACACCGAGAGAAAAACCCTTTTGAACGTTGCTGCAGCCGCCGTAGCGGACGAAAAAGCGAACCTGGTCTCCGCTTTCTAAATCGAGCTCTTCTTTATACCAGTTCAGTGCGTCTTCGTTAATTGTCATATTCATAACAGAACACCCCTTTGTTCTTCATTTGAATTTTCTCTATTATAAACGTATTAGGCTATTCTGTGTCAAAAGAGAAGTTTTTTACGTTTATAACCATTTTACTTTTGGTTCTGTTTTATTGATAATACGTTTAATGTTCGCCCGGTGTCTGTATATGACAAAGATAGTGAGCAGGGTAACGACAATCAATAAATACTTATCATGGACAAAGAGACTATATATAACAGTATAGATCCCTGTTAACATCGATGACAGAGAAACAAATTTAGTCAAGTATAAAAAGATGAAAAATACCGCGACCATCGTGATAAATAACAGAGGTGCGTAAAATAGCAAAACGCCTCCGGATGTTGCCACGGCTTTGCCGCCTTTAAATTTGGCGAAGATGGGAAACACGTGTCCTAAAACCGCAAAGACTCCTGCAAGAAGCGGATGAATATCAACATGCATGAGAAAAGGCAATGCAGTCGCCAGCGTCCCTTTCAAAATATCCCCGGCTATAACGACCGAACCAGCTTTTACGCCCAATGTACGGAATGCATTGGTAGCGCCTAAGTTGCCGCTTCCGTGCTCCCGAATATCAATTCCCTTGGCAAGCTTGCCCACAATTAAGCCAGATGGAATGCTGCCTATCAGGTAGGCCAAAATAATCAATAAAGCAATTAACATCTACATTTCTCCTTTTTCAAAATCCCTTCTTTCTATTTTAACATGAGATGTCATGATCTGATGACAAGTTTTTTGTAAAGTTTGCTTACAAATCCAATCAAACATGCATCATACTTTGATTTCTTTCATTTTTTTCGTGTAAGATAAATAAAAAAGGAGTGGTACATGATGCAAAACCCATCCAAAGCAGAAATTAAAGAGATTCTTGATAGAAGCAAACGAATCGCGGTAGTGGGGCTTTCAGACCGCCCGGATAGAACGTCCCATATGGTTTCAAAAGCGATGCAGGATGCGGGCTATGAAATCATTCCCGTTAATCCTACAATTGATGAGGCGCTTGGTGTCAAAGCCGTTTCATCTTTAAAGGAGATTGACGGCCCGATTGACATCGTCAATGTATTCCGGCGCTCAGAACAGCTTCCAGACGTGGCGAAAGAGTTTTTGGAAACTGATGCTCCAGTATTTTGGGCACAGCAAGGATTGGTAAACGAAGAAGCTTACCAGATGCTAAAGGAAAAAGGCAGAACGGTTATCATGGATCTGTGCATAAAAGTGGCGCACGCTGTAACAAAATAGGTGCAGAACTGCAAAAATCCTTGTAAATTCAAGGATTTTTGCTTTTTAATTTTAAGATATTGTTTGCGTATTACGGTGAAACAGATACAATAAAGCTTGAACAGCTTTTTTTGAATACCTTGTCCAGCTGGGTTTCGGCCGTTCGATTTGCGAAGGTCTGCTGCTTTATATATAATAAACAAACATACGTTCTCATGACGTAAAAACAGCACTAGCCGATGTTTTGCGAACTGATTCGTTCGCTCTATGTTGCGATCGCAAACATATTGGTTATAATGAGGAGTCCAAGGCAGTACCGGCTTGAGGCTAGGTTTATAAAAAATACTTTATACTATTGACGCGTAACACTGAAAAAGAGAAAGACAATGTTAGTTTTTGAAAGGGGTTTGTACGTTTGGCTAGAAAACAGCAATTTGATTACAACGAAGATGCCATACAGGTGCTCGAAGGCCTTGAGGCTGTCAGGAAAAGGCCGGGTATGTATATTGGCTCTACTGACGCGCGTGGCTTGCACCACTTGGTTTATGAAATTGTAGATAACTCTGTCGACGAGGTACTTGCCGGCCATGGAGATCATATTATCGTCAAAATACATAAAGACAACAGTATTTCTGTACAGGATAGAGGCCGCGGCATGCCGACCGGAATGCATAAGCTTGGCAAACCAACCCCTGAAGTGATTTTAACTGTGCTTCATGCCGGAGGAAAGTTCGGCCAAGGCGGCTATAAGACAAGCGGAGGGCTGCACGGAGTCGGTGCATCTGTCGTGAATGCTTTATCTGAATGGCTGACGGTTACCATTGAGCGGGACGGTTTCGTCTATCAGCAGCGATTTGAAAATGGAGGAAAACCGGTTACATCTCTTGAAAAGATCGGCAAAACAAAAAAGACAGGGACGCTTACGCACTTTAAGCCAGATCCAACGATGTTCAGCACAACCACTTATAATTTTGAAACGCTTTCTGAGCGCTTAAGAGAATCGGCGTTTTTGTTAAAAGGATTAAAAATTGAGCTGATTGACGAGCGGAATGACCAGCATGAGGTCTTTTATTATGAGAACGGCATAGAAGCGTTTGTCGCTTACTTAAATGAGGAGAAAGACGTCTTATCTGAAGTGGTCTCGTTTGAGGGAGAGCACCATTCAATAGAAGTGGACTTTGCGTTCCAGTTTAATGATGGCTATTCTGAAAACATCCTGTCATTTGTTAACAACGTCAGAACAAAAGACGGCGGCACGCATGAGTCAGGTGCAAAAACAGCGATGACACGTGCTTTTAATGAATATGCGAAAAAAGTGGCTTTGTTGAAAGAAAAGGATAAAAACCTGGAAGGCACCGATATAAGGGAAGGGCTTTCAGCCATTATTTCTGTCCGCATTCCTGAGGAACTTCTTCAATTTGAAGGACAAACAAAAGGAAAGCTCGGGACTAGTGAAGCGAGATCAGCAGTTGACGCAATTGTTTCAGAGCAGCTTGCTTACTTTTTAGAGGAAAACCGGGACACCGCAACACTTCTTGTCAAAAAGGCGATCAAAGCTAGCCAGGCGCGAGAAGCGGCACGAAAAGCCCGTGAAGAAGCAAGAAGCGGCAAAAAACGCAAAAAATCAGAAGCGACATTAAGCGGGAAGCTGACACCTGCGGGTTCAAGAAACCCTGCAAAAAATGAATTATATCTCGTTGAGGGGGATTCAGCAGGCGGATCAGCCAAACAGGGACGAGACCGCAGATTCCAAGCGGTACTGCCTTTACGCGGTAAAGTCATTAATACGGAGAAAGCTAAGCTTGCTGATATCTTTAAAAATGAAGAGATCAATACAATCATACATGCGATCGGCGGGGGTGTCGGAGCGGATTTCTCAATCGATGACATCAACTATGACAAAATCATCATTATGACCGATGCGGATACTGACGGCGCTCATATTCAAGTGCTGCTTCTCACCTTTTTCTATCGCTACATGAAGCCGCTCATTGAGCATGGCAAGGTGTTCATAGCATTGCCACCTTTATATAAGGTCAGCAAAGGAAGCGGGAAAAAGGAAATCATTGAATATGCTTGGTCTGATGAAGAGATGGATGATGTCTTGAAAAAAGTCGGCAAGGGCTATACCATTCAGCGGTACAAGGGTCTTGGAGAGATGAACGCAGACCAGCTATGGGAAACGACGATGAATCCGGAGTCCCGCACGCTTGTAAGGGTCAAAATCGACGATGCGGCACGCGTAGAGAGACGTGTGACGACGTTAATGGGAGACAAAGTAGAGCCGCGCAGAAAGTGGATTGAGAAAAACGTCGCTTTCGGCTTAGATGAAGAGAGCAATATTTTAGAAAATGAAAACTTATCGGTCGCTGAGGAGGTATAATGATTGTCACAGCCAGAATTATTTCATGATTTACCATTAGAAGAGGTCATCGGCGACCGTTTTGGACGCTATAGTAAATATATTATTCAAGACAGGGCGCTTCCAGATGCGAGAGACGGCTTAAAGCCGGTGCAGCGCAGAATTCTGTATGCGATGCATACTGACGGAAATACGTTTGATAAAAACTTCAGAAAAGCGGCCAAAACGGTCGGTAACGTTATCGGTAACTATCATCCGCACGGTGACAGTTCGGTTTATGAAGCAATGGTGCGTATGAGCCAGGATTGGAAAGTGCGAAATGTGTTAATCGAAATGCATGGGAACAACGGAAGCATCGACGGAGATCCCCCGGCAGCCATGCGTTATACAGAAGCGAGATTATCTCCAATCGCTTCTGAGCTACTTCGGGACATTGACAAAAATACAGTTGAATTTGTGCCGAACTTCGATGATACAAGCAAGGAGCCTGTCGTACTCCCGGCAATGTTTCCTAACCTATTGGTCAATGGATCTACCGGGATTTCAGCAGGATACGCAACCGACATTCCCCCTCACCACCTGGGAGAAGTCATTGATGCTGTCATCAAGCGCATTCAAATGCCATCTTGCTCTGTTGATGAACTTATGGAAGTCATTAAAGGTCCTGATTTTCCAACAGGCGGTATTATACAAGGCGTTGACGGCATAAAAAAAGCTTACGAAACCGGAAAAGGGAAAATCATTATCCGCGGAAAAGCTGAAATTGAAACAATCAGAGGCGGACGAGAACAAATTGTCATTACTGAAATTCCATTTGAAGTAAACAAAGCAAACCTTGTGAAAAAAATGGACGAATTCCGCATTGATAAAAAGGTTGAGGGCATCTCGGAGGTTCGTGATGAAACGGATCGAACAGGGCTGAGAGTAGTCATTGAACTGAAGAAAGAAGCAGATGCCAAAGGTATTTTGAATTTCTTATATAAAAATACCGATTTGCAGATCACATATAACTTTAATATGGTGGCCATCCATAACCGCCGTCCGATGCTGATGAGCCTGCCGTCTATTTTGGACGCATATATCGGCCACCAAAAGGAAGTCGTCACAAACCGATCCGTTTACGAGCTTCAAAAAGCAAAAGACAGACACCACATCGTAGAAGGTCTCATGAAAGCTTTGTCCATTTTGGATGAAGTGATTGCAACAATTCGTTCTTCCAGCGATAAACGTGACGCTAAAAATAATTTGATTGCGAAATATGAATTTACAGAGCCTCAGGCTGAAGCGATCGTGTCATTGCAGCTATACCGTTTAACAAACACAGATATCACAGCGCTGAAGGAAGAGGCAGAAGAGCTTGGCAAAAAGATTGAAGAGCTTGAATCTATTTTAAGCAACGATAAAAAGCTCTTAAAAGTGATCACAAACAGCTTAAAAGCACTGAAAAAGAAATATGCAGATGCGAGACGCTCAGTGATTGAAGAAAAAATTGAGGAAATTAAAATTAACCTTGAAGTGATGGTTGCGTCTGAGGATGTATATGTGACTGTTACAAAGGATGGTTACCTGAAACGTACGAGCCAGCGGTCATTTGCCGCTTCTAACGGTCAGGATTTCGGAATGAAAGATACGGACAGAATGCTGCATCAGTTTGAAATGAATACGACGGATGTGCTGCTGCTCTTTACGAACAAAGGAAGCTATATCTATTGTCCGGTTCACCAGCTGCCTGATATCAGATGGAAGGACATGGGCCAGCATTTTTCAAATATGATCACTATTGACCGTGATGAAACGATTGTAAAGGCTATACCGATAAAAGAATTTGATCCGTCGGCATATCTTTTGTTCTTTACGAAAAACGGCATGGTGAAAAAGACAGAACTTACCCATTATAAAGCACAGCGATATTCTAAGGCGCTTGTGGCCTTAAATCTAAAGGGTGAAGATGAACTGATCGATGTACATGTGACAAATGGGGAAAGCCAGATCTTTATGGCGACTCATCTAGGGTACGGCCTATGGTTTGGAGAAGACGAAGTAAATGTAGTTGGCGCGCGTGCGGCAGGTGTCAAAGGGATTAACTTAAAAGAAGATGACTTTGTTGTCTCCGGAGAGATCCTTCAGGAATCTGATTCAATTGTATTGTTCACTCAGCGGGGAGCGGTGAAACGCATGAGCCTTTCTGAGTTTGAAAAAACATCCCGCGCAAAACGCGGTGTCGTTATGTTAAGGGAACTGAAGAAGAATCCTCACCGTGTCGTCTCAGTGTTCGCTTGCGGTCTTGATCAGCGATTTATGGCAGAAACTGAAAAAGGCGACAGAAAAGAACTGCTGGCAAAAGACTTGCGGACAAACGACAGATACAGCAATGGCTCTTTCTTGATTGATGAAGAGGAATCAGGCAAGGTTACAGCTGTCTGGCGCCTTCATACAGAACAATAATAAAAAACCCGCTCGCATGATGTGAGCGGGTTTCGTTTGTTTATGAATCAGCTTTCATGGCTGGAGAAAAGATCCGTTACGGCATGAATGACTTCGATTCCTTGCCATACAAATAAATTCAGCGCTGTGAAAGAAAATAAGCCTAAAATCACCATTCTTAAGATAAACAACATGTTAAACAGCCTCCTCATATTTTGTTATATAATCGGGTGATGTTGAACATGAAGTTTGCCAAAATAAGACGATTGATAAAATTTGGCCAGTATAAAGCTTTTCTTTCGCTGTCGCCTCCGGGAGTAACCCGTATGTTTGCTTTCAGCGGTTACAAGCAGAACAGCCAATGCCCATAAAGCGGTCAGGGTAAATGCTCCTGTGATGGATTTCTTTTCATCATCTGCATTTTGTCCGGCTTTCATTTCATGCATTTCCTGCTGGTCAGCTACAGCCTTATAATGATGGCCAATATCAAAGGCATGGGGAATTGAGAACAAATGAAAACTGGCAATCGCCAAGAACAAGATGGATGCTTTCAATATCGTTACCTTTTTCAAATGATCTGCCCCCCTTTAATATTACTGAATATTTTTATAATAATACCCCAATTCATCCCCAAAGTAAACCTGATTTATTAAATTTAAAAATAAAGTTCACTTTGTTAAGTATATATCTTTTTGCTTATTTTTGAAAGAGAAATATCTTTTATTAGTGTATGTATACCCGATCTAAGGTGTGAATGAAAACACATTTTAAACGTTATGTTTGTTGTTTAGGATTTATAACTTTAATTATCTTAGGAAACAGAAAGTGACAGGCAAGAAAATCTTACATTTTTAAAAGAATCTCTTTTTTTAAATACAAGCTTAAATGAAATATTTTTATTCATGGGAAAATAAAAGAGAGAGGACCAAAGGGGTAAAACTCAATCTAGAACAATAATCTTCACGAAAAAACTTCCTAATTCGACATATTGTGATATAATAAGACTCGTTATGTTAAAAAATCTAACATCAAAATCGAATTCATAGTGATTGATGAAAACGGGAGGTAAATATGGAGTCTTTTTTCAACAGTTTGATTAATATTCCAAGTGATTTCATCTGGAAATACCTATTTTATATTTTAATAGGGCTTGGATTATTTTTTACCATACGTTTTGGTTTTATCCAATTCCGCTATTTTATTGAAATGTTCAGAATAGTAGGGGAGAAACCAGAAGGAAATAAAGGTGTTTCATCTATGCAGGCATTCTTTATTTCGGCCGCATCCCGAGTCGGTACAGGAAATTTGACTGGTGTCGCCTTAGCCATTGCAACTGGCGGACCGGGCGCTGTATTTTGGATGTGGGTTGTAGCTGCTGTAGGGATGGCTTCGAGTTTTGTTGAGAGTACGTTAGCGCAGCTTTATAAAGTGAAGGACGGAGACGATTTCCGCGGTGGACCGGCCTACTATATCCAAAAGGGCCTTGGGGTCAGATGGCTCGGCATTGTTTTTGCTGTCTTAATTACGGTCTCATTCGGTTTAATCTTTAACGCTGTTCAAACGAACACCATTTCAGGGGCATTAGATGGCGCATTCCATGTCAATAAAATTGTTGTCGCCATTGTTCTGGCAGCTTTAACGGCGTTTATCATTTTTGGCGGTTTAAAACGTGTTGTGGCTGTATCACAGCTAATCGTGCCGGTTATGGCAGGCATTTATATTCTCATTGCTTTGTTTGTCGTTATTACTAATATAACAGCATTCCCTGGCATTATCGCAACAATTGTGAAAAATGCTTTCGGTATTGAACAAATCGTCGGCGGCGGATTAGGAGGCATCATTGTTATCGGTGCTCAGCGCGGACTTTTCTCAAACGAAGCTGGAATGGGAAGCGCTCCGAACGCGGCTGCGACAGCTCATGTATCGCATCCGGCAAAGCAAGGCTTTATTCAAACATTAGGCGTATTTTTCGATACCTTTATCGTATGTACATCTACAGCCTTCATTATTTTGCTGTACAGTGTGGCACCAAAAGGTGATGGTATCCAAGTAACGCAGGCTGCCCTTAATCATCATATTGGAGGCTGGGCGCCTAGCTTCATCGCTGTCGCAATGTTCCTGTTTGCCTTCAGTTCAGTTGTCGGGAATTATTATTATGGCGAGACAAACATTGAATTTATTAAAACTAGCAAGACATGGCTGAACATTTACCGTATCGCTGTTATTGCTATGGTTGTCTATGGATCTCTATCAGGCTTCCAAATCGTTTGGGATATGGCGGACCTCTTTATGGGTATCATGGCGCTGATTAACTTAATTGTGATTGCGCTGCTGTCAAACGTTGCTTATAAAGTGTATAAGGATTACGCGAAACAGCGTAAGCAAGGGCTTGATCCTGTATTCAAAGCGAAAAACATCCCGGGCCTGAAAAACGCTGAAACTTGGGAAGATGAGAAACAAGAAGCATAAGAACACGGCTGCATTCAATTCATTGGATGCAGCTTTTTATTTGCTAAAAAGAAGCGGAATTTTTTTAGATAAAAAAATAACGTGTAAAGTCCTGGTTAAACACTTTTATGTTTTGTTAACATGTATCAGCTGTACCAGAAATAAGGCAAAAAGAGCAAATAGACAGGGTTTTAAGCTGCTTAAAAACAAGAAATTAGGTTGATAGACAATGATGAGAAAGATTTTTACAATGAGTTCGTGCTAAACAAAGAGAAGGGAGGGGGGAGTGGTAAGTCGGTAGGCATATTCCTTATATAATGTTTAAAGGAGGAAAGATCAATATATGAAACGTTCAGTCTCTTTTTTTATCATTTGTTTATTAATTGCATTATTGGCAACCAGCAGCTTGGGGCCGGCTGCATCCGCAGCAGGGGCAAAAACGCCAGTATCCATAAATGGCCAGCTCAGCTTAAAAGGTACACAGCTAGTCAGTCAAGACGGGAAAGCGGTGCAGTTGAAGGGGATCAGTTCACATGGATTGCAATGGTACGGCGATTTTGTCAATAAAGACAGCTTAAAATGGCTGAGAGACGATTGGGGCATTACGGTTTTCCGAGCGGCGATGTATACGGCAGACGGTGGCTATATTGATAATCCATCTGTGAAAAACAAAGTGAAAGAAGCGGTTGAAGCGGCAAAAGAGCTCGGGATATATGTCATCATTGACTGGCATATTTTAAATGATGGCAATCCGAATCAACATAAAGAAAAGGCAAAAGAATTCTTTGAGGAAATGTCAAGACTTTACGGAAACACGCCAAACGTCATTTATGAAATTGCAAACGAACCAAACGGCGATGTGAACTGGAAGCGTGATATTAAACCGTATGCGGAAGAAGTCATTTCCGTTATCCGTAAACATGATCCCGATAATATCATCATTGTCGGAACCGGTACATGGAGCCAGGATGTAAATGATGCTGCCAATGATCAGCTAAAGGATGCAAATGTCATGTACGCGCTTCATTTTTATGCCGGCACACATGGCCAGTTTTTACGGGATAAAGCCAACTATGCTCTCAGCAAAGGAGCGCCTCTTTTTGTGACGGAATGGGGGACAAGCGATGCTTCCGGAAATGGCGGAGTATTCCTTGACCAGTCGCGGGAATGGCTGAATTATCTCAACAGCAAGAACATCAGCTGGGTCAACTGGAATCTTTCTGATAAGCAGGAATCATCTTCAGCTTTAAAGCCGGGAGCAGCTAAAACAGGCGGCTGGCCATTATCAGATTTATCTGCTTCAGGAGCATTCGTAAGAGAAAACATTCTCGGCACTAAAGATTCGACTAAAAACAGTCCTGAAACGCCAGCACAAGGTAAACCCACACAGAAAAACAGTATATCTGTGCAATACAGAGCGGGTGATGGGAGTGTGAACGGAAACCAAATCCGCCCGCAGCTTCTTATCAAAAATAACGGCAGCACTACGTTAAATTTAAAAGATGTTACTGTCCGTTACTGGTATAACGGGAAAAATAAAGGCCAAAACTTTGATTGTGACTACGCTCAGATCGGATGCGGAAATGTGACCTACAAGTTTGTGACGTTACATAAACCTAAGCGAGGCGCAGATACCTATTTAGAACTAGGGTTTAAAAATGGAACACTGTTAACGGGAGCAAGCACAGGGAATATTCAGCTTCGTCTTCATAATGATGACTGGTGCAATTATGCACAAAACGGAGATTATTCCTTTTTCCAATCAAATACGTTTAAAACAACGAAAAAAATCACATTATATAATCACGGAAAACTGATTTGGGGAGAAGAACCCAAGTAGTTAAGCTTTTGACGGACATCAGCAATAATGATGTCCGTTTTCATCATCTTATACAGCAAAACAAGGAGGTTTACGTTGTGGATGAAACATTGAGACAGTATATGGTGCTGTTCAAAGAAATGAACGATGTGATCAATGGTCCGGATTATCCAGGTAAGGAAAAAGACATCCAACATCAAAAAGAACAGATCGATGGTTACGAAAAACAGCTACAGCAAGGTTTTTCAACGGATTATGACTACGATGTGTTTGCTGACTCGGTTATCAAATGCGCATATGGCGATATGACGCTGGAAGATTTAGAAGCAGTTTATTATGGATTGACAACGCCATTTTTTTGATTAGGCATTCAACTGTAACATTTCAATTTCTGTCTCACTAACTTAAGTATACTTTGACAATGAGACAGAAATTTATTTCTTTCAGTTACTTCCTAGAATATATATTATGTAAACTGATAAAAACTCAAGAAGTAAGCTTTGCTGTTTGTACATACTTCTTCTCTCCCTAATTTGGCCTATACCTTCTATAAAAAAGCGATTTCCCGATCAGGAAATCGCAAATTCAGACATTCTATTGAAAAATGAGTTTGCGGGTCTTAGGTGCCCTTAACGATTGACAACAAAAGTTGTCACGCTTTGAGCTGGAAGATGAGCCCAAAAGTGATTGCCCGTTACGTTGAGATTCGTTCCAGGTTGTAGATTGCTGCTGCTGCTCGTGATCCATCTGGATACCTGAGAAGCAGATCCATTCTGCAAAACAAAGTTTTGGTTAACACCTGTGTTGCTTTTGTTAATGGCAACAATAACGACCTTGTTATCACCTTTATAGGCTGACACGTAAACGTTCGCATTAGGGTTTTTCGTTGCATCAATCCTTACATAGCCGGGACGCACAAACTTCGAGAAATGAGCCATATTGTAACCTCGTTTGCTGATCGTACCATCTTCTTTCATAGGTCCATATGATCTTCGGATGTACCACCATACATAAGCTTGAAAGTCCCCCTCTACCATCGCATTGTGAATATGCTGTGAAACATCCAATGCCTCAGGCCATCGATCCGCCGAGTTGTTATCACTGTTCGGATAGTATACTTCCGTCATCCAAAGGTCCTTCCCCGCTCCTTTTTGTTTGAAAAGAGGATAAGGGAATTGGCTGACCTGGGTGCCGTACAGGTGCGTTCCGAGAATATCCATATTGGCAAGAGCCTGCGGATCGTTCAAAATCGGGTCCGACAAATTCTTCAAGTATTGAAATGACTCAGGTGCAATGACGCGGGCATTGATCGAGCCGGCGTTTTCTCTCATAAAGCGAAGGATCTCTTGCGGCGTCCACCACGTCCACTCGTGAGCGTAATCAGGCTCATTTTGGACTGAAATTGCGTAAAGATTCACACCATTATTTTTCATGAAGGTAACAAAATCGTTAAGATGCTGCGCATATGCGGCGTACTTATCGTATTTCAGCCGTTTAGCCGATGTGTCACCATTCCGATTAAAGGTCTCAACCATATTACTTGGAGGATTCCAGGGAGAAGCAAAAACGATTGCTCCATGTTTGACCGCACTCTTGGCAGTCTCCACCTCTTTATACCAATTATTTCGGTTTTCATCTACATGAATTCTTAAGATTGAGAAGCCTAACTGATTCTGTCCATTGCCAAAGGCGGCTTCTCTTTGAGCTGCTGTAAGATCCCCAACCCAAGCCGGATGGTTCATCCCTCCAAAACCGCGAATCACTTGTTTCTCTGCAGATACATTAACTGTTACATCACTGGCTGCCAAAACTTCAGTAGCGCCTGGTCCTAACATGACTGACAGCATAGTGAAACATACTAATAGTACACAAATTGTTTTTTTTATGCGTGGAATCATTTATTCCTCTCCTTCGTCATGTGTCTTTTACGGTATTAGAAAATCTGCATGGCATATCCATAATGGCGAGTTCCGGTGTTGGCCCGTTCTTCACGCGTCTCGTTTTTAAACGGTCCCATTACAAGTCCTATCTTTGCGTAAACTGCCAGTAATCAAAATTAAACAAGTTTCCTGTGCCTGTTCCGGTAAATACAAAGAATACTTTGTGCACACCGGTAGCCCCGCTTACTGCAGTTTCTATTTCTCTCCAGGTTTGCGCTCCGCCTGTTGAAGGTACATTCAGAGTTCCAACAAGCTTACCGTCAGCACTGTCGAGGCGCACTTCTATTTTCCCGCCTAAAGTGGATGCTACATTTGCTTTAAATGTCCTGGCACCGCCCGCTCCGAAGTCTGCATTTCCTACAGCAATCCAGTCTCCATTTTGAATACTTGTTACATGCTGATTATTTACTGGCCCGCCGGGTGCTGTCGATTTCTCTGTCAAAATGCGTCCATTCCAAGCGAACGTTTCAGCTTCTACCCGGTTATATGGGTTTAAATTGGAAAGTTGTGTTACACCTGCATAATTTGCCGCTACCTCTTGAATAGATCCATCTGCATTATGCACCAGCTTATTAATATGGGGAGAGCGGTATCCTTTGCCTGCCCCGAACAGAGCCGAACTGACAGTTTGCGCATGGTACACGACATACCACTCGTTTTTAAAATTGAAAACAGCATGATGGTTGTTTCCGCCGCCTCCGAAAAATGCACCAGGATTTTTCAGGAAGTGCCCTCTATATGTAAAGGGACCCATGGGATTTGAACTGGTCATGTAGCCGATCTCGCCTGGGGGTTTATCGGCCGGGTGTATGCCACCGAAATTGATGCAATAGGTATAGTAGTATGTTCCGTTATACTTGTGCAACCCCGAATCTTCAAACATGAAAGGCGCATCAATTGTAGATGCACTTCCCTCAACACTCGTCATATCAGGCCCTAATTTTATGACCCTTGCCGTTTTAGGACTGGCCCATTGTCCCTGCGTTGGATTTGAACCGCCAGGAACGCCTCCCCCGGCATATAGGTAACCGGTGCCGTCATCATCTACAAATACTGCCGGATCAAAAAGCCATACAACACCAGACATTCCTGGCGTACTTGGCGTTACGAGGGCTTTTCCGATGGGGTCGGTCCATGGGCCAATCGGGCTGTCTGCGGTGAGAACCCCGATACCTCCGCCGCTGTTTGCGAAATAAAGGAAGAATTTATCCTTGCCATTGATTTTTTTTACTGCGATTGCCGGTGCCCAGGACGCACCGGCCCATTTTGCAATTCCACAGCCTCCATTAGCTCCATTGGCACCTGCTACCGGAATGGCTCCATGGTCTGTCCAGTTCACCATATCCGCTGAAGATATGACGAATACTCTATTCAAATTGGCAAATGAATTATCTTTAATCGTTCCGTTGCTATTATATTCATAGTCATCACTTGACATATAGATGTAGACTCTTCCATTATAGGTCAGCGCAACCGGATCTGCTCCCAAATGATGGTCTATAAGCGGGTTTGAATTTCCTATATGTTTTGCAATTGTAGTACTGGTGGCAGCATACGCAGACTTCGCAGATAAGCAGCTCAATAATAAAGCAAGAACCCATAAACAAACGCTACACTTTTTACGCATAACTTAACACCCTCCTTTTTCCTTAAATAAGGGATTTTCTTTCGGAATATGAAGACTACAGTCATGAAGCATAAAATAGATGAAAACTATTTAATTTGACATATTAATTTTGCACATGAATCGAATGTTCCGAGTTCTTGTTCTGAAAGCTCATCTTCGTGTGTTTTCATTCTCTTTCCTTCGAGGTGATCGCACCACTCGCTTCTTCAAATTTGTTCCAACCCCCCATTCCTAGCGACCATTGACCAGAAAATAAAAAGACAGGATTGATCATCGTCTCCCTTTTATCACATCGAAAGGGGATACAGAATTATCCATAAATACCTTTATATAACATCCTACATCATTAAAAAAATTGTGCATAGAACCTTTTGGAGGAGTTAGTGTTCGATTCTACATAGGAACTGGATACATTTATTCATTGTTAAGATAGGGCTAACACTCCGTTTATATTTGTATATAAAAATAGTTTTCAGGCACAAAAAAACAGCCGTTCAATACGGCTGTTTTTCTAGAGTATAAGAACGATTAAGCGGTATACGGTTTTTTCATGTTTTGTTCATATTTTATTAATTGTTTTTTCAACACTGTCCGCTAAAGTAATCCCTATCAACAAATATAATAGCCATCCGCATCTATTATGAAGGGAGGTCAAATTAGGTACCGTTATGCTGAAAGAAAAAATAAAGACATTAGGCCGTTTTTGCACCGTAGGCGCCGGCAATACGCTGATAGATTTTGGTGTTTTCTTTCTTCTTACTGCTTGTCATGTCCCTTATCTGCCGGCACAGATCTGCTCCTATTCTGCAGGTATCATCAACAGCTATGTGTGGAACCGGAATTGGACGTTTCGTGTAAAACATAAGACTGGCGGGAAAGAGATCGGGCGCTTTCTTATGATTAATATTGCCGCGTCGGGGATCACCTTTTTGCTGCTTTATTTGCTTCAAAAAGGCGGTTTTTCGCTTTTGGTGAGTAAGCTCGCCGCCACTATCGGCGGGATGATGATGAATTTTATCGGAAACCAAATCTGGGTATTTGGAGATTCGCTGAAAAACATACAGGATCAGGAGTGAAGATGAATGAGTAAAAAAGTGAGAAAAGCGGTCATTCCCGCAGCGGGTTTAGGAACGAGATTTCTGCCAGCGACAAAGGCGCAGCCAAAAGAAATGCTCCCAATCGTTGACAAACCAGCAATTCAATACATTGTAGAAGAAGCTGCAGAGTCAGGAATTGAAGATATACTGATTATTACAGGGAGAAACAAACGCTCGATTGAAGATCACTTTGATCGGTCGGCGGAATTGGAATTCAATCTGCGAGAAAAAGGCAAGACGGAGACACTTAAGGAAATGCAGCAGATTGCTGATTTGGCCAATATTCATTACATCCGCCAGAAAGAGCCGCTCGGATTAGGCCATGCGGTGCTGTGTGCGGAGCATTTTATCGGAGATGAGCCTTTTGCCGTTCTCTTAGGCGATGATATTATGGTGTCTGAAAAACCGGCTCTTCGGCAGCTAATGGATGTATACGATGCTTACGGCACAGAGGTTGTCAGTGTACAGTCCGTTCCCCCTGAGGATGTCAGCAAATATGGTATGATAAATACATCAGGCTCTCAAGGGCCTGTGTATGAAGTGAAGGATTTAGTTGAAAAGCCTTCGCCTGAAGAAGCGCCTTCGGACATCGCCATAATGGGACGGTATGTGCTGAATTCTTCGATCTTCCCCGTGTTGAAGTCCATTGGCAGAGGCGCGGGCAACGAAATTCAGCTCACCGATGCGCTTCGTGAGGTTTGCCGTAAGCAGCCGATCCATGCCCGGCTGCTGGAAGGAAATCGATATGACATTGGCGATAAGCTGGGCTGTTTTAAAGCGAGCACGGAAATCGGTTTAATGCGCCCCGAAATAAGATCACAGCTTTTGGCTTATTTAGAAGAGGTGATCAAGCGGGAAACAAAAGAAATGCTTCGGTAAAAAAATTGTAACCATCTTGCTCGTCAATCAGTCATATAATAGTGAAAAAGATGAGGACAGGTTGTGAAGAATGTGGGCAGTTTGATAAGCGAAATTTTAACTTGGCTGACGAATATGGGGTATGCAGGCATTGCAATTGGCTTGATGATTGAGATTATTCCGAGTGAAATTGTATTGGCCTATGGCGGCTATATGGTATCGGAAGGCACGATTGGGTTTATTGGCGCCATTATTGCGGGTGTCATCGGAGGCACCATTGCCCAGATCTTTATTTATTGGATCGGACGCTATGGCGGCAGACCGTTCTTGGACAAATACGGGAAGTACTTATTGATTAAAAAGCATCATATCGATATGGCAGAAAACTGGTTTCAAAAATACGGCACGGGGGTTGTCTTCTCGGCGCGTTTTATACCAGTTGTCAGACATGCGATATCCATTCCTGCAGGCATTGCCAAAATGCCGTTTCTCAAATTTGTGGTACTGACTGTACTTGCTATCATTCCGTGGTCTATCCTCTTTGTTTATTTAGGCATTCAGCTCGGAAGCCAGTGGGATGACGTTGAGAACATTGCGGGCACTTATACCACGCCGATTATGATACTGGCTATTGTCGTCATTGCCCTTTATTTTGTCATAAAAAAACGTACAGCTATATTTAAACGATAACGCGGATATGCATAGGGAAGATCAATTCTCCCCCTATGCATATTTTTTTACCTGCGATGCTGGTTTGCCCGCTTCAAATTCTCCGCTAGAAATGCGACAAACACTTCATCCCGCACGAGCGATGCGGCATAATTTCTTTTAATGAACCATTCTGCTTCTTCAAACGCTGTGAATGTTTCATCCTGTGTTTCCCCGTTAATTTGGATATTCCACTCGTTGTCTAAAGGAAACAGAAAAAATCTCATTTGTGCACGATTTTCATATAATGAGCCGTTCGCAGATCCCTTTATATTATAGATGTTACGGAAAGCATCCGGCCGGACAGGCTCAATCCGGAATGCTTCAGCAACAAACAATTCGTATACTTCATCGGTTATCGAACAGCCGGATGCCTTTGCATGCCCTCCGCCTCCGTATCGGCCCGCGATTTCTGACACATCGACGTAATCATGAATGGTGCGCAGGCTGACCCGTTTTGACCCCATGCTTAAAATTGCAATGTAATCAAGGTGGGGATTTTCTTTTCCAAGCCTGTTTCCAAGCTCTGAATGGTACGATTCTGCATGAACGATGCCTACACAGTGTTCATGAACAAAGGTTTGCACCATTTCCCTTTTCTTTCTGCGGAGATAGCGTTCGATTTTTTCGTCTTCCAGATCAAGCAGTTTTTCTTCAAAATCATCAAAGAAAAATTCGTCATGCGCCGAAAGCCGCTGAATCATTTTTTCTTCAAATTCATCGATTGACAGCAAAAAGAAAAGGTCATTAAGCCGCTTCGCCTGTTTTTGATCGTACCGCTCCCATTCCCATGTATCATATTGGCGGACGAGCTCTGTGAATTGATCTAAGGCGTTTGTCGGTTTCATGAAGCCATTTTCAACGAGATAGTCATATAAAAGCGATGTGGCTGATGAGAGCCGTCCATCATCGTATTCCACTTGGACAAAGCCCCATTCATGCTCATTTAAATGAAGCGCTGTTTTATGGTGGTCGATCAGCTTCACTTTTCCGCCCGCATGAACATACTCATTCAATCTCTCTTCGTTTTCTTCGTTGACAGCGAGATCGGTAATGAATAACGCGTCTTGTCTGTTGCTCTCTTTCGCTTTTTCTAAAAAGTACTGGACTTGGGCGTTTAAGCCATTGACAGAGTTATACCGGACCTCAACATCTTTTCCAAATGCCAATTTTGCTACAATTCCGCATCCTACTCCGTCCAAGTCGTTATGTGAATATAAATGATACATAATGTGGGCCCCTTTTTATGATGAACTGACAATTGCCGCTAGAGATGCGGCAGCCTTTATTTACTATTCTAAAAAACATAGCGTTTTATGCAAAGTCGGTTAGTTTACATAATGTTATTATTGTAAATATATAAAAGGAGCGCTTTTACGCTCCTGAGTCACATTGCGTTTATACCGGATACACTGGATGCTTTCGATAGGTAAAGGTCATTTCCTTTGTCATGTATGCCTTCAGCCGTTTGTTCAGCTCATCCCGCAGTGAATTGGCTGGGATTACGGCATCGATGATCATTTCTGAAGCCAGGCGGTATATATTGATGTCTTCTTTGTATTCCTCCCGTTTGCTGTTGATAAATTGGGCCCTCTCTTCTTTCGGCAGCTCAGCGATTTTTTTAGCGTAGACGGCGTTTACAGCTGCTTCAGGACCCATGACGGCGATTTGGGCGGTTGGAAGCGCTAAACAGCAATCCGGTTCAAAGGCCGGCCCTGCCATTGCATACAGCCCCGCTCCGTACGCTTTTCGGACAATGACAGAGAGCTTAGGAACGGTTGCCTCCGACATTGCTGAAATCATTTTGGCTCCGTGCCTGATAATGCCTGCTTGTTCTACCTTTGTGCCGATCATAAAGCCGGGGATATCCGCTAAGAACAGCAATGGAATATGAAACGCGTCACATAAGGTTATAAATTTAGCGGCTTTGTCTGCTGAATCGTGAAATAAGACGCCTCCCTTTACCTTCGGCTGATTGGCAACAATACCGACAGGCTGCCCCTCGATCCGTGCGAAGCCTGTTATTAATTCGGGTGCAAATAAGGCTTTAATCTCAAAAAATGAGCCTTCATCAATAACCCGCTCAATCAGCTCATTCATATCAAAAGGCGCATTTTGATTTTGCGGAATGATGTCCGCAAGCGGGATATCAAAGTGTTTTGGAGGACGTTTATCCTGTATCGGTGCTTTTTCTCGATAATTAGCAGGAAAGTAAGATAAATAAGTTCGGGCCAGACGTATGGCTTCTTCTTCAGTTTCCGCAAGAATATCGCCGCACCCTGAGATTGAGCAATGCATACGGGCACCCCCCATTTCTTCAAGAGACACTTTTTCGCCGATAACCATTTCCGCCATCCGCGGCGAGCCTAAATACATGGAGGCGTTACCGTTTACCATGACGACAATGTCACAGAAGGCCGGGATATAAGCGCCTCCTGCCGCAGACGGTCCGAATAGCAGGCAGATTTGCGGAATGCGCCCTGATAATTTGACTTGATTGTAAAAAATTCTTCCTGCGCCACGTCTCCCTGGAAAGACATTGATTTGGTCGGTGATTCTGGCGCCTGCCGAATCGACTAAATAGATAAGCGGGCAGTTTACTTTTTCGGCTGTTTCTTGAATGCGGATGATTTTTTCAACGGTTTTCGCTCCCCATGACCCCGCTTTTACCGTAGAGTCATTTGCCATCACACAGACGGTTTGGCCGCCGATTTTGCCGATGGCGGTTACGACTCCGTCCGCGGGAAGCCCGTCTGACATGCATTCCGCAAAAAAAGCGTCTTCAAGCTCAATGTCATTGTCAAACAAAAGAGCAAGCCGCTCTCTTACAAAGAGCTTGCCCTTTTCTTGGTTGCTGCGATGATACTTTTCCGCCCCGCCTTTTTGTATCCGTTCGGCCCGTTCTGTTCGTTCCTTTTCATAATCCATGAGCATTGCCTCCCTTTTATATTCCTTTGTATACGGCCCGTCTTTTTTCTTGAAACGCCTGAAGCCCTTCTCTCCTGTCTTTTGTTGGAATGGTATGTTCATAAGCTTTTTGTTCAATTGCCAGGCCTGTAGCGAGGTCTGTTTCCAATCCTTTATTGATTGCAAATTTAGCCTGACGGACAGCAATCGGCCCGTTGGCAGAAATAACTGCGGCCAGTTCCTCCGCTTTTGGCATGAGGTCACGAGGAGCCGTGACTTGCTCGACAAGGCCTATCTCTTTTGCTTTGTGTGCTGTTACGCGATTTCCTGTATAAATTAATTCTTTTGCTTTTCCTCTGCCAATCAGACGCGGCAGCCTTTGGGTTCCTCCAGCGCCCGGGATAATGGCTAACCCTGTTTCCGGCAGGCCCAGCATGGCAGATTCAGCTGCGATTCGAAGGTCGCATGCCATTGCCAATTCAAGACCGCCGCCTAAGGCGCTACCGTTCATCGCAGCGATGACCGGCTGCGGCAAGGCTTCAAGTAGAGCCGCGGTTCTTTGAATGAGAGATACACTTTCAAGTACCTGATCTTCTTTCAGCTTTATCCTTTCTTTCAAATCTGCCCCCGCACAAAACGCTTTTTCACCGGTGCCTGTGAGGATGACGCAGCGGATGTTTGAGTTGAATTCAATTTTCTGAAGAATCAATTGCAGGTTTCTAAGCATTTCCGCTGAAAGTGCGTTTGCCGCCTGAGGCCTGTTTAAGGTGATCACGGCAATATGTTCATTTTGGATAGTAAATAGAATCGATTCTCCCATTGTTTTTTCCTCTCTTTTATCAAGATGATTTATATACCTGTAAATTTCGGCTCGGCAGCTGTTTGCCCATTTTTTTCTCTATCCATTTGGCTGCGGATAGCAGTTTTTCGAGCTTTACATTTGTTTTGATGTCCATCTGTTCAAGCATGTATACGATATCCTCAGTTGCGGCGTTTCCTGACGAGCCAGGAGCATATGGACATCCCCCAAGCCCGCCTGCCGAGCCGTCGAACACCGTGATGCCCATTTGGAGAGCTGTGACCATGTTGGCGAGCGCCGTTCCTCTCGTATCATGAAAATGCAGGGCGATTTGATTGGCTGGAAATCGGGCCAAAAGTGCTTCGAGCACGGTTTCTACTTGGGCAGGATTTGCCGCTCCGATTGTGTCACCTAGCGACAGTTCAGAGATCCCAAATTCAAATAGAGCTTCAGAAAGGCGAATGATTTGATCAATGGGGACATCTTTTTCGTATGGACAGCCGAAAACGGTTGAGAGGTAGGCTCTTGTTGTGAGGTTTGCTTTTTTTGCGTCATCGTTTACTTGTTTGAGAATGTGAAGTGTATCAGCAGTGGATTTGTTGATGTTTTTTCTGTTGTGCGTCTCGCTTGCAGACATAAAGACACAAGCTTCGTTAATGCCTCCTTCAAGCGCATTCTCCAGCCCCTTTTGGTTCGGGACAAGTGCCGCGTACGTTACCCCTTCTACACGGTCGATGCCTTTTGCCACGTCGATTGCATCTCGAAGTGCGGGAATCCATTTCGGGTGAACGAAGGATGTGATTTCGATATATGAAAGCCCAGTCCGGGAAAGCTGGTTGATCCAGGCGATTTTATCTTCGGTTGCGATCCATACGGGCTCGTTTTGTAAGCCGTCACGCGGACCGACTTCTTTGATTGTCACTTTTTTAGGATATGACATGGTCTTCCTCCAGTTTATTGCGTGGAATCGCTCAGTTCGAGCAGCACATCTCCCTCATTCACGAAATCTCCCTCATTTTTTTTGACTTCTTTTACGGTTCCGCTTCTGTCTGCAACGATCGGAATCTCCATTTTCATTGACTCCAAAATGGCAACTTCCTGGCCTTTCTTTATTTGGTCGCCCGCTTGGACGTGCACTTTCCATAGGTTTCCCGCCATCTGTATCTTAACTGTCATATGAACGGCCTCCTTTATAAATGTTGTTTCAAAAAGTCAGTCGTGACATCCCCTTCTTTAAATGCTTTTGATCCGGCAGCCTGTATGAGGAGCGGAAGATTTGTTTTGATTCCCTCTATCCGGTAGTCACGGAGCGCCGTCTCCAGCTTTTCAATTGCCTCCGCTCTGTTTTTGCCTTTGACAATCATTTTGGCGATCATCGGGTCATAAAAAGGGGTGACAGTACTGTCTTTTGCTACCGCGCATTCGTGTCTGACCCCTTTTTGGCCAGGAAGTGAAAACGCGGTGATCGTGCCTGGTGACGGGTAGAAGGTCTTGGGATCTTCCGCGTATATTCGAACCTCTATCGCATGCCCGTTTCGTTTGATGTCTTGCTGGGAGAATGTGAGTGTATGGCCCGCAGCAATCCGCAGCTGCTGCTCAACTAAGTCCAGGCCTGTTATTTCTTCAGTCACGGGGTGTTCAACTTGCAATCTCGTATTCATTTCAAGGAAATAAAAGTTTTGACTCGGGTCAACTATAAATTCAATCGTTCCTGCGTTTGTATAGCCGATCGCCTTCGCTGCTTTTACGGCCGTTTCCCCGATCTTCATTCTCAGTTCATCATCTAAAAATGGTGACGGCGCTTCTTCAATAACCTTTTGGTGGCGCCTTTGAACAGAGCAATCGCGTTCAAACAGGTGTACTGTATGGCCGTGCTGATCCGCCAAAAGCTGAACTTCGATATGGCGGGCATGTTCAATGACTTTCTCTATATACATCGACCCGTCACCGAAAAAATCTGCAGCGCGCTTTTTGTTTCCCTCGTACGCCTTTATTAAGTCTTCCTCGTTTTGGACAAGCTGCATTCCAATGCCTCCCCCGCCCGCTGAAGCTTTCAGCATGACAGGATAGCCAATTTGATTTGCAGCGCGGCAGGCTGCCTGAATGTCTCCGAGGGATTCAGAAACACCGGGAACGACAGGGACACCTGCGGCTTCCATTGTTTTGCGTGCTTCAATTTTGCTCCCCATTTTTGCAATGATATCGGGAGATGGTCCAATAAACACGATGTTTTCCTGCTTGCAGCGTTCGGCGAAGCGGCTGTTTTCTGATAATAACCCATAGCCGGGATGGATGGCGCCGGCATTTGCTTTTTTCGCCGTCTCTATGATTCTCTCTATATTTAAATAGCTTTCATTGACTCTCGATTCACCTATTCGATAAGCCTCTGTGGCTGCCTTAGTATGTGGCGCATCTCTGTCTGCTTCAGAATAAACTGCAACGGTTTTTATGCCGAGACGGCTGCACGTACGGATGATCCTCATTGCAATTTCTCCGCGATTAGCGATCAGTACTTTTGAAAACATGACTTCACCTCATTGACTTGATGATAAGCGGTACATGTCAATCGTTTTTTCACGCAGCTTATATTTTTGAATCTTGCCTGAAGCCGTCATCGGGTACTCGTCTGTAAAAATAACATAACGCGGAATTTTGTGGCGCGCGATTTTCCCTTTGCAGTAGGCTTTAAGTTCATCAGGTGAAACACTCTTACCGTCTTTCAGCTTAATCCAGGCAGCTGCCTCCTCTCCGAATTTTGCGTCAGGGACACCAACGACCTGTACATCTAAAATGGCGGGATGCCGGTATAGGAATTCTTCGATTTCCCGCGGATAAATGTTCTCACCGCCTCTGATGAGCATATCTTTTAATCTTCCAGTAATACGGCAGTACCCGTCTTCATCCATGACAGCAAGATCACCGGTGAACAGCCATCCGTCGGGATTGATTGCTTCTCTGGTCGCTTCGTCGTCTTTATAGTAGCCTTTCATGACATGATAGCCGCGGGTGCATAGCTCTCCCTGCACGCCTCTTTGAACTTCTCGACATGTCCCAGGTTCTACGATTTTTACTTCTGCATGCGGTAAGGCTCGGCCAGTTGTTTCGACCCTTCTGATGAAGGAATCATTTGCTCTTGTTTGCGTAATAACCGGTGATGCTTCGGTTTGTCCATAGGCGATTGTAATGTCTGTCATGCCCATCTTTTCAATCACGGCTTTCATCACCTCGCTTGGACAGGGTGAGCCGGCCATGATGCCTGTTCGGAGTGTTGATAGATCATATGCATTAAAATCCGGATGATGCAGCTCTGAGATAAACATGGTCGGTACGCCATGAAGCGCTGTGCATTTCTCTTTTTCCACTGTCTTGAGGACAGTAACGGGATCAAATTCTTGTACAGGTATCATGACTGCCCCGACTGACACACACGCCAAAACCCCAAGCACGCATCCGAAGCAGTGAAAAAACGGAACTGGGATGCACATGCGGTCTTGAGAGGTTAACACCATACATTCTGCGATATTGACAGCGTTATTGATGACATTAAAATGCGTAAGCATCACGCCTTTAGGAAACCCTGTCGTACCTGATGTGTATTGCATGTTAATCACATCGTCTTTTTCAAGGCTGTTCATTCTTGCTTCCAGTTCAGCATCCGTCACTGTTTTCGCCAATATCTCTATATCGTCCCAATGATACATGCCAGGAAAGCGTTTTTCGCCAATATGAATGAGCGTTTTTAAAAAGGGATAACGTTCTGAGTTCAGCTGGCCGGGCTTTGCTTCCTGCGACTCTGGAATTAGGCTGTTCACGATATCTGTGTAAGAAGTGCCCCGGTAAGAATCCATGACAATAAGCGCCGCAGCATCTGATTGCTTCAGCAAGTAATCGAGCTCGTGTGCTTGATAATTGGTATTGACGGTAACGAGCACGGCTCCGATTTTCGCGGTGGCGAACTGAACGGCAAGCCATTCGGGGATATTCGAAGCCCATATGGCTACGTGGTCTCCTTTCCCAAGTCCCATCCGCATAAGTCCTTTAGCAGTTTGACGGCACAGACTGTTAAATTGGGCGTACGTATAGCGGATATTTCTGTCTGGATAAACAACCGCTTCTTGATCGGGATAGGTTTCAGCGATTTGTTCCAGCAGTCTGCCGATTGTGGAATGGATGAGTTCAGCCATGCAATGTTCCTCCTTTCCAAGTGATCGAAAGCGTTTACATTTTATTTTAAAAGCTGTCTGGCGATCACGATACGCTGAATTTCAGATGTGCCTTCACCGATTTCCATTAATTTTGCGTCCCGCAGCATCCGTTCTACCCCATATTCTTTCATGTAGCCTGAACCTCCATGGATTTGAATGGCTTGATTGCAAGCCCTTGTCGCCATTTCAGATGCAAACAGCTTGGCATACGCCGCTTCTTTTGTGAACGGGCGGTGATGGTCTTTCAGCCAAGCAGCTTTTAACACCATTTGCCGGGCCAGATCAATTTCCATCGCCATGTCAGCAAGCTTAAATTGAATCGCCTGAAAGGAAGAAATCGGCTGTCCGAACTGCTTCCGTTCTTTCGCATATGCCAATGATGCTTCAAGTGCCGCTTGGGCAATGCCGACTGCAAGAGCAGCAATGGAGATCCGACCGCCGTCAAGCGTGTAGAGAAACTGCTTAAACCCTTTTGTTGGATCGCCAAGTAAGTTGCCCGCGGGCACTCTGACATCCTCTAACAAAATTTCCGCTGTATTTGAACCGCGGACGCCCATTTTATCGTACGGGCTTGTGATCGTAAGTCCAGGTGTGTCAGTTGGCACGATGAATGCGGAGATGATGTTTTTCCCGTCTTTGTTTTTGCCTGTTACTGCGGTCACAATCACCGTGCGTGCGTAGCTTGCATTCGTGATCCAGCATTTTTCCCCGTTGATTACATACTCGTCACCGTTTGTAATCGCTTTTGTTTGAGTTCCTCCTGCATCTGAGCCGGCGTTTGGTTCCGTCAGGCCGAATGACCCGAGTGCTTTGCCCGAGGCCAGCGGAGTCAAATGCGTCTGTTTTTGTTCTTCTGTTCCAAAGTAATAAAGAGGACTTGCGCCGAGCGAGACTGCTGCTGCATAACTTAATCCAGTACTGCCGCAAGCTTTGCCGATTTCTTCAACTGCTAAGGCATATGAAATCGTATCTCCGCCTGACCCGCCGTATTCTTCGGGAAATGGAATACCCATCAGCCCGAGCTCACCCATTTTTTTAAATGTTTGGATCGGGAACTCGCCCGTTTGATCTACATGTTCAGCGTGAGGAGCAATTTCTTTTCTCGCAAAATCCTTTACCATTTCACGCACCATTTGCTGTTCTTTTGTCAGCTCAAAATTCACTTGCTTTCCTCCTTCACATCTTTGTAACATCCTATTAGGCGAGTTCTGTAATCATTCCCTGACAAAAGAAGTCTGAAAATTAAAACTGGATCATTTCTTATGTGAAAACATTAACGGGATGAACAAATACAGGCCATAGGCGCATACCATCCATATGGCAAACGCATTGACTTGCCCCTTTGATAGCGCCGGGAAGATAATGGGATGATTCCAAAGGGAAAACGTGTCTATCAATAAACCGACCGCTGATCCCCATAGGCCGAGCTTGATTACCGCGTACTGTGATTGATCGAGTTTTTGATAGAGAAAGAACACGAGGCATAAAACGAGAGCGGTGCCCGCTTCCAGGAGAAGAAAGTTCAACAAAAAAGGTTCTTCGGCCGGATCTGTTAAAACAGCGTCTCCAAACAGCACAAAAAATAGTGTGGCACCTAGCCAGACTAGAAATGAAAACGTGAGGACAAGCCCTAATTTTTGAGTAAACATGCTTGATCTCCTTTCGTGTTACCTCATTTTTTCAGTCAGCTTCACCAAAATCCATTCGAGCTCCTGATAAACACCTTCTGAGGAAAAATCATCGGAAATGAGAGACTGTATGGCAAGCCCGTCAATTAAAGCATTCAGCATCATTCCCCAGGTTGCCAAGGAAACGCCATCAATTGGGGATTTGCCCCACAATTGAGTGAGCTCTTCTGTCAGACATTGATTTTCAGTTTGTAGCAGATGACATAGCTGCTCTTTGATCCGTTCATTTTGGAAGCTTGATACGATCAGCGTTAAAAATAACCGATGATAATCCCCATTTTCTTTCGTTCGAGCTTTTGCGGACATCAAAGCCTCTCTCAGCTTTTCGCTTGACGGGAGCCGGCTGTTCTGTATGTTCGCCCATGAGCTGCCGCACACGTGGCGAACCACCTCCAGCATGAGGTTTTCTTTCGTGCGGAAATGATAATAAACTGTGCCTTGGCTGACACCAGCTTGTTCTGCTACTGATTTTAATGTCAGTTTTTCTAACCCGTTTTCTGTGATGCATGTCTTGGCACATTCAATGAGTGTTTCTTTGGAAATAACATTTGGTTTCGCCATGCCGCTCCTCCTTATGAATTAGTCAGTTCAATAACTAACTTATAGTTCAATCTCGTTATGCTGAACAATTTTTTGAATTTGAAAAAGAAAGATTTATACGTAATCGTTTTTAAGAAGGCCGTATATTTCTAAATCGACCACTCCTTTACCAGACCAATAGGAAGCTTGTCTGATTACTCCCTCTTTCATAAAATTGTTTTTTAAGAGGACGTTTTTTGAAGCCTCATTGGCTGGCATAACTTCAGCTTGAATTCTGTTTATATTGGCTTTCTCAAATAAAAATGAGACAAGCATGCGGACGGATTCCGTTGTAATGCCTCTCCCCCAATATTCTTCAGCCAAGTAGTAGCCAATCGTTACCATGTTTACTTTTACGTTGAAATCCATCGCTTCTATGATTCCCGCCAACGTATTCTCTTGACTTTTCGGGAAGATTCCCCATTTGATTCTGCTTTTTTTGTTGTAATCCCGATCAAAATGGCCAATCATTTTATGTACTGTTTTAATGTTATGTTTCGGGATGATACCGCAGTATTCGAATACTTTGTCATTATCATAGATTGAAAATACATCCTGCACGTGCACCTCTTCGATTTTACCTAAAACCAGATTCTCAGATTCCAATACTGGAAAATGTCCAAAAACCGCTTCTATATTCATGTGAGTCTCTCCCTCGTCTTTTTCGTTTCTTTAACAAATTCAGCGGCGTATCATAGTTTCCTGTCTGCAAAATCACTTTTTCTAAAAAAGACGACTTAGAAAGCCGTCCTGTTTATTTCTTATTTTGTTTTTCGTTTGGAAGCCTCGCTTTCGTTATGAAGCCGGTCTGCTGAAGTGACATAATACGTATACTGCTTATTTGGATCTGCCGTGTCATCTAAGAAGGTTTGCTGCTCATTTGTCTTTCTCGCGGTTGCCAGCAATGTTTTGTTCTTTTTCCCTTCGGTTCTGTATATCGCATAATAAGCTGTTTCTTTCGTTTTTTGATTTGATGGATGGTCTTGAATGTGCAGAAGATTGCCGTTTTTGTTTTCGGTCACTTTTGAGAGCTTTGGCTTTTTTGGGACTGTACTGTCAAGCCAAGGCATTTGCGGAACCAATGCCGGCTGGCTGTAAAGCTCGGTGATGAGCCTGTCTTTGATGCCAAGCGGATTTTTGTTGAGGTCTTTGAGGCTGAAATGCATGCTTCCTTTCACCAGCTCAAGCTGACGGTTCAAAGTGATTTGTCTTACATACTCCTCGGGGTCGGACCAGGGCGGATCAAAGTTGTTATTGATTTTATAAGCTGCCTGGCCAATATATAAATGAACAGGCTTATTTTTGACTTCATTGCTCCACCAATCAGCCAGCACGTCGTAAGCAGCAGCGTTAAAGCCGATGCTCCAATAGATTTGCGGGGCAATATAATCGATGTCGCCTTCTTGGATCCAATGTCTTGTATCTGCATAAAGGTCGTCATAATTTCTGACGCCTGCTTTGGTATTCGATCCGGTCGGGTCATCTGCCGCGTTTCTCCATACACCAAAGGGACTGATACCGAATTTGACATATGGTTTTGCAGCTTTAATTGTTTGATTGATTTGTTTGACAAGCCGGTTTACGTTATCCCGCCGCCAGTCATCAATATTGGAAAAAGTGGCTTTTCCGTATTGTTCGTACTGTGCTTGATCAGGAAATTCCTGTCCCGCTATTTTGTATGGGTAAAAATAATCATCCATATGAACGGCATCGATATCATAATGTTTTACGACTTCTTCAATGCCTTTAACAATAAAATCTCTCGCTTCAGGAATACCCGGATGATAATACAGTTGCTTTCCGTAGGCGGCAACCCAGTCTGGATGCTTTCTTGCCGGATGATCCTCAGATAATTTATTGAGGTCTGTATGATTCATCGTAATACGGTAAGGGTTAAACCATGCGTGAAATTCCAAATTTCGTTTATGGGTTTCTTCAATCATAAATGCAAGAGGATCATAGCCCGGGTCTTTCCCTTGGACACCGGTTAAGTATTCAGACCAAGGTCCGTAAGCGGACGGATAAAAGGCATCTGCCGTCGGTTTAATTTGAACAATAACGGCATTCATCCCCATTTTCTGCACATCGTCCAGCAGCTTGATATACTCTTGTTTTTGGTCTTCCATAGATAACCCTTTTTTTGACGGCCAATCAATATTTAATACGGAAGCAATCCATACGGCTCTCAGCTCCCTGTCAGACTGTGCATTGGCCATAAACGGAACGGAGATGACAAACGTTCCGATGATCAAGCTGACAAGGAAACGGACAATCGACTTTTGACAAACCTTCATGCTGTTTCTTCTCCCCCATTACATCACTTTCACTATTCGCTATTACGGTATTCCCTGGCTGTAAAAGGGTGCTTAAACGGATGGAAGAAATCGGGATTTATATCTATATCACCAGATAAACGAAAAAAGTCCTGAAGCATTTTAGGGGCAGCTTAGGACTTTTTATCATTTATCATGGTTTGCAGGCTCTTTAACACATCAATGAGTTTAACGCCCACACCGACAGCTGTTTCAAGAATCGCTTGTGCTCCAGCGATGGCTAAAATAAAGATCACTGGAACTGCAATACGGGGCAAAAAAAGATAGCCGAGCCCGATCAAGATGGCACACCAAACGCCGGCACACCAGTAGCAATTGAGCATGTATCCAAAGTTAGAAGCCGGCACGCTTTTTTCGTCCACATGGCCGTTTTGATCGACGATCCTTTTCTTTTTCATAAAAGGTTTTCGGATAAACTCCGTGATTTTGTCGAATACAATCAAATGTGTCAGCCTGTAACTGGCTAGAATCAGCATGATAAAAGTAAGCCAAGAAAGATGGTCCATGACAAGCCTCCAAGAAAAAGGTTGATGTTATCATTCCCTAGTGTCCTTTATCCATTCTTGATACAAAAAGAAAGACAGACAGAGAATGGCCTCTGTCCGATAATCCAGCTTATCGTTTATGCAGTATTGCTATTTTGTCTAAAGCGCCGTTTCATAGTCAAAACCCTTCATTGTGCTATTGGAGCGGCTAATACTGCATAGATCCGATAAGGTTGTACAATTCTTTCTGTTCTATTCTTCATTCATTTTCAACAAATTATAAAGAAACGGTTGGTGACGCATAATGGAAAGCTGTTCCCTGCCTACTCGCATACAAAGGAAAGAAAGTCCGCGTTTCGTGTAATGTGTCCATTTGTTATCAACAGGGTCAGAACATTATTAAAGACATAAAAAAACCTGTTTTCCTTTGAAAACAGGTCTGCCGTTATGATTGATTTGCCAAGATGACAGCAATTTGGTCCTCAATATCTTTTCCATCCTCGTCATCAATCAATCCGTTTAAAAGAATAGAAAAAACAAGGGTTTTTCCGCTCTTAGTTTCTGCATACCCGGATAAAGAGCTGACTGTGCTTAGTGATCCGGTTTTGGCTCTTACTTTTCCTTGTGCAGGTGTGTCTTTCAAGCGGTTCCTCAGCGTTCCGCCTATCATTCTGTCACTATTGCCTGCTACAGGCAGAGAATGTAGATAAGATGGGAACCATTTCTCATCCTGAATGTCATACAACAGCTGAGAGATTTGATCTGAAGATACAGCATTAATATGAGAGACTCCTGATCCGTCCCTTAAAACGAGTGATTTGGAGTCGATGCCGAAGTTCGGAAGACTGTTGTTTACCACTTCAAGTCCCTTTTCCCAGCTCCCCTCTTCTTTTTTCACTTTCCCCATTTCTTTAACGAGTACTTCTGCATGTCCGTTATTGCTTAATTTCATAAACGGAACAAATAGTTTTGATAGAGGCATTGAGTGATGAGAGATTAGCACGTCTGAGGAACTGGGTGCTGCACCCGTCTTGATGTTCCCTTTTACAGTAATTCCTTGTTTTTTTAGCGCATGCTTAAATAAATCCAAAGCGTAACCGGTTGGCTCCCAGACGGCAATCCAATCCTTTGTCTTGCTTGCGTCAACCGGTATGCTTCCTTCAATTATAATCGTGTTTGTGCCATGCTCTCTTTCAATCGTGAGGTCTTTCTTTTGGCCAGCCGCAGTCGTTTCGGCATTGTTCTTAATCGTTACATAATCCGTCTGCGGAGATACAGAAACGGCAGGCTTTTTCCCCTCTTTTTTACCTGGGGTGACCTCTATAATCACAGTGCCTGCATCATAATCATCATTCGGAGACGCTGTTAACGCGGAGATTTGTGCGCCGTAATAGGTGGATTCATCACTCCATGGCATATCAGGCGATAATCGGATGTCATCATACCATGTGTCATCACCGATCAGATTGCCTTTAATCTCTTTCACACCGGACTGTTTCAATTTCTTAGCCATTTCTTCAAAATCAGATGGTAATAGTGTCGGGTCTCCTTTCCCTTTCAAATAAAGGTTCCCATTTAGCTTTTTCCCTTTGAGGGTGCCGTCAGTCCGGACCTCGGTTGTAAAAGAATGGTTCTCGCCAAGGACAGAAAGTGCTGCGGCTGCTGTCAAAAGCTTCAGAGAGGAGGCGGGCCTCATCCGGACGTCTCCTGAATGCTCATATAAAACAGCGCCTGTTTCCGCAGAACGAACCGTGATGCCTGCCATTGCGCCTTTAAGTGCAGGATGATCAGCTAACACCTTATTGATCTGTCCGGCAAGTGCATCTTGTTTTTCAGCGGCCTGTGCAGCTTGATGCATATAAGGAACCGAAGCAACGATGAAAAGCAGCAAAACAGCAATATAAAGCTTTATGCTTTTTTTCATTTCTTTACCCGCCTCTCTCATCCTCATCTTTGGTTATTGATGATTCAGTTCAATGGTGATACTGCTTTTGGCTGTTGTTTCTTCTCCCGGCTCCAGCACTTGTACACCAGTGAGTGATGGAGACATGTCAAGGTTCACAGCATTTGTCACCCATGTATAAGGTTCAGGGCATAAATACCCCTGTTTTCCGTCCGCGTTGTATACGACCCAATGTTTAAATTGATCATCTGCTTTATAGATAATGCTTATGTGTGCATGCTGATGATAAATGACTGCCTGGTTTTCTCCGCCTCTCTTCTGATAAGAAGATAAAAAGACATCATCCAGCTGCTTGTGGCGTAAATCCATTCCATCGTGCAGAACTTCTTTATTCGGTACATCCATCAGTTTTCCAGTCGGCAGCAGACGTTCATCCAACTCCCATTGCTGATCTGCTGTCAGTGAGAATAATGAGCTTTCTTCTGGAAATACAAATGTCGTATGATAGCCGATTCCCCAAGGAAACGCTTCCTTTCCTTTGTTCATAATGGTCGCATGTTTAAATAGAGTATTCCCCTTTAGCGTATATGTCATCCGAACGACGGCATGATGCGGAAATTGCTTATATACATGGGGAAGCCCTGAAAGGTCAATTTCAGTTTCAACGATCACTTTTTCATCAGTTTGCTTCATGGTCACCACGTTCCACTTTTCCTGATAAAGAAACCCGTGAAGATGATTGTGTTTATCCTTTTCGTTGATATCAAAATGATACGTTCTGCCCCGAAAGCTGAAAGTTCCGTCACTGATCCGGTTAGGAGGAAACAGGATGGGAATGCCATACAATGTAGGTGTCTTGTGAAAGCTTTCTGCTGTTTCCGGTTCACGTAAAAGCTGCATCTTTGTCGCTTTGTCTGTGAGAGAAATGACGTTGCTCCCCCACTCAGGAACGACAATCATTTCTACATGCTCATTGCCCGCTTTGATGGCGGGCGTTCCTAAATACATCATTTTCTCAATATAGTTTGCCATGTGCACTCAACCTCTCTTTGATTCATTGCTTGTATAACAATTCAATGTACTGTGCCATATTTCCTCCATTTTAGATTTTCCCTATTAAATAAAAAAGCACCGCTCAAATCATGAACGGTGTGATTCGTAAGACTATTGGATGAGACGTGTAATTTGTTTCTTTTTCCACACGAATTGGTAATACACATAAATTAGCAGCAAGCTGACGGCAAACGCAGCTGGATAGCCAACCCAGACGCCAAGAATTTCAAGTTTTGTATAGTGGGAAAGAACGAACGCGACAGGCACTTCAATACCCCAAATGGAGAAAATGCTGATAACGGTTGGCCATAAAACGGTTCCGCTTGCCCGCATCGTCGCGGAAATAATTTGAGCATTTCCAAACAGCAAATAGCTCCACAATGTAATCATCAAGAGTCGGTGTGCGATGTAAAGTGTGTCTTGCTCGGTTAAAAATAACCCTAAAATCTGATGTGAAAAAACATAGATTAGAATGATCAGCACGCCGCCGATGATATAATTCAGCCAAATCCCGACGCGAATGACCTGTTTCAGGCGGTCAAACTCGTTTGCTCCGATCGATTGTGCAGCGAAAATAGATACTGCAATGCCGAGGCTGACGGCCGGCATCTGCACATAACTCGCTACCTGGTTGACCACTCCGTATGCAGCTGTCGCATTAGAACCGTAATGGTTGACGAATGAGATAACCGCTATCTCTGATAATGAGACGAGAATCATATTGATGCTTGATGGAATCCCTAGACGCAGCAGGAGAGCCAGCAGCTCCTTATCCATCTTTAAATAGTGCCGCACGGTTTTATCAAATTGCAGCGGATGGTTTCGTTTTCGCAAATACACCATTAACACAATAAAAGTCGCAATCGTAGAAATGACGGTTGCATATGCGGAGCCGTATATTCCAAGTTTCGGCAACCCGAACATGCCAAGAATCAGGAGAGGCAACAGCGCTATGTTGATGACCGTGCTCACGATCAGCGTATAAAACGGTGTCTTAGAATCCCCTGTTCCGCGCAAAAACGTGGTATATGCAAAATATAAAAACATAAAAGGCATAGCGTAAAATAAAATACGTGCATAGTTGGCACTGACATCAATGACATTTTCAGGCGTGCCCATTAAACGAAGAATATCCAATGTAAAAATACTGCCGATGACGGCTAACACAACCCCTAATAAAAACGTAAACGTGAGCGTTGTTCCGACAACAGCCTTTAACCGCTCCTCATTCTTCGCCCCGTAGGCTTGTCCGATCAGGATCGAACTTCCTGAACCAATCCCTATCGTAAATGAGATTAAAAGAAAAAATAACGGGAAAAAGGATGATACAGCTGCCACGGCATCAACGCCAAGCCATCTGCCTACAGCCATCATCCCGACAAGCTGGCCGACTGATTGCAGCACATTGCTTAGCAAAAGCGGCACTAAAAAGAGTGACATGGACCGCCAAACAGATGGCTTGTTTTTCTTCTGAGTTACAAGTTGTTCTTGTGATGTTTCCATATTGAAGGACTCCTTTTGAAATCGTTTTTAAACGTATTTCTGTTCTTTTTACAAAAACAGGATATGTAACATGTTATTATTCATCACTGTCCATATGAAACCCTTCTCGATTCTTCTAATTTTACACATCTTTTTAGCTTATGAAGAATAAACTAGCAAGTAACAGCCTATTTCTTATGAATAAAAGAAAAAAATAATCTATGCAAAAGTATTGTAATCTATACGTAATTATTGTAACATTTGTAACATAAGAGAAAGAGATTTTGAAGGAGTGACTCACAATGAAAAAATGTCTTCTATTTTTAACAACTATTGCACTTATTCTGTCATTGAGCACAAATGCATTTGCGAAAAATACTTCAGGTGATTTATCACAAAAACAAGCACTGCAGCTGGCATTGTCAGCTAGAGAGCACTTTTGGAACACAATGAGCGGCCATAACCCAAAAGAGAAAAAAGCAGTTTGCCCATCTGGCACATTTGAATATCAAAATCTTCAATATGTGTACATGTGCAGTGATCTCGGCACTAAAGCAAAAGCCGTAAATTACTTAACTCCTATTTTCACAAAAACAGCAATCGAAAAAGGCTTTAAAGATTATCATTTCACTGTTTCAAAAGGAAAACTAGCAGTTCCAATCGGCGACGGAGACAACCTTCTGAATTGGAAAAAGTCAACTGCTAAAGTGATCTCTAAAAAAGGCGGCACAGTCACATATGAATTTACCGTTCCTACTTTAGACGGATCACCTGCAGCGAAACGGAAAGTGACATTTGTAAAAGAAAATAAAAAATGGAAAGTCAACAAATTTGACGCAGTTATATAAGAAAAACGCCCGGTGTATGCGGGCGTTTTTTATTAGGCATAAAAGAAAGACAACAGGCGAAAAGCCCATTGTCTTTCTTTCGTTATATTACGCTCTAGGAGAGATTCGAACTCCCGACCTGCAGTTTAGGAAACTGCTGCACTATCCGCTGTGCTACTAGAGCTTTTGTATTTATATAGTAGCTCTGATAATCAATATTTTCAAGCTGTTTGTATTAAAGCCCTCCAAAAACCTTATACGCGGCTCTTGTCGTATCTTCATCAATACCGATATACCGCATAGTAATCGAGGGTGATGAGTGATTTAATATTCTCTGCAGTTCGGCAATGTCTTTTGTCCGCTGATAAAAATGATAGCCAAACGTTTTTCGGAGCGTATGCGTCCCTATCTCCTCGAGTCCGCACGCCGCGGCAGCTTCTCTTAAAATTCTGTAGGCCTGAATGCGGGAAATCGGCTTCCTGGTCCGGACAGATTTAAACAGATATTCGTTCTCCTTCATGTCTTCCGTGTACTCATATATTTCCTGTTTTAGTGATTCTAAAATCAGAATCTTCCTTTTCTTTTTTGTTTTGCTTTCCGTTGCCCATAAATGATCTTTATGTTTAACGTCCTTCACTTGCAGCGGCAAAATATCAGAAATGCGGAGCGCGCTGTTGATGCCGAAAATAAACAGAAAGTAATCCCGCTTGTTTTTGTTTAGCAAATATTGTTTTACTTCTTGGATTTTCTCTAAACTGCGAATCGGCTGTACAATATGCATCAAAAAACTCCTTAAAAACGGTTATGTAACGTTTTGAGGTCTATGTTACTATTATAGCTGAAAAACGTTGAATGTCAAAGCGTGACGGGATTTATGTAACATAATATACATAGTGTTACATAAGCAGACAGGAAGGCTTTCAAAAACCTCCTCCCTATTAAATAAGCTTTACATCCTCATATAAAGCTTTTAACCTCTTAGATACTTATTCCTCTTGATATCATCAAAAAGCCTCTTAAAACGAAATCTGACGCTCCTAATTTTCCGGCGTTTCTGCAAAAACATACAAAAAAAGACACAATTTCAAATTGTGTCCTAATCTTCATCCTTTACATCAATATCTTCCGGGATCGGTTCATTTAATATTTCCTGCACCAGAGCTTTGTAATTTTCCAGCTGTTCGAGATGCGTTTTGAACTGTCCCTTATAAATCAAAAATTGCTCACCGTCATGAACGGCCCTGATTTTTCCTTCGAGTACCAAGCTTTTAATATAATCCTCTGAAAGATTTGCATATTCTGCTGTTTCTTTAATCGTTAAATACATATAGAAATCCTTTCTTAATCCGTATGCTGATTCTAATATAGCACATGGCTCATAACAATATAATCAATTTCGCACAGAAAAACGGGTGAATGCTCGATATAATATACCATTTGTCACTTGTGAAAACGCTGTAATTTTCTTACGCTAAGATTGTAACATTACAGCTTCATATAGGAGGGAGAACATGAAAAGAACGTGGAACGTCTGTTTAACAGCTCTGCTTAGTGTTCTGTTAGTCGCTGGAATTGTTCCTTTTCACGCGGAAGCTAAAAAGCCGCCCAAAAGCTATGACGAGTACAAACAAGTAGATGTTGGGAAAGACGGCATGGTTGCTACTGCACATCCTCTCGCTTCGGAAATCGGTGCAGATGTACTGAAAAAAGGAGGAAATGCCATTGACGCAGCAGTTGCCATTCAATTTGCTCTTAATGTAACAGAGCCGATGATGTCAGGCATTGGCGGCGGCGGTTTTATGATGGTGTATGACGGAAAAACAAAGGATACAACGATCATCGACAGCCGTGAACGCGCTCCGGCAGGCGCAACTCCCGATATGTTTCTCGATGAAGACGGAAAAGCGATTCCTTTCTCTGAACGTGTGACAAAAGGTACTGCCGTCGGTGTTCCAGGTACACTGAAAGGGCTGGAAGAAGCCTTGGATAAATGGGGAACCCGTTCAATGAAGCAATTAATTACCCCTTCTATTAAACTCGCTGAAAAAGGCTTTCCGATTGACTCAGTATTGGCAGATGCCATTTCTGATTACCAGGAAAAGCTGTCACGGACTGCTGCAAAAGATGTATTTTTGCCAAATGGCGAGCCGCTTAAAGAAGGCGATACGCTGGTTCAAAAGGATTTGGCAAAAACGTTTAAGCTTATTCGCTCGAAAGGCACTGACGCTTTTTACGAAGGAAAATTCGCCAAAGCGCTTTCTGACACAGTACAGGACTTCGGCGGATCAATGACGAAAAAAGATTTAGAAAATTACGACATTACAATCGATGAGCCGATTTGGGGAGACTATCAAGGCTATCAAATCGCCACTACTCCTCCTCCAAGCTCTGGCGGTATTTTCTTATTGCAAATGCTGAAAATACTTGATGATTTTAACCTTTCACAGTACGATGTCCGCTCATGGGAAAAATATCAACTGCTTGCTGAAACGATGCATTTGTCTTATGCCGACCGTGCGTCTTACGCAGGTGATCCCGAATTTGTAAACGTTCCTCTCAAAGGCCTGCTTCACCCCGACTATATTAAAGAACGCCAGCAATTAATCAGCCTAGAACAAGTGAATAAAAAACCGAAAGCCGGCGATCCTTGGAAATACCAAGAAGGATCGGCAAACTATAAGCAAGTCGAACAGCCGAAAGACAAAGTAGAAGGCCAAACAACTCACTTTACAGTTGCCGATCGCTGGGGAAATGTTGTTTCGTATACGACGACAATTGAACAGCTATTCGGAACGGGCATTATGGTCCCTGATTACGGTGTCATTTTAAACAATGAATTAACTGATTTTGATGCAGTTCCAGGCGGAGCTAACGAAGTACAGCCAAACAAACGGCCTTTAAGCAGTATGACCCCGACTATTTTATTTAAGGATGGCAAACCCGTCCTCACCGTCGGATCTCCTGGCGGGGCCACCATTATTTCGTCCGTTTTGCAAACCATTCTCTATCACATCGAGTATGGCATGGAATTAAAAGCGGCTGTTGAAGAGCCGAGAATTTACACAAACAGCATGAGCTCCTACCGCTACGAAGACGGAGTTCCTGAAGATGTCCTCAGTAAACTAAACGACATGGGCCACAAATTCGGCAAGAGCCCGGTGGATATCGGAAACGTACAAAGTATATCGATCGATCATGAAAACGGCACCTTTAAAGGCGTAGCTGATTCAAGCAGAAATGGCGCAGCGATCGGAATTGATTTAAAACGTAAATAAATAAAAAAACTGTACTCGCTTTAAATGAGTACAGTTTTTCTGTTATGCAGACCCTGTATATAAGAATATCTCCCTGTTGGTGATACTATGCCGCCGGCTTTCGTAACAATCGGCTACGCTCTTGATTCAGTTTATGAAACGGCTTCATCTTTTCATTTCGTTAATCTCATCAAGAAATGTCTGAAACGCACACGTCATAAAAAAGTCTTTCCTGTATATAAATACAATCTCTACATCTTGATACGCAGCTGGCAGCTGATGAATACATACATTCATACGATGGACGGAGCAGTCAACAGCGGATTTTGGGAGCAGCGCCGTACCCAACCCGGCGGACACTCCTCTAAAAATGGCTTCCAATGTGCCAAACTCTATCATTTTTTGATTTTGAATGCCTGCTTCCTCTAGCAATCTTTTGATCCTGTCACGGTGAGAGCAGCCCGCTCCAAAAAAGAGCATCGGCTGCCGAAGCATGTCTTCCGCCGTTCCTCCCCGTAATGAAATCAAAAACAATTCATCATGGGAAACAGGGATTTGTTTGATATCAGTGTGTTCAACCGGCCCATATACAAAAGCGCCATCAACCTTATGATCAAGAACCTGTTGAATTAAATGATGTGTATCTGCTGTGTTCACTGATAAATCAACTTCGGGAAAACGGCTGAGGAAGGCGGCCGCATGCTCGGGCAAATGCGTTACCGCCGTTGTTTCCAACGATCCGCAAAGGCCCTTTCGGATGCTGGCTCATCTGTGCCGATTTTTCAGCTTCGTCTAACAGAGATAATACTTGTTCTGCGTATTGCAATAGATTTTCTCCGGCAGCTGTCAGCTTCACCCCGCGATTCGTTCGGTGAAAAAGCTTGATCTTCAAATGTTCCTCAAGGTTATGTATTCTGGCTGTCACATTCGATTGAACATAATTCAGCATTTGCGCCGCTTTCGTTATACTTCCTTCACGGGCAACAGCCCGAAAAATCTTCAAATCTCCGCTTTCCATAGGCACTCACCTTCTTGCTAGGATAAAAAGTGATATCGGCTATCATTTTTGTTCATTTTACTTGAAGAAAAACGCTATGTAAAATATGTAAAGATATAAAAATACAATTCAATGGAGGCAGACTTCATGAAAGCTGTAACTCACAACGGAAAAGCCGGCCTTCAGGGGTTATCCGTTCAGGACGTTCCATCAAAAAAGCCCGGATACGGAGAGGTCAAAGTCAAATTAAAATCTGCAGGTCTAAACCATCGCGACCTGTTTCTTATGAATAACAAATCTGAACGAGACCCTCATGTGATACTGGGCTCTGACGGTGCAGGCATCATTGAAGAGGTTGGAGAAGGCGTGAGCAATGTTGCTGTTCAAACAGAAGTGATCATCTTCCCGACATTGAACTGGGATTTGACAGAGAGTGTACCCCCTGTACCGGAGATTCTCGGAGGGCCTTCTGACGGAACGCTTGCTGAATACGTAATTATTCCTTCAAAGAAAGCAATCAAAAAACCTTCTTATTTATAATGGGATGAAGCAGGCGTTTTACCTTTATCCGCTTTAACCGCATATCGTGCCCTGTTTACAAAAGCCCAATTGAAAAAGGGCGAGCATCTATTGGTACCGGGCATCGGCAGCGGTGTGGCAACCTACGCTTTATTCATGGCTAAAGCGATCGGGGCAACAGTAAGCGTGACCTCCCGCAGTGAGGAGAAAAGAAAAAAGGCGCTGCAATTAGGGTGCTGATTATGCATTTGACAGCTACAGCAATTGGGATGAGCAGTTGCAGGGAAAAAAGGCAGATGTTGTTCTTGACAGCGCAGGCCCTGCCCTCTTTTCGGAATACTTCCGCCATGTAAAACTGAACGGCCGTATCGTCAGCTTTGGGGCAAGCTCCGGTGACGACCTCCGTTTTCCAGTGCGTTCTTTATTCTTTCCTCAGCTCAATGTTTTGGGAACCTCGATGGGAAGCGGTGAAGAATTTCACGATATGCTTACTTTCATTGAAAAACATCAGCTGCGGCCTGTGATCGACCGCACATATCCTTTAGAAAAAACATATGAAGCATATAAAAGAATGCAGGAAGGCAGACAGTTTGGAAACATCGGAATCGTAATGGAATAAAAAAGAAACCGGCTGGCGAACAGACCGGTTTCTCTTATATGATAATCCCCTTTATTTACGGAAGAACTGAACTCCCCATTAAATATCGATCCACTTCGCGCGCCACTTCACGGCCTTCATTGATCGCCCAAACGATTAAGCTTTGGCCTCTTCTTGCATCCCCTGCGGCGAATACACCCTCGATATTTGTTTGATAATCCCCATATGCTGCGCTGATTTTGTTATTGACAGAATCAACACCAAACTGTTTCAACAGCGGCTGTTCTGTGCCTTCAAAGCCGATAGCGATAAAAACAAGCTGAGCAGGCCAAACTTTTTCCGTTCCAGGCAGCTCGCGGAACTCGTATTTTCCGTGCTCATTTTTCACTTTTTCCATTTGGATGGTATGAAGCTCTTTCAGCTTTCCGTTTTTATCTGCAACCATTTTTGTCGTTTGAATAGAGTATTCTCTCGGGTCTCTTCCGAATTTTGCTTCTGCTTCTTCATACGCATATTCAAGGGTAAAGACGTGCGGCTGTTCAGGCCACATATTGTCATTCGTGCGGGCTGGCGGAAGTTTCGGGTGTTTGCCGAATTGGTGCACACTTTTGGCTTTTTGCCGCAGCGCTGTAGCCACACAGTCAGCTCCAGTGTCTCCGCCTCCGATTACAATGACATCTTTTCCTTTGGCATCAATAAATTTTTTGTCTTTAAAGTTAGAATCTAAATAGCTTTTTGTTGCGAGTGTCAGGTAGTCCATCGCGTAATGGACTCCTTTTGAGTCGCGTCCTTCAATTAAAAGATCCCGTTGTTTCTGAGCGCCTGTGCACAGGATCACAGCATCAAATTGCTCCTTCAGCTCATCAGCTGTAATGTCAACGCCGATTTCTGTGTTCGTTACAAAATCAATTCCTTCTTGCGTCAGCAATTTAATCCGGCGTTCTACAATGCCCTTCTCAAGCTTCATGTTTGGAATGCCGTATGTTAATAGGCCGCCCGCTCTGTCTGAGCGTTCAAACACAGTGACAGAATGGCCCGCTTGATTCAGCTGGTCAGCACTTGCCAATCCGGCTGGACCTGATCCAACAATGGCCACTTTTTTGCCTGTTCGTTTTTTAGGGATTCTAGGCTGAATCCAGCCATTCTCAAATCCTTTGTCGATAATGGTCCGTTCAATATTTTTAATTGATACGGCCGGGTCTGAAATTGCTAATGTACATGATCCTTCACAAGGAGCGGGACATACCCGCCCTGTGAATTCAGGAAAGTTGTTCGTTTTCAAAAGACGTTCCAATGCTTCTTTCCACCTGCCCCGGTAGACAAGATCATTCCATTCAGGAATCAAATTGTAAATTGGACAGCCGGATGTAAATCCGTTAATGTCTGCACCGATCTGGCAAAACGGTGTACCGCAATCCATACACCGCGCCCCCTGCCGTTTCGATGCTTCTTCTGAAAAAGGAGCAGAATATTCTTTCCAATCCTTTAAGCGAGTGAGAGGGTCCCGCTCAGCAGGTTTTTCTCTTTTGATCTCCATAAATCCAGTTGGTTTCCCCATGTTCCTCTCCCCTTCCTTACTGTACTACCGCTTGTTTTTGTCCCGATGATGCTGTTTTCTGCTTTGGCTTCGTGTTTGCTTCAAATGCGAACATGACAGCTTCTTCATCTGATAAGCCTGCAGCTTTTTGCTCTTCGATGCTTGCGAGCATTAGTTTATAGTTTTTCGGAATGACTTTGACAAATTTTTTCACGCTGTCTTCCCACTGATCAAGCAGGTCTTGTGCTTTTTGGCTGTTTGTATACCCAGCATGTTTTTCAAGCATTGCTTTAATTTGTTCGATTTCTTTCTCATCCTCTAATGATTCAAATAAAATCATTTCAAGGTTGCATTTGCGTTTAAACGCTTTTACATCTTCGGCCAGAACATAAGCGATTCCGCCGGACATACCTGCAGCAAAGTTTTTGCCTACATCACCGAGAACGACAACGCTGCCCCCTGTCATGTATTCACAGCCGTGGTCGCCGATGCCTTCTACCACTACATTCACACCGCTGTTCCGAACGGCAAAGCGTTCACCCGCACGTCCGTTAATATATGCTTCTCCGCTTGTCGCGCCGTAGAAAGCAACGTTACCGATAATGACGTTGTCATCCGAATCAGAGTTGAATCCTTCTGGTGACTTGACGATGATTTTTCCGCCAGAAAGCCCTTTTCCGACATAATCATTTGAGTCTCCGTCCAAATAAAGCGTCATCCCTTTAGGAACGAAAGCTCCAAAGCTTTGTCCGGCTGATCCGGTAAATTGCAGCTTGATCGTATCCTCCGGAAGCCCTTCTTCTCCGTAGCGTTTCGAAATTTCACTTCCCGTTATCGTTCCGGCTACACGGTTTGTATTGTTGATTTTGATTGAAATATCAGCCTCTTTTCCAGATTCGATGGCTTCTTGTACGGCCGGGAGAATCGCTGTGATATCTAGTGATTGATCAATTTTATGATTTTGCGGCGACTGGAATGTCCGTACGCCTTCAGGCTGATAAAGAAGTGTAGACAAATCAAGCTGGCTTGCTTTCCAGTGCCCCTTCGCCCGTTCACTCACATGAAGTACGTCAGTGCGGCCGATCATTTCATCAAATGTCTTGAAGCCTAACGCTGCCATATACTCACGAACTTCTTCGGCAATGAACAGCATATAGTTCACAATATGGTCAGGATCTCCCATGAACTTTTTGCGAAGCTCCGGATTTTGTGTCGCTACCCCTACAGGGCATGTATCCAAATGGCAGGCACGCATCATGACACAGCCGAGTACAACTAGCGGAGCCGTTGCGAAACCGAATTCTTCAGCTCCGAGCAAGGCAGCCATCACAACGTCCCTGCCCGTCATGAGCTTTCCGTCTGTTTCTAATACAACACGGTCGCGAAGTCCGTTCAGCATTAATGTTTGATGTGCTTCTGCGAGGCCAAGCTCCCACGGAAGCCCTGTATGTTTAATACTGGTTTTCGGAGAAGCGCCTGTACCTCCATCGTAGCCGCTGATCACAATGACATCTGCAGTCGCTTTGGCAACACCTGCAGCAATTGTGCCTACGCCTGCTTTTGATACCAGCTTTACGCTGATTCTTGCGTCGCGGTTGGCATTTTTCAAATCGTGGATCAGTTGTGCTAAATCCTCAATTGAATAAATGTCATGGTGAGGCGGAGGTGAGATTAATCCAACACCTGGCGTTGACCCGCGGACATCGGCAACCCAAGGATATACCTTGTTGCCAGGCAGCTGGCCGCCCTCACCCGGCTTAGCGCCCTGCGCCATTTTAATCTGCAGCTCATCTGCATTGACAAGGTAATGGCTTTTGACACCGAAACGGCCGGATGCAATTTGCTTGATCGCACTTCTTCTATCATCGCCGTTCTCATCTGGAACAAAGCGTTTTGGATCTTCTCCGCCCTCACCGCTGTTGCTTTTTCCGCCAAGACGGTTCATTGCGATCGCTAAAGCTTCGTGCGCTTCCTTACTTAAGGATCCAAATGACATTGCACCCGTTTTAAAGCGTTTGACAATCGATTCAGCGGATTCAACTTCCTCCAATTTCAGAGGCTTGCGGTCTCCGTCAAATGCGAACAAGTTCCGTAAAAATCCGATGCGTTCTTCATCTGCCGCTTTTGTATATTGTTTAAACAGGGTGTAATCATTTCTTCGGCACGCCCATTGTAGGGTGTGAATTGTTTTCGGGTTAAACGCGTGATGCTCTCCGCCGTTTCTCCATTGGAAGTCACTTCCCGGTTCAAGCGTTTTGCTGAAATCATCCTGATACGCTTCCCGGTGGCGGCGCTGGGCCTCTTCTGCAATGGTGTCCAAATCGATGCCGCCGAGCTGTGATGCAGTTCCCGTGAAATAACGGTCAATCACATCTTGGCTGATTCCAACTGCCTCAAAGATTTGGGCGCCTCTGTAGCTTTGTACAGTTGAAATCCCCATCTTGGACATGACTTTTACAACACCTTCAGTAATGCTTTTTCCATATTTGCTGACGGCTTCTTCATAGCTGATATCCAAGCGGCCTTCATCAATTTCCTGTTTGTAGGTCGCATAAGCGAGATACGGATTAATCGCATCCGCGCCATAACCGATTAATGCTGCAAAGTGGTGCACTTCACGTGCTTCTCCTGATTCCACAATAATGCTGACTTTCGTACGCAGACCTTTGCGGATTAAATGCTGATGCAGTGCGCTGACTGCCAGAAGCGGCGGAATTGGTGTCAGGCGTTCGTTCATCTTTTTGTCTGATAAAATTAACAGGCTTACACCTTGACTGATGGCTTTTTCTGCCTGTGTGAACATGTCCTTTAATCCGCGTTCAAGATCCTCTGAAAACAGCACATCGATTTTTTGGCTTTTTAAATCAGGATGAACAATCGTTTTCAATGCGTAAAATTGTTCATTGGATAATACAGGTGTATACAGTTTAATCCGGCGAACGTTTCGCTCACTCGGGTGAAGAAGATCGCCTTCTGCACCGAGCCAGGTCATTGTAGATGTCACAAGCTGCTCACGAATAGCGTCGATTGGCGGGTTTGTTACTTGGGCAAACAGCTGCTTAAAGTAGTTAAACAGCGATTGCGCGCGGTCTGACAAAACAGCAAGCGGCGCGTCATTTCCCATTGAACCGAGAGGATCTTTGCCTTCTTTAATAACAGGAATTAAATATTTTTGGATATCCTCGTATGTGTATCCGAATGCTTTCTGGCGAGTGAGGAGATCTGCAAACTGTTCTTCCTCTCTTGATTCCGGATCAGGATTCACTTGGACAAGCTCTTCTTCAAGCCACTTTTGATACGGGTATTCGGTTGCAATTTGTGTTTTGACTTCTTCATCAGAAATAATTCGGCCTTCTTCCAGATCGATTAAAAGCATTTTCCCCGGTTCAAGCCGGTTTTTATATAAAACGTTCTCCTGTTCAACTTCAATAACGCCTACTTCAGATGAAAAAATAATATAATCATCTTTTGTTACGTAGTAACGTGCCGGACGGAGACCATTCCGGTCAAGGATCGCACCGATTTGTTTTCCGTCAGTAAATGAAATGGCTGTCGGTCCGTCCCAAGGCTCCATTAAGGAACTATGATACTCGTAGAACGCTCTTTTTTCTTTGGACATATGCGTATTTTCCGTCCACGGCTCAGGAATGAGCATCATTGCAGTATGGGCCGGTTTGCGTCCAGCCATCACGAAAAACTCAAATGCGTTATCCAAAATGGAAGAGTCACTGCCGTCAGCGTTTAGTATCGGCAAAATCTTGTTCAGGTCCTCCCCGAAGCTTTCAGATACAAATTGCTGCTCACGGGCTCTCATCCAGTTGATGTTTCCGCGAAGGGTATTGATTTCACCGTTGTGAACCAAATAACGGTTTGGATGCGCTCTTTCCCATGTAGGGAATGTGTTGGTGCTGAAGCGTGAATGTACAAGTGCAAAAGCAGAAACGAATGCTTCATCTTGCAGATCCGAATAAAACGCATCAACTTGCTCAGGTGTTAAAAGGCCTTTATACACAATGGTCTGGCTTGAAAGACTGGCAAAATAAAAATCAAGACCCTCCGTTACTCCCCAGTTTTCAGCCTGTTTACGAATGACATACAATTTTCGTTCAAAAGACAAATTGTCCTTCAAATCAGAACTTGCACCGATAAATACCTGACGGACAAACGGGCAGCTTTTCTGTGCCACTGTTCCGATTTTTCCGACATTTACAGGTACAGTTCTCCATCCAAGAACGACTTGGCCTTCTTGTTCAATCAGTGCATTGATTTGCTTTTCAATTTTTTTTCTTTCCTCTTCCTTCTGTGAGAAAAAGACCATTCCTACCCCGTAATGCCCTTTTTCCGGCAGATTGATGTCTTTGCACTCTTTCCTAAAGAAAGCATCAGGGATTTGAACCAGTAAGCCGGCTCCGTCTCCTGTATCCGGGTCACTGCCTTGGCCTCCTCTGTGGTCTAGCTGGCAAAGCATCTTAAGCCCTTGTTTGACGATGTCATGTGTCGCCTTGCCCTTTAAGTGCGCATATAGGCCGATTCCGCATGCATCATGTTCAAATTCAGGACGGTAGAGACCTTGAGCTTTTGGCATTTGATTGTACGTCATAATTCCTCTCCCCCGATCAATTTCCGATAATACCGGTCATAAAATCTAACAACTCTATGTTTATTGTAGGTTTTCAAAACGATATAAACAATATATAATTTAGATCAAAAGAATCTCAAAATGAGATAGATGGATGTGAGACAAATATGGAGCTACGCCAACTGCGTTATTTTATGGAGGTGGCTGATAGAGAACACGTTTCAGAAGCCGCCGATCATTTGCATGTGGCCCAATCAGCAATCAGCAGACAAATTGCAAATCTTGAAGAAGAACTAAATGTGACTTTATTTGAACGTGAAGGGAGAAATATCAAACTTACGCCAATCGGTAAAGAATTTTTAATTCATGTGAAAACAGCGATGAAAGCCATCGATTATGCGAAAGAACAAATTGATGAGTATCTAGACCCGCATCGCGGAACGGTTAAGATTGGCTTTCCTACAAGCCTTGCCAGCCAGCTTTTGCCGACTGTGATTTCAGCATTTAAAGAAGAATACCCGCACGTCGAATTTTTGCTGCGTCAAGGATCCTATAAATTTCTGATTGAAGCTGTCAGAAGCCGCGATATTGATTTGGCCTTATTAGGACCGGTGCCAACGAATTTTCCAGACATAACAGGGAACATTTTATTCACAGAAAAAATTTACGCGCTTGTTCCCTTAAATCATCCGCTTGCCAAACAGAAAACGGTTCATTTAATCGACTTGCGCAACGATCAATTTGTATTGTTCCCGGAAGGATTTGTCCTTAGAAAAATGGCAATTGATGCTTGCAAACAAGCCGGCTTTGCTCCTCTCGTTTCTACGGAGGGTGAGGATTTGGATGCGATTAAAGGATTGGTGTCCGCGGGAATGGGCGTTACCCTTCTGCCCGAAAGCACGTTTGCTGAGACGACACCTCGTTTTACTGTAAAAATCCCAATTGAGTTCCCTCAAGTGAAACGGACTGTCGGAATCATTAAACCGAAAAACAGAGAGCTTGCTCCTTCTGCGAATGACTTTTATGAGTTTGTCATTCAATTCTTTTCTAAGCTGGAGCAGTATCAATAAAAAAACGAACCCGGGCTTCCTTCTAGAAGCTCGGGTTTTTTGCTGAAAATTAATATACAGGCAAGGATAAATCCACATGGCATACAAATGCTTCCTGATCAATTACGGCTTTTTTGATCAGCTCTTTTTTCTTATCGGGTTCTTGAAGCTGTACAGAAGAATAATTGACGATTCCGAGTCCGATTTCTATTCCTTGTGCATCGATCAGCCTAACAACAGATCCGCTTTTGAAACTTCCTTTAATCTCCTGTACACCGTCCAGATACAAACTCGATTGGCCGTTTGTTATTTCTCGTGAATAACCATCTGATACAATAATTTCACCTTCAGGCCCGGAATTAAAAACGATCCACTGCTCCTTATGGTTCAATGAAAGTGTTCCCTCTGCTTCAAAATAGGTGCCTTTCGCCTCTTCATGAACAGCTTGAAATAAAATGTCGCTGACATCTGCCTGACCAAGAAATCCTTTAATGCCAGATGCCATTACGATTTTAAACGCATCAAGTTTAGAGCGCATGCCGCCGGTACCAACGCCGCTGCCAGTGTCACCCGCGCACGCTTCAATGTCAGGCGTTATCTCACTCACCCGCTGTATCATTTTCGCTTCTGGATTTGTGCGCGGATTGCCGTCATATAGTCCGTCTATATCTGATAAAATGACAAGCATATCCGAATCAATGAGCCCCGCGACTTTCGCTGCGAGCGTATCATTGTCACCAAACTTGAGCCGATTGACAGTAACTGTATCATTTTCGTTTATGATCGGGATGATGCCGCGTTCGAGCAGTACATTCATTGTATTCCGCACATTGTTATATCGGTATTCATCAGAAAAATCGCTTCTCGTAATTAAAATTTGGGATGCAACATACCCGTGTGCTAAAAACAGCTTTGAATAAGCTTCCATGAGAAGGCCCTGGCCGATTGAAGCTGATGCTTGTTTTTCGGGAAGCTTCTCGGGTCTTTGGATAAATCCGAGCTTTCGATATCCTGCCGCCACTGCGCCAGAGGAAACCAAAATCACTTCATAGCCGGCGTCTTTGAGTTTGACGATTTGGTCAACCAATGCTTCTAACTTTCGAATGCTGATTTCCCCATGAAGACTTGTTAAAGAACTGCTTCCAATCTTCACAACGACTCTTTTCACGTTTGTTTCAGGCGTCACTTTATCACTCCTGATAGCGGGGCTGCTGTTTTTTCGATATCATCGCTGATTTCCTTGGAACGCTTAGCCGCATGCTTAATCGCTTGAGAAATCGCTTCTCCTCCGCCGCTCTTTTTCAAGGCTTGCAGCCCGGCAGCAGTCGTTCCGTTCGGTGACGTGATATTGTCTCTTAAAACTTCAGGCTGTTCTCCTGTTTCCATGAGCATCTTTGCGGCACCCAAAAGCGTCTGTGCGCCGATGCTTCGAGATAACTGCTTATCGAGGCCAGCTTCCTCTGCTGTCTTCTCAATGAATTCCATTAAATAATAAAAATACGCGGGGCCGCTTCCGGCAATTCCGGTGAAAATGTCCATTTGATTTTCTTGGATTGTATAGACTTCACCCATGCATCCGAGCAATGCTTCGGCCAGCTTTTGCATGTCATTTGACACATACTTGCCAAGTGCAATGGCCGTTGCAGAAGCGCCGATCATACTGGATGTGTTGGGCATTACTCTGACAACCGGCTGTTCATGAAGCAATGATTGTTCAATAAAAGAGGTGGTTATGCCGGCAAGGACCGACAATATTAATTGATGGGGTTGAATACGTGATTTTAGGGATGACAGAGCGTTTTCGGCGTCTTTTGGCTTCATTGCCAAAATGAGCACATCCATGTCTTCAATACATAATTCATTTGGCGCAACACCTTTGATTCCATATTGAAGTTCAAGTTCAGTTAATCGCTCTGTATTGCTGCGGTTTGTAACGCAGATGTTCTGTTTTGGGATTTTGTTGGCGCGGACGATACCTGATACCATTCCTTCCGCCATAGATCCTGCTCCTATAAAGGCTACTTTCTTTTGATCAAAGATCGGTAACATCTCCTTTGTTCGCTTTTTTGTTCGCATTTTCACACGTTTAAAATGTTACCACGTGAGGAAATGATGTCAAGTTTGAACGTCATTATTGATTTGTATTGTTACGTTTCGACAAATATGTGTAATGAAAAGCATAAAACACCCGAAACCGCTGCTGGGCCGAGTGTTTGTTCATATCAAAAGTTATCTGATAGCGCTTTTTCAATGAGTTTTTTACAGCGGTCCAGCTCAACCTTCAGCTGTTTTTTATATAGTTTGGCAGCTTCGTAATCTTTAAATTGATAAAGGACGACTTCCTGGAGCTTAGCCCCTTCTTTTTTTACTTTGATCTGCTTTAATATCCCGTCATCAAGAAGCTCATGCAAAGACCGATATACTTCTGTATGATTTGGTTTAAAGCCAATCTCTTTAAATTCAGACCGGAGCACTTCAAGCAGCTTTAATCCGTAGAGTCTCTCTTGCTCTGTCATTGTTATCATATAAAGCTTCAAAAATGCGCGTTGTTTAACTAAAAAACCAGTTGAACTTCTTTTTTCTTCTTTCATCATATGCACTCCTTTTTCTGTCAACTGAGAACACTATGTACTAAATATTCAATTTTAATCTATTGATTTCCTCTTTATTAAAGATAGGTTATTCAGTATTCTTGTGTTTACTGTTTATGAGTGGAGTGGAATAAAAATATATAGTGAACATTTGGCACATAGTTTATTTAGTTCTATTTTAACTGATTTTCACTGTTGTCTTCAAGTAAAAACGGTTCCAATATATATAGCTTTGGCTTTAAACATTGCCAGTGCGGATACTGTTTAAATAAAAAATAGCCTGTCGTAAGACAGGCTTCTCTTTTTACGGATTTGTTGACCATAATCCCGCTGTTTTGATGAAAATTCGCGGATCTAACTTCAGTTGTGCCACCATGTATTCGGCAAGATCTTCAGGCTGCATAACCTTTTCTGGATTACCATCAGTTAAGTTCAATTCGATAGACATATCACTAGCGACAGTGCTTGGTGTTAACGCGCTGACTCTAATATTATGCTTTCTCACTTCTTGCATAAGAGACTCTGTTAACCCGAGAACCGCAAATTTAGAAGCACTGTAAGCACTTGTCACAGCAGCTCCTCTTTGGCCCGCTGTAGATGAAATATTAATGATATCTCCGGCTTTGCGTTCGATCATTTCCGGGAGCACCGCACGAGTGACATGATACACACCCATTAAGTTGACTTGAATAATATCTTCCCACTCATCAGCTGTCAGATCTAAGAAACCGCCAAATTTGCTGATTCCAGCATTATTAATGAGGATATCGATATCACCGAGCTGTTCCTTTACTTGAGCTACAGCTTGATTAACCTGGTCCGCGTCCTTTACATCTGCAGCGGCAAATGCAGCTTTTACACCAAGTGCTTTAACCTCTTCAGCCACTTTTTCAACGTTTGCGGCAGTCCGGCCGATTAACCCAATGTTCACGCCTTCTTTCGCAAGGGCAAGAGCTGTAGCGCGGCCTATCCCTCTGCCCCCTCCTGTGATCAGTGCAGTTTTATTTTGTAAACTTTGCAATTGAAGCACCCTTTCTTTGTTTACATATGTACGATATCACATTATAAGTACAATAAATCCAATACGCAAATCAAACGAACTGTGAAAACATATTTTCTTTGATTAAAAAAGCGGAAACAGGGTAATGACAAAAGAAAAGGAGTGAACATATGGTTATTGTTTATATCAGCATCGCAGTATTGGCTATTTCGATCATTATCTTAGGGGTTAATGTGATTCAAAACAAGAAAAAAATAGATCCCGCACTAAAGAAGCTCACCTCTGTTACGCAGGCAATGCAAAAACAAGTCGAAGGATTAAAAACGGAGACGGAGCTGCTGACGCAAAAACAAAAGAAGATTCAGCAGGATATCCAAATGAAAAAAACCGTTTTTCAACAAACTACAGCTGAAGTGAAAGAAGTTCCTCAAGCAGTCAAAGAGGTGTGGAAGGCAGGACATTTAAATAGCAGATAAAGATGAATGATATCCCCTTGTTACGTTCAGAATGGACAATGGGATATCATTTTTAAGGAGGACTATGCATGATTGTAAACCGCCGCTGCTTAAAGGAGTTCGCAGAGAAACTGCATTCTCTTCCTTCATCACTTACAAAGTCCGATTTACTCGTTTCTTCATTTCGTCTCCATCAAGAAAATGAACTTGGCATCTACTATTCACCTCATAATGAATATATCAATCATAATGCCGCAATTGTAATTGCTGGAATCACGCCGGGGTTTTTTCAAATGAAAACAGCATACGAAACCGCCGTAGAAAGCCTGCGGCGCGGCCGGTCTCTTGAGCAAATGGCAGTAGACACGAAAAAAGCAGCGGGTCTTTCCGGTTCAATGAGGGATAACCTGATCAACATGCTGAATTTATGCGGGCTGCCGCAGGCTTTAGGCATTCAATGCGCCTCACAGCTTTTTGGAGACTTGCGTCATATGCTTCATACCACTTCCGTTATCAAATATCCTGCCTTCATTCAGCTAAAAAACTATACCGGATACAGACCGGCTATTTCTCGCTCTCCTATCCTAAGCACCTATGCTTTTGACAACTTCCCTGCGGAGCTTAATAACATGACCAGGCCGGCTCTTCTCATTCCGCTTGGAAAAGCAGCCGAAACAGTATGTGAAGCACTGATCAGCGAGCACAGTCTCCAGAAGTTTTTCTGCCTTCGCGGCTTTCCCCACCCATCAGGCGCAAACGGCCATCGTTTAAAACAATTCAACAAAAACAAAGAGCAGCTAGAAAAACAAATTCGTGCCTTTGCTTCCTCAGGTTTGATTTCACTATAGAAAAGAAGAAATAAAGGAGATATGATAAACGAAAACGCAAACTGGGAGTGGTGAAATGTTTCCTGTATTAGAAACGGATCGGCTTACACTTAGACAAATCAGAGATCAAGATGCAGAAGCCATTTTTGCTTGTTTTTCCAACCCTGAGGTGACCCGCTATTACGGAATTGAAAGCATGGAATCTAAAGAACAAGCCATTTTAATGGCTCAAACGTTTGCCGCCCTTTATCAAGAAAAAAGGGGTATACGGTGGGGAATTGAGAGAAGAGACACTAAAGAATTGATTGGAACGATTGGCTTTCATGCTTTGGCCCACAAGCATAGGCGTGCAGAGATCGGTTATGAAATCATCCCGGCGCATTGGCGAAACGGATTTGCATCAGAAGCCATTTCAAAGGCCGTATCCTACGGATTTTCTGCCCTTGGACTGACACGTATCGGCGCAGTCGTATTTACCGAAAATGAAGCATCAAATCGCCTGCTCGTAAAAATGGGATTTCAAAAAGAAGGAGTCTTAAGACACTACATGTATCAAAATGGAGTCCCTTATGATACAAATGTGTACTCTACTTTAAAATCAAGAGAATAACGGTATTTTCTTGTCTGTGCACGTATATGCCCTTCCCTTTAAAATGTCCTATTCATGATCTGCACCAGACATGGCGTCTTGATTCTTGACCACTTCCTGCAAGATTTTCACCTCTTATACTTATATAACTTACAAAGATGCATATTGGTAAATGCTGTTACAATCATGGGAACCCTTACATTACTAAATAAATCATAAAAAGCGCCCTGAAACAGGACGCTTCCTGATTAAGATGCATATTGAGGAGTCGTTTCCTCCTGTACTGCTTTTTCCTCAGGTATATGAATGCATTTTGTCATGACCGCACTCGCAAGATAAAGGATCGCAAAGATCCAGACAACACCTTGCGCCCCGATGAGACCGATGAACAGCCAAGCGAGCGCAGGGCCGACAAACGCTGATAAACCTGCAGCCAAATTCAATACAGACATGGCCGCTCCTTTGTCTTTTCCGGCCACCGTCGGCACAATTGCACCAATCGGCACATAGCCTGCCAGCAAACCTCCCCAAATAAAGCCGATCACGCTGACAACCGCTAAACTTCCGCCGGAGAAAACAGGTGCATAATATAATAGGACGGTGAAAATGCCGCAGCCGACTCCGCCGAACCAAATAACGGTATTTTTCCAGCCGAACTTATCGCCGACAATGCCAAAGATGAGGTTGAACACAATGTTCCCCAGAAAAATCGTTCCCCAAATCTGCAGCCACACATTGGTTGAAATTCCATGCTGAGCCATGTGCATCGGCAAAAAGACTGGGAAACCATATGTACCAATGCTGTTGATAATTCTGATGATTCCGCCTGTAAGCACGCGCGGATTTGTAAATAGAATCGTAACCCCTTTTAAAAGCTCCTCGGCTGTTTCTGATCTTTTTTCTTTCTTCTTTTCAAAACGGTCTTTATTGATAAACAATGCGAAAAATGCACCAAGACATACCCAGAAAATAGAGCTCCAAAGCGTGTTCAAATAACCGAACGCTTTGATCGCGTAGCTTGAGTACCAAGCACCGAACACAAACATGCCCAGGCAATATGCAATCCAAAACCAGCCGACAGCCGTGCTTAGCTTGTTTTGCGGTGTTCTGTAAATGACCCATGTCAAGAAAGAGTATGCAAAAAGCGGGTAGCCTAAACCTTTTACGAAGTAAGTCACATACATTACAGGAAGGTTTAGCTGTTCAAATCCAAATACGATAAAGGCAGCTGTACCGATCACATAAAACAACAGCCCCATAAACATCGTCCGTTTTGCGCCAAATGCTTCCAGACATACACCCGAAAACCAGGAAGCTATAGCCAAGGATATCCCGTATATACTAAAAATGGAAGCGGATTGCTGAACGGTAAGCCCGTTTTCGATCAAGAAAGGACTGAGCCAGCCTTGTTCAAGCCCGTCTCCCATCATAAACAAAACAACCCCTATAAACCCCCAGGCAAGCCGCTTCGGTATACCGATTTTATCTAACATTTCTGTCTCCTCCTTAGATGCTTATATTCATTACCGTATTACCTTGTTAAAGCTGAAAATTAGATAATTCCTCAAAACAGCAGTATATGCCGCCTTATATTAGCACTTTGCTTTCTGAACTTGAGAAAAAGCGCTGCGTTTGCTTCCATTCCTCATATAAGCCCGGTTCAATCTGGCTGTCTTGGGGTTCTATCACCCGGACATTTGCTGACATCTCTTCCGTCAATTGAAAGGTCTCATTGCAAATGACAGCAGCACCAACGACAGATGCCTGATGAAATCCCTCATGAACATAGATTTTTTTCTGAAGAAGGTCAGCAATATATTGAGTGAGAGTTTTGCTTTGAAAGCCTCCTCCGCACACCCAAACATAGTCACGTTCATACGGAGTAACCTCTGTTAATATGTCAAAGTTCCATTTGATTGAAAATGCGATCTCTTGCAGCGCCGCACGTACAAAATGTGCTCTCTTTAAATGCGCTGATAGCGGGGCATCAAAAAGAAAACCGCCTCTGGTTAACGCATTCTTTTCTTCCGACAAATAAGATCCGAGAGCCGCCACACATGCATTGTCTTCTTTAGCAAGTGCAGACATCTCTTCCTCCATCACATCGTACGTTTCATTCGGGTAAAAAATCTGTTTTAATTTTTGATAATTCAGGCCGGTAATGCCAGGATTCGTTTCTACAAGCCACTGTCCTTGATCTGTATGGCAGTTCAGCCAAGCTTTATATTTTAGATCGTCATGCTCAGCAGTAACTTTGGTGATTGGCGTTGTTGTCCCTGATACGATGACAATGTCCTCAAGCACAGCGCCGGTACTTTTCACAGCCAGCTGTGTATCCCCGCCCCCTGCTACCACCTTTGCATGTATAGATAGCCCTAATTTGGACGCATTCTCATTTGTGATCGTTCCAGTCGCTGTTCCCGCTCTTACAAGAGGCGGAAGAATAGATGAGGAGAAGCCGAAAATGCCGCACATCTCTTCTGACCAAGTGTTTTGCTTTACGTCAAACAGCAGGGTTTCGGTTGCCTGTGATGGTTCATATGTCAATTTCCCGCTCAGCTGGTACGTCACCCAATCACTGATGCTTGTAAAACTTGCCGTTTTTTCCCACAAAGACGGCTGGCGCTGTTTTAAACCATAAAGCTTAAGCGCAGAAAAAAGTGCGGTTGGCAGGCGGCCTGTGCGGCTGTATATCTCCTGCTGATTGGGTATGCTCCCCTCCCACTCACGCCCGCGGTTATCAATGTTCGGCAATCCGAGAAAAGCTTCGCCGTTTTGATCGATCAGAACAATTCCCTGTCTTTGACTCGTCGATGTCAAACCAATGATGTCAATATCACTCGAACGGGAAAGCGCACGTTTTGCCAATCTCATGACTTGCTTCCACAGCACCTGAGGAGAAAAATAACGGCTGTCCGGGTAAAGTGTCTCGGTGGAATATACAATGTCCTCCCGTTCAACCGTTTGAACACGGCCCGACACACTCACGACTGCTACTCTCGCATTCCCTGTGCCGATATCAAATACGAGATAGCCTTTTTGTTTCTTCATTCTGTCGGCCTCCTTTCTTATACCCCTGTTTTCAGTTCGACCTTGTTATACAATGTCGGAATATTAAGAGTTTTTTCATCCTTCCACTTTTTGAGGGCTTCATTCAGGATCGCCACATGATGATCCTCCACTTCAAAGGTTGCGCCAGCGAGATGCGGTGTTGCCAGAACATTAGGCAATGAGATCAATTCGTAATCCGATTCCTCTGGAGGTTCGTGATAAAAAACGTCTAAAATCGCCCCTCTGATTTTATGTTTTTTTAATACAGATAAAAGGTCTTCACGGTTTACTACCACCGCTCTTGAAGTATTGACGAAAATCGCACTCTCTTTCATCAGATCAAAATACGCCCGATCTATAAGTCCAAGCGTTTCCTCGGTACGAGGCAGATGGATAGAAACGATATCACTGTCCGAAAAAACCGTTTTAAGAGATACTTTTTGATACAGCGGATGATCGTCTTGTACGTATGGATCGTAATACTTTATTTGACAGTCAAACGCAGTCAGGAGTTTTGCAATCCTTTGCCCAACTGCTCCAAACCCAACCATGCCGACTGTTTTTCCCGATAATTCGTTTCCTTTAAATTTGACATAAGCCTGCAAGTAATCGCTGTCCCACTTCCCATCCTTCAGCCATTGATTTGAAGTGCTGGTATGGCGGAGAAAGGAAATCATATTCCCGATAAACATTTCAGCCACGGCTTGTGCATTTCGCCCGGGTGTATAGAAAACGGGTATGCCCCTTTTTGACGCTGCTGCCACATCCACATTGGAGGGCATTCCCCTGCAGACGCCCACAAATGAAAGATCTGGAACAGATGTAAATACGCTGTCTGTAACTTGATCAAGCTCTGTAATCAAACCTATCGCATTTGTTTCTTTTAATAGCTGAATCATTTCTTTTTCCCGGTATGCCCGGCCTTGTTCCTTCCAGGAGTGGTAAGCAACCGAGCCAAACAAGTTTTTAAGCTCTTTGCGTCCTTCTTCGTTGTACGGTGCTGTAACCAAAACCGTCATGGTGCAAAACATCCTTTTCATCGTATTTTTTCATAAAAAAATCTCTTTCCGAAGATGGAAAGAGATTCATATATAGGCGCGCTCTGTTACAGGCAGACGCCGGTATAAACCTTGCTTTCCTATCTTTCAAGCTGTCGCTTGCTGGAATTGGCACAATAATGTTGCCGAGGTTTCATAGGGCCAGTCCCTCCACCTCTCTGGATAGAAAATGTTGAGTATGTAATTTTCGGAATAAAGAATACGTTTATCATAAAGAAGTCTCAGATTGATGTCAATCTCTTTTTTTCAGAATTGACGTTATCATCGGAAGTGTTATAATTCTTACAAAATATCTAACTAGAGAGAGGAACAGGGCCACATGAAATCTTTTGCCACACAACAGAACGGCATTCTCAAATCCGTTTGCTCGCTGGACTGCCCGGATCAGTGCGGATTGTTAATACATAAAAAAGACGGAAAAATTGTAAAAGTGCAAGGCGATCCCGATCATCCTGTCACGGCCGGAAACATCTGCAACAAAGTCAGGAACATGACGGAGCGCATCTATGATAAAAAGCGGCTGACTACACCGCTTAAACGGACAGGTGCGAAAGGCCAGGCGATATTTGAACCAATTTCTTGGGAAGAGGCAATTGATACCATTACCTCCCGCTGGAAGCAGCTGATTGATGAAGAGGGAGCTGAAAGCATACTTCCGTACAGCTTTTACGGAAATATGGGGAAATTAACAGCGGAAGGTATGGACCGCCGTTTCTTTTACCGAATGGGTTCAAGCCAGCTTGAACGGACGATTTGCAGCAAAGCGGGATCTGAGGGCTATAAATATACAATGGGTATAAGTGCGGGGATTGATCCTGAGGAAACCATTCATACGAAACTATTTATTTTTTGGGGTATCAACGCGGTCAGCACAAACATGCATCAGATTACAATCGCTCAAAAAGCACGAAAACAAGGTGCCAAAATTGTTGTGATTGATGTGCATAAAAATCAGACAGGGCGTCTCGCAGATTGGTTTATTCCAATAAAGCCGGGAACTGACAGCGCACTTGCTCTTGGCATCATGCACATTTTATTTAAAGAAAACCTTCATAATGAAGCATTTCTGTCTGAATACACGGTTGGCTATGAAGAGCTCCGTGAACACGTGAAACAGTATGATCCGGAAAAGGTATCACTGATCACCGGTGTCAGCACCGAAGATATTTACCAGCTGGCAAGAATGTACGGGGAAACCTCCCCTTCTTTTATCAGAATCGGAAACGGACCCCAGCATCACGATAACGGCGGGATGATTGTAAGGACGATTGCCTGTCTTCCGGCGATCACTGGCCAATGGCTGCACACAGGAGGCGGCGCAATCAAGCATAACAGCGGAATTTTAGAATATAACACAAATGCGTTGCAGCGCCCTGACTTACTGAAAGGGCGCACACCGAGATCGTTTAATATGAATCAGCTTGGCAAGGTGCTTTTGGAAACAGATCCGCCTATTCGCTCTCTATTTATTTACGGAACGAACCCGGCCGTCGTCGCGCCAGAAGCGAACAAGGTCAGACAGGGCTTGCTGCGGAAAGACCTGTTTACTGTGGTTCATGATTTGTTTTTAACGGAAACGGCTGCATATGCGGACATTGTACTGCCTGCAACATCCGCTTTTGAAAATACTGATTTTTATACCTCCTACTGGCACCATTACATTCAGCTTCAGCAGCCGGTGATTGAGAGATACGGAGAAAGCAAGTCTAACACTGAGGTATTCCGTCTTCTGGCTGAAGCAATGGGATTCACAGACCAGGAGCTCAAAGATTCAGATGAAGAATTAATCCGCCAGGCACTTGACCATCCTGATAATCCGTATTTAGCGGAGATTGATTACGATTCACTTTCTAAACACTCATTTATGAAAGCGAAACGCGAAAAGCCGCTGTTTCCAGGCAAACTCCCGACACCAAGCGGAAAAATAGAATTATATTCAGAAAAAATGAAACAAGACGGCTTCCCGGCTTTACCGACATATACGCCTCTTGTATCCGATAATGAACATCCGTTTATGTATGTTCCGGCGCCAAACCATAATTTCTTAAACTCAACGTTTTCGAACAATGAAAAACACATCAAGCTTGAAAAGACGCCAAAACTCTTTATCAATACAAAAGATGCTGATGAACATGGAATCGCTGATGGGGATCCTGTACGAATTTGGAACAGCCGCGGAGAATGCGAGCTGACCGCTGCAGTCGGGGAACAAGTGCTGCCCGGTGTTGTCGTCAGTCAAGGATTATGGGCGGATGAACCAGGAAAAAAACAGCTTGTAAACGCACTTACCCCGGATCGCTTATCCGATATGGGCGGCGGCGCTACCTTTTTTTCAGGCCGCGTGCAGATTGAAAAAGCATGAGCGAAAAACCGCCAGAGCACATTCTGGCGGTTTTTTTTGGTGATATTGAAACCCGGGGTATGCCAAGCCCGTATAACATAACATCGACATAATGGAGGCATGCATATGGACGTTTTTTTAGGAATCGGTATTGCTTTGGCTGGCTATTTTATCGGTGAAGGCTTAAAGCAAATGAACCATCCAAAAGCAGTTGAAAAAAGTGATACCTTGCTTATAAAAGAACGAGATATTTACTTTTACATCGGACATTTTTTAGGAATAACTGCAACTGAGGCAAAACAGTTAGCCGGAGACATGACAGACCTGCCTTACATTGAGATAAACGGGAAAAAGTATGTGCAGAAACATCTCTTAAAAGAATGGACATTCACTTTAGTTGAGAAACACCAGGGTGAATAAAATCTGGGAGAGCGAGATCATCACTCGCTCCCACAGTTTCAGTTGTATAGAGTCACCATCACTAAAACATTACCCATAAGCGGTAATACTGATCAAAACCACATCTCTTTCCACACTAATACCTGCTGATTGACAAACATTATGATCTTGATGTTATTGATAGTCCACCCATACTGCGCCTTTATCCGCGGATCGAACGCAGTTTTCCACCCAGCGTACTCCTTCCACACCTGCTTCAATTCCTGGATACCACATGTCATTCAATTCTTTCCCTTGATCTGCAGCCTCCATTGCTACGGCAAACCGTGAATAAAGATTTGACCACGCTTCAAACAAACCTTCTGGATGCCCGCCTCCAATCCGGTCATCTTGTAATGCTTCCGGATATAAATACCCCATTCCGCGCTCTAAAATCTGTACAGGTTTTCCCTGTATTTCAAAACGCAGCTGGTTGGGCTGTTCATCCCACCATTCAATACTTGCTTTGGAACCGATCACACGAATTTTCTGGCCATGCATTGATCCGGCATTTACACAAGAAGACCACACCATGCCGACCGCGCCATTATCATACTCCATAATCGTATAAGCATTGTCCTCAAGTGGTGCTCTGCTTTTTACAAAGCTTTGCTTTGTACACAATAATTTTTTTATTTTCAGTTTCGGCAGCATCACTTCAGATAAAAATAGTGGATGAGTGCCTAAGTCACCTAGTACATAGCTAGGACTGCGAACTTCGGGTCTACACGCCATTTCGTGCTAACGTTTTGCAATTCCACCTGATCAGAGTGGAATCCGTGTGCAAATTGCATGTGAATCATGCGAATGTCCCCTAATTCACCGTTAGCGATCATCTGGCGTGCCTGTTCTATCATTTGATGCCCCGAGTAGCCATATGTAATACCGACGACTCGGTTGTTTTTCTTTGCAAGACATTCTAGTTCTTTTGCTTCTTCGACCGTAAAACAAAGAGGTTTTTCGCATACGACATGTAACCCCGCCATCAGAGCTGCTTTGCAGATTTCATAATGTGTGCCATTGGGAGTTGCAATAGACACAGCCTCAATGCCGTCTTCACGTTTTGCTTCTCCTTCAAACATTTTCCGGTAATCTGTATAACAGCGTTCCGGAGAAACATGCAAGTTCATACCGAACTCCTTTCCCCGTTCCGGTATGATATCAAATGCGCCTGCAACCAATTGGAAGTGATGATCACGCAATGCCGCCGAACGATGAATGTATCCAATCTGACTTCCCCGGCCGCCTCCTACCATTGCCCAGCGTATCGGTCTTTCTACCATTTTTTCACCATTAATCACCCTGGTTCCCCCCTGCTAATAACCAAGTTTTTTTAAATAAGCAATGCTCTGGCTGACATCTCTTAAACTAGTATCAGAGTTTCTCGGATCACGTTCCTGTTCGATCGTAATGTAGCCGTGATAGTGAATGTCTTTTAGCAACTTGTAAATCGCTTCATAATCAATAATTCCTTGTCCGATCGGACACATGACTCCTTTTGCGCAAGCATCAAAAAAGCGGATATGCTCACCCATTACTTGTTGATAAACATGTTCATCAATGTCTTTAAAATGGATATAGTCGACACGGTCTGCATAGTCCCGCAGCCATTGTTCCGGATCCATCTTTGAATAATATAAATGACCTGTATCAAGACAAAGCCCCGCAATATCATATGGTATATCCTTTAGTAATTGCTGAATCTCATCCTCAAATTCAATATATCCCCCTGCATGAGGATGGATGACGGCCCGCACGCCATACCGCTCCCACGCCCGAACCGCGATTGTCCGAATATGAGACATCATGCAGTCCCAATCCTTTTTAGATAACCGTTTCGCTTGATCAGGATGCCCCGCCTTATAATCTCTTTCGTCATGACCCCAGTCAATCAGGACCAAATAAGGCGGTGTAAAGCCCCCCTTTTTTTCCTGCAAAGAGAAAGGGAGTGTTGTCATGAGAGAACATATATCGTCTGCCTGCTGCAGCAAATGTTCTAAATTAGACGACGTTACTAAATCATCAAAAATGGTACCGGCAATAATGGACAAATTGTTTTTAAAAAGCTCCGCTCGTACTCGTTCGACGTCCATCGGAATATAGCCGTACGGACCCAGCTCGATCCCTTTATAACCGGCTTGTGATGCCTCCTGCAGCACTCTCTCCCATGGCGGAAGAAATGGATTTTTCGGATCATCTACACCCCAGCAGCAAGGCGCACCAGCAATGTGAATACTCATTCCCAACACCTCTAATCAAATTTTTAATTGATAAACCATTTAAATAAAGCGCTTTCTTTTAGGAGGATCACATATTGGTTTAAAACAACATCCATTTTCCTTTGTTTTAACAGCAGCGGTTTGTATAAGTTATTATTCATCATTGCAGCACCCATAATATAAAGCGCTTTATATTATAATCTTTAAATGTTTGGTTAGACTTTACTAACAGACCGTGCAATAACAAATCGAAAGCGCTTTCTTTAATTGCTAGCTAATTGTATAATATTCAGTATATTTTGTAAATATTTTTGGCAAAAAAATAAGCTGAACCCGAACAGCTTTGACTTTTCGTTTTTTCGATTTTCTTTTGGCCAACAGCAAAAAAGCAGCGGTTCATAAACCAGCTGCTAAATAAATAGAACATAATTCAAAGCTTCAGCGAAGACAGCTCGTGGATTTTCGGACAATTAATTTCGGCAATACTAAAATTTTTTGTTTTTCTGAAGCTTTACCTTCTATCTCCCCGATCAGTAAATCCACTGCCTGTGAACACATACTTTGGACAGGGACTTCAACTGTTGTCAAAGGAGGATCACTGCTTTTTGATAACAGTGTATTATCAAAGCCCGTAATGGAAAGTTCTTCGGGAACCTGCACATGCTTTTCTCGTGCAGCAAGAAGGGCTCCAATCGCCAATATATCATTACAACAAATTATAGCCGTAGGCGGATTAGAAGATTGTAATAATGAAGAGGCCATAGTCTGTGCGGATTCGGCCGTTGAATCTGTTACAACAATCAGACCTTCGTGAACATCAAGATCAGACTCTTGTAATGCCTGTGAATATCCGCGAATTCGTTCCCGGCTGCTTGCATTGTCCTCTGCAACGACCGCAATCCTTGTGTGGCCAAGCGAAATTAAATGTGCGGCTAATTCATACCCTCCCAGGAAATTATCAACCGTAACTGTTGTAACAGATGAGTATGGCTGTGATTCCGAAAGAAGGATAACGGGTATGTTGTCGCGGATTAACTCATGAATAACCTCTTTATTTCGAAACCCCCCGGCTAAAATAAACCCGTCCACACGCTTCTGCCTTAATAATGAGACGTATCTCTCTTCCTTCTCTGATTTTAAATCTGTACTGCAAATGACGAGATTAAATCCATATTCGTGTGCCCGATCCTCTACTCTGCGTGCCATTTCTGCAATCAGCGGATTAGCTATATCCGGTAAAAGGAATCCTATTGTCGAAGTCCGTTTCCCAGTTAATGCTGATGCAAGCACACTTGGCTTATAATTCAGCTCTTGCATGGCATCCAGCACTTTTTGTTTTGATTTCATCCCAACCGGCTGGTGATTGATCACTTTTGAAACTGTTGAAATGGATACACCGGCTTTTTCTGCCACATCATAGATTGTAGTTTTCATTTTGCTAAAAACCTCTTTCTCCGCACAAGTGGCCAGCTAAAAACATGCATGATTTCGAAAGCGCTCTATATAGGCTATTGTAAAGGTAACTGTGAAGATTTCAACAATCTTATAGCACTATTTTGTGATTAATGGACATGGACACACTAAAGAAACTGTAATGCGGCGGATGCTCTCAATCTAGTCACCATTTTCTATTTTAAATAAACTTGTAAAGATACATGATGATTGCCGTAAGACCAAACGGTGTTTTCAATTTTGAGGTTCTGGCTGAACGTTTCGATCCATACCTGATTTGAGTGTAATAAAGCAGACAACTGTGCTGAGTTTAGCTCAACTCTCAACTTCTTCAATCTGTTCGCTTTTTTGAAACACAAATACAACCTTTATCGAATCTCCATTTTTCACCATAATCATTTTCGATTTCTCCTCTTTATGATAAGTAAGATTGTCACATCAAAACAAAATGTCCCCAGTTCTTTACAGCCTCTTCATATACGCAATGTACGAATGAAAGGTTTCAAAAATGACAAATATACGCCTGACATAAAACTGGCTCTTTTCCTAATGGGGGGAATCAACGAAAAAAAAGGGAATGAATAGCTTTCCAACAGACAGAATAAGAAGAGTTGATATTTCAACACTTTTCGTAAAGGGGTGACATCAATGAGTAAAAAAGGAATTCAAAATTCAAGTATTGAACAAATAAGAAATGACCATGAAACTGAAACAGCTTTTAAAGTAGATGATCCTAAAAAACATGGTTCTGATCCTAAAAGAGCGAAATAAGTTTTTGGCCTTTAAGGCATAGACACAGTAAAATTTCAATAGTCTGGAGTGAGTAAAGTGGCTCAAAAAAATGGAGCAGACAGACCGGATGACTACAAAAGATTTTCTTCATTAGACAAGGAATATGATTTTCAGCAATCTTTAAATGTAAGTGATGATTCAGAGAATGTAAAAGCTGAAACCCAAGCTCATAATAAAGAAAACATCAATGACACTACGGATGTGGCTGGAAGATATTTTAATCCCTCAGATTATAAAGGAAGCTCGCAATTGGAAAAAGGATTGGCTGAAACTCATGAGCAAGTCAGCGATGACTATTTTGAAGGGACAATCGATCAAAATTTGGACTAATTTTGATCAAACGAGGCTGACTTAAAAGAAGCATGTTAGCTCCGTTTTAAGAAACAACCGCACGAAAGCCAGTAAAAACCCCACCGAATAAGATGGGGTTTTTACGTCATGTAACCACATTAAAATTTAAAACGATTAATGACAGTTTGAAGTTCTTCCGCCAACTGGGATAAAGATTCTGCAGCATAGGAGATTTCCTCCATTGAATTCAGCTGTTCCTGTGATGATTTTGCAACCGCTTCTGTATTGGCAGACGTTTCTTTTGTACCGGCGGCTAAAGTATGAACCGTATGCTGAATGACTTCAACGCCTGATGTAAGCTGTTGAGTTGCCGCTGCGACTTCTTGTATTTGAGAAGTGACTTGTTCAATCAGATTCAGGATTTCATTGAAATTTCCGGTTGCCTCTTGTGATAGAACAATACCTGAGCTCACATTTTCTTGAACAACCTTAATATTATTTACCGTTTCTATCGATTCATTTTGGATGGTTGTTACCACCGATTGGATATGGTTTGCAGAATTATTTGTTTCGTCCGCCAATTTCCGGACTTCTTCTGCCACTACAGCAAACCCTTTTCCTTGCTCTCCTGCTCTGGCCGCCTCGATCGCAGCATTTAGCGCCAATAAATTTGTCTGCTCGGAAATAGTTGTGATTAGCGAAGATATATCGCTGATCTCTGCTGTACTCGCTACTAATTCCTTCAAGCCATTGCCGGCTGAATCTACAGATTTATCAATGAATTTCATCTGATCTAACATTTTGTTAACGGACTTAGATCCTATTTCAGCTTTGTCCCTCATCGAAGAAGAAAGATCCGCTATGCTCCCTGTATTTGCAGCAACAGATGATATACTGTCTAATAATTCAGTAATGGATTCCGCACTCTTACCTGTCATCGAGCTTTGCTTCACATTGCTGTCGGCAGCCTGCTGCATGGCTCGGGAAATATGTGCAGAAGATGATTTCGATTCTTCCGCCCTACTCTATATCCTCGATTTACTGAAATCATCCAGTTAATTGGCGCTAGCGGAATGGTGACACTGCCGACAGAAAATGCGTTTGACTCAGACATACGGGAGGATCTTGACCAATATCTTCAAGCAGCCAATACAAATGCTGAAGAACGTGTGAAAATTTTCCGTTTGGCATGGGATTTAACCATGAGCTCATTCGGCACAAGGCAAACGCATTACGAAAGATACTTTTTCGGAGATCCTATTCGGATTTCAAGCAGGCTGTATACCAGTTATCCAAAGCAGGAGCTAGTGAATGTGATTAAAGCGTTTTTACATGCAGATGTTGATGATTGATATCTCTTATATACAAAACAGCGGGAAAAGGTCCGCTGTTTCATACTTTTTATTCAGGAAACTGTACATGCCCCGGCACTGTATATGCATTGGATGATCCGCTTTCAGGCAGCTTCGGTATTGTGTCTTTCACAACCTTTCCGCGGATGTCAGTAATTCTGACTGTGAGAGGGCCCGTCCCTACGTTAGTGCTGACAAAATGGTTATAGTCCATTTTCTCCATGTTGATCCACTTTCCGCCTTTACTATATTCCATTTTCATAACAGGATACTTGTGATTTCTGACTTGGATTGCAGCCCACCACCTGCTGCTGCCTTCTTTGATCCGGTACGTAAAATTGCCGGTGATTGGGGCTTTGACAACACGCCATTTGATATTGATTTTTCCGTCTTTCATATTGCCGATTTTTTTGAAGGCATTAGGCGATAAATCGAGAGCCCCGCGAGCGCCTTCAGGATACAAATCGGTAACGTATACAATCGTTTTTCCTTTCGGCCCTTGGACTTCCAAATAAGAGCCTGCTAGTGCCGCTTTCACTCCTCCATAATTGAGATCTGCCGGGTTTATGGCCGTAATCTCCATATCGGAAGGAATGGGATCCAGCAGAAAGGCTCCCCCGGAATAACCTGACCCTGTATACGTTGCATAGCCTTCGTGCAGGTCATCATATGCTGCATAAGCTTGCCGGGAAAAACAAAGGATCATCAATAAAAGCACACCAGCAATTGCATTGATTTTCTTTTTCATACGTATCCTCCTCAACTCAGACTTCAAATGAGAATCATTATCATTGTAAAGCTCAATCCGTCTGGTTTGAAAGAGGAAATAGATTCATAGATATTTCATGACAGATTCACTATCATTCATCTATCCAAGGAAGTGTTTTATCAAAAAATCAATACGAATGAATAAGTATCTCATCAGCCGAATGACTTTTTTGATATGCTGTACTATTTTTCACATAGCAATCAACCTGGTAACAGCTAAGCAGGAAACTTTATTTTTCCCCGCTCAGTTTCAACTTAGCTGTCATCATGATGCCAAATATCAGCACAATAGGCACCCAAATGATCATATTATGAAAATTCGGCTCCGCTAAAGCCACAATAATAGAGCCCACACAATATAAGATAATAGCCAGCGCTCTTAACACAGCATCTCTTAAGAATGTCTTCTTTTGTTTCTTAAAAAACACACGGCCCGACAAATCCTCTAAAAGAGAAGCCATTGTTCCAGTCAACACAGTTGAAGAAATGCCTGCGACTCCCAGCTTTTTGGCTGCTATGGTTTGAATCCCCATGGAAATGCTCAAAAGAATAATAAAGATGTACAAAGGAACAAAAGCCGAATAATAGGAGAGACAAGCAAAGATAAATAAAATGGAAGCTTCAAGTGCAAGCGCTTTTGTCACAGCAGAAGGCCAAAGGATATTTTCTGCCTTTCCGACCATCATTGTTGAAATAATCACCCCAATTATAAATCCGATTAGAGCAGTCAGGGAGTTAAAAACAGTGACCTGAAGGGATTTGCCGATAGCTAACCCAAGTAATACAATATTTCCAGTCATATTAGCTGTGAACACATGCCCTAGGCTTAAATACCCGATTACATCCACGATTCCAGCTGTTAAACATAAAAGTGAAAGCAAGGTGTTTCGATAAGCTGCTGCAGTCAACGGTGTATCCATCCTTTCTTCTATTTCAATTGTCAGTGTGCCTTTTAGCATGCTCTCTATATTTTTAAATCCCCCGGCATTAATTAGGAAGATAGAACCTATTATTCCTTTCCATTTGCTGTAATAATAATCCTCACGAGGAAATTTATTAAAATTGAAAGGAAGCATATGTAATGAAACGATTTTGTTTATGGTTGGCCATGTTCAGTTTGCTATTGGTTCTCTTGCCTGGGAAAGCGTTTGGCGCCGTTGATTTTCCAAATACCTCAACGAATGGCCTTTTGGGATTTGCCGGAAATGCTAAAAATGAAAAAGGCATTTCTAAAGCGAGCACAACGGGCGGAAAAAACGGCCAAATTGTTTACATTCAAAGCGTAAATGATTTAAAAACCCATCTAGGAGGATCAACTCCGAAAATTTTAGTGCTTCAAAATGATCTTTCTGCATCTGCGAAAACAACAGTCACCATTGGCTCAAATAAAACACTCGTAGGCTCTTATGCGAAAAAAACGCTGAAAAATATTTATTTCACCACTTCATCAGCCTCTGGAAACGTCATTTTTCAAAACCTGACATTTGAACACAGTCCGCAGATTAACGGAAATAATGATATTCAGCTTTATTTAGATTCCGGCATCAACTATTGGATTGACCACGTCACATTCTCAGGCCATAGCTATAGTGCAAGCGGCAGTGATTTGGACAAGCTCGTGTATATCGGAAAATCAGCAGATTATATCACGATCAGCAATTCAAAATTCGCGAATCATAAATATGGTTTGATTTTAGGGTACCCAGATGATGCGCAGCATCAATATGACGGCTATCCCCACATGACAATCGCCAACAATTATTTTGAGAACCTGTATGTAAGAGGCCCGGGTCTCATGAGATACGGATACTTTCATGTGAAAAACAATTACAGCAACAACTTTAACCAGGCAATGACGATTGCCACAAAAGCAAAAATATATTCCGAATATAATTACTTTGGGAAAGGCAGTGAGAAAGGCGGGATCCTCGATGACAAAGGGACTGGTTATTTCAAGGATACAGGCAGCTACCCGTCTCTCAACAAGCAAACCTCGCCGCTGACTTCATGGAATCCCGGATCTAATTACAGCTACCGTGTCCAAACGCCGCAGTATACAAAAGAATTTGTCACAAAATATGCCGGATCACAAAGTGCAACACTGGTATTTGGCTATTGACACAAAAGAGGCCTGCGTAAAAAACGCTGAGCCTCTTTTTGGCTTATAGGCTATTTTTAAAGCGCTTTTTCTTTTTCACAGTACCTTCTCAACCGTTTTTTATTATACCAGTTTAATGCAGTGCAAAAAATTCATATGAGTAAGTTTCAAAATAGATTGTTTAAAACGTGTCATTTGATTTTTATTACCTATAAACTAGACCGCCATCGGTTAATATGGCCTGGCCAGTGATGTAATCTGAAGCATCTGAAGCTAAAAATGATACCAGATTAGCAACATCCTCAGGTGTTTGATACCTTTTAAGGGCTATTTCCGAAGAAAATTTTTCAAATGCTTCCCCCGGCTGCAAATCATCACTATGTTTCACCATTTCTTCATCAATTCTGTCCCACATTTTTGTTTTTGCGACTCCAGGACAATACGCATTTAGAGTTATGTTATACTTCGCCAGCTCTTTAGCAGCTGAATGTGTAAAAGACTTCACCGCATGTTTCGTTGCTGAATATGTGCCCAGCATTTTAAATGACTCGTGACCCGCTATACTGCATGCATTAATGATGATTTTGCCCTTAGTTTTTTGTTTCATGAACTGGTCAGCCGCTGCTTGAGTGCCAAAAACAACTCCATTCACGTTAACCTGAAACCATCTATTCAGCTGTTCTGCTGTGATTTCCAAAAATGGAGAAACGGCTTCAATCCCCGTGTTGTTTACAAAAACATCTAAACGGCCAAACTGATCCACCGTTTCTTTAACCAAATTGAATTGGTCATCACGTTTCGAAACGTCCCCTTTAACCCCAATCACATGAAAGTGTCTCTCGTTGAAAGCTGAAACCGTTTCATGCAGCAATGCTTCATTGATATCATGCAGCACGACATTAAAACCATCTTTACATAGTCTCTCTGCGATGCCTCTCCCTAATCCGCCTGCAGAACCTGTAACAATCGCTGTCTTGGACATAACTTTTCCCCTTTTGCAGTGAGTGATCTTGACTATATATTTATTTTAGCAAATCATGTAGTCAACTCTAACTCGCCTTCAGAAAGGACTGCTTGTCCCAGAAGACGGGAACACGTTTTTTCTATTTCCCTTTTTTATACTTCCGACACTTATTCAGTTTAAAAAAAGGCCAAGTTTTAGACCGGCCTTTACATTTAATCTTCTATCCCTATTCGTATATCTCATCAAACTGATAACCGTATAATCCTTTCACTTTCACTTCTCCACAGCCCTGATCTTTCGTTAACTCTAAATAATGATTCTTGTATGGCATTGCTTCTGCTTGGTCGGTTGCGCTGAAATCGAAATGGTTGCCTGTGAAACTTTTCTCACTTAGCTTGATTTCATATCCTGATAAAGACAGGCGATATATTCTAGCATGAATTGTGCAGCCTTCCGCATCAAAAATTGTGAATCGATAGCCGAACTGAGACGGAAGCCAATTTGGATTTGAATGATCAGACATCATGAAGGATTTTTGATTTTCTGTCATCGTAAAACTTACTTTTTCCTCATTTTTCACAATAGCTGCTGATGCATTCCCTGCATCGATTGTCATAAAAAACAAAGCTAAGATCAACATGAAGAGCTTTTTCACTTAGATTCCCCCAATCCTATTTATTTCAATATATTGGAATTCTAAACTTCAATCAATATCATTTTTAATAAATAAGTCTTTAGGGGCAAACCCTACACCTCGGCATAAAAATGCTGAACCAATCTAATGACTGATTCAGCACCATATTTCTTGAATTACCTAAACCATGCCTTTGCTAGGTTATTTGTGAAATTACGATCATTAAATGGAACATTCGCTTTACCGAAATCCGTTATATTTAAAGCATTCCTCGCTGCCGGAGTTAAGTCTTCCCATCCGATTAATGGTTGAGTGCCTCCTGCACGATCACTAATATGCAATTCATGATTTAAGGGCCATGTGCTGTCGTAAGCAATTAATGGATGTTTATCCTTCATATTGCTTTCATTCGGTTGAACATTTGTAAATTTTCCGTGCCCGGAGTATGCAATTGATAAAACTTTTGGATGTTGATTAGCCGGATTGTCGACCCAAACAACGATTCCTTCCCAGTCATGCCGATGCCCCAAACTCGGAGATGCCTCATCCTTCGGGAAATACCAGGAATACATAATTGCCCACACGCCATTGTACCAAGTTGAGCGTGAATAAACTTGTCCAGTATGTTTGCTGCAATGTCCTTCAGGCGCTCCAGTCGGCTCTAACCCCCCGCTCGTATTGCCTAGTGCATCTACTGCCGGAAAGGGCACACAGCCGCTGTAAACCTTCAAATATGGCTGGAACTGTTTTGCGGCTTTTTGAGAGATAGTAGTTGGGACAACTTCATTGAACCCTGCTACTTTGTCATGATCAATGACAGCAGCATCAACTGTTGGAACTAAGCTGATAAACATGAAAAATGACATCAAAACAGCAAACCCGATTTTCTTCATTTCACTTTCCTCCTTACCGCTTTAGTACTGTAAAATCCATACTCCAAAGCCATTATACAAATAGTGGAATCTCCAATCAATCAAGTTTACAGAATCTTAAATTAATAAATATTATCGGTACAAACCTATCTATTTTTATCAATGAACGTTTTATTTTGTCCGGATTTCCTCTTTCCTTCAACCATCTGCGTACAGAGCATTTCGCCTTTTTGATTTTCATGTATCCAGCCTGTACAATATTCAAAAACCCTAAAAAAAGGATGATGGCCATGTGCAGCAGGTTTACTTTATTCTCTGCATTTGAAAACATGCTTGACCGGTTTGACATTGAGCGATTTTTGCCTAAAGACGAATACCATCCAAGTTATAATGTCGCTCCATCGCAAAATATCCTGGCAATTATCAATGATGGATCAAACAATCGCCTAGGCAAGCTTAGATGGGGTCTTATTCCTCCCTGGGCAAAAGATGAAAAGATCGGATATAAAATGATTAATGCTCGAGCTGAAACATTAAACGAGAAACCAGCCTTTCGTAAACCGCTTATCAGCAAACGCTGCATCATTCCAGCCGACAGTTTTTATGAATGGAAACGGCTTGATCCCAAAACCAAAATTCCGATGCGAATTAAAATAAAATCATCTGCTCTTTTTTCGTTTGCCGGTTTATATGAAAAGTGGAAAACAAACCAAGGGACCCCTCTTTACACCTGCACAATCATAACAACTAAGCCTAATGAATTCATGAAAGATATACACGACCGAATGCCGGTTATATTAACTCATGACCATGAAAAAGAATGGCTGAATCCTCAACATACAGATCCTAATTATCTGCAAAGCTTACTGCTGCCTTATGATGCTGATGATATGGAAGCATATCAGGTTTCATCATTAGTGAATTCACCTAAAAATAATTCACCCGAGCTTCTAGATGCAGAGAACAGCATGTAGTGATTGAGTTTCTATCTTAAGGTTTTGTAAAGAAGCTTTGGTTCTTAGTGCCGATTTATTTTAGTTAATATGAATATTTAGTACATAATACAATTAGTTATTTTCATATTTATTATTAATCAGTTCATAATAATATTATTATGTAAACCTATAAAAAAATAAGCTATGTTCACTCCTTTAGACAATGGGGTTTACATGGCTTATTTAAATTTAAATCTTTGCAGGTATCAACAGAGTTTGTAAATTTCGAATGAATCTTATTTTTCGTTTTTATCGGAAAAATAACTCAACCACATTAAACTTATGAAGCCTGCAGCACCTATGACAGTAAATATAATATAGGCCCATGTGGGTATATCCATGCCCTTTCCCTCCAAAGTCATTCTTCAATCAAGGCCTTCTTCTCTCTTTCTCTTGTCCATTGTAATACTGACGAAAATGTTGGTGATTGCAGCTGGGAAATATAGAAATCCTACTCCCCAAATGAAATTTGTACTTAAACTTACTATGTAATTTTTCGTCATAACTTGACTCTCAATCAAAATAAGCAGTGCAATCAATCCGGCCAAAACGCCTGCAAACCAAGCATTGCCCACCGCATAAGAATCAGTCAGCACTCCCAGCCTTTGCCCAAGGAGTGACATACCAACAGCGGTAAAACTGGATAAGATCGTGAGTGATTTCATTTTGGTCCTCCGTATTAAAACCATTCTCATTTTAAAAAAAGAAAGGCTATTATGAATTTTGTTATAGTAAATTAGAAAACCTCTATGAATGTTCAATCAGTTGATGGTTATCATTTCCATACTGTCATTTTAAAGCCCATTATTTTGCCTATGCAAGCAGAAAATCCCTACATAACATACATAGGGATGTAATAACTCTAAATTCAGCTGCTCAAGAATTGAACTGATTAATAGTAAAAACCGTCGCCTGATTCGTAAACTCCTTTACGAGTTAGGGGATTTCACAACAGGCACTTTCTTCTTACGAAGAGAATCGAGCCATTCAGGTCCAGCATTCAAATTGCTTTGCACTAATTCTTTAGGCGTCAATGCCATCCACTGATTGAGTGACACGTCTGCATAGCGGTCACTTTTGAACATTTCTAAAAACCATAACGTTTCTGTACCAGTATTTTGTATATAGTGTCCAGCATTTGAGGGCACATATCCAACGTCGCCTGCTCTAAAATCAAATGTTCGGGCAGTCCCATTCCCGATAAATACTGTCATGCGTCCCTTTCCTGTCAGATAATACTGCCACTCATCACTATTGGGGTGCCAATGAAGCTCTCTCATCGCACCAGGCTCTATTTGAACAAGAGCTGCCGCTATAGTTCTTGAAATCGGGAAGTTAGAAGAATCCACAATTCGTACGCTTCCCCCAGGCGTTTGAATTGGTGTTTGATTCAACATCTCGTATTTGAAGGTCAAGGGGACTTTTCCGTATGGTGACTGAATGTCTTCGTTGGCGACTGATCCCGGATCGCTGCCTTGATAGATATAGACTTGTTCTGAAGGAAGAGAGTGAAAAGCATTCTCTTGGACACCAAAATTTGCAGCAAGAACATCCTTTGGCTTGTGCAAGCCAATCTGAAATGGTTACTCAGAAAAGCTTCCATCATCGAAGACGATCAGAAATTCGCAATGCTCCAACCCTTGGATGGAATGTGGAACTCCTGCGGGAAAATATCATAAATCGCCAGGTCCAACATCAGCTATGAAATTCCGTCCTTCTTGGTCAACAGCGGTTATACGGGCACGTCCCAAAAGCATATAAGCCCATTCAGCTTGTTTATGCCAATGTAGTTCACGCACACCTCCCGCAGTTAAGCTCATATTTACTCCTGCAATTGCGGTTGAAATGGGAAGCTGCCTGACGGTAATTTCACGTGACCAACCGCCGCGGTCCAATTTCATTGGCGCGTCTGAAAACGAAAATCTTAAGTTAGGAATCATACCCATCTGTAACAATATTCGGATTTTGAATATCTTTCATGACATTACGCGGGCCCGCATCGATAGCTTCGGCTCCATCACTTCGAATAGGCTGCGGCACGTTTCTGTCTTCATGATTGATTGGTTGTTTTTCCAACAGTACACACCTCGTTTTAGCAATTAACCAGTTTTCATTCCAGCCTATGCAGGGTTTCATATTGCTGTGCCTAGATCCGCAAAAGCAAAAAAGTGACCCGTAATGTGATCACCTAGTCATCAAGTCAGCTATCTTTTATACCATGGTTTCTTATGTAATTTGATTTCTTCTGTTTGTCTTTTCTCACCTGTCTTCCATTCCACTTTTACTAATAACTCATGCCCTATCACTTCATCTTCAGGCATATAATCAAAGGTAGCGATGTGGTCTTTCATTTCTCGTCCATCGGCCATTTCTTCACCTGTATACTCTGATAAATCATAATCTTCTCTGTCATCATACTTTTTGCCATCTATGTAAAATGTGATTTTCTCAACTACACTCCTTTTTTCGTCTTTCTTACTCCCCTGCCAAAATAAATTTAAAAAGTAATTAGGTCCAATTGAAGTCTTGTCAGATTTTTCAATGCTTGAAACCCACAGTCCGCTTTTCCCGGTGCCCTCATATTTCACTTTGTTTCCTGACAGCATGGCAAAGATTGATACGGTGCAGATCAGCATGAATGCAGCTATCATGAATAGCCAGTTCTTAACATTGTTCTTTTTTCTCATGTGTGTCCTCACTTCCCTCATTCTTTTAGTAGGAAAATGGGATCAAAATGTTACTGAAAAGAAAATAAAAAAGAGCCATTGATTCAACAGATGGCTACTCTAAACTTTTTGAGCTTCTTTTTCTTGCCATTTTAAGCTGCAGGAAATGATCCCAGCTGCCCGGTAATTTCGGCCCCTTTCATTATTCGTATTCAATAAAGACTTTGTGATCATCGACAAACATTTCACTTCCATCGGATAAGTGTATCCAAAACGCTTCTTCTGGTTCTTCTCTATAGTCATAAATCGCAGTAACTTTGACGTTTGACTCATCTTTGATTGGTTTCCCAACTGTTATTTTCGTTTTTTCCTCTGGCAAAGTAATGGATCTAATCATCTTTTCCTCTCCCTTTCCTGACCAATTCTATATCGTTCATTCTTCCGGAATAGTTGGAAATTTTTACACAAAAAACTGATTAACAACGAACGATCTTCAAGTGCTTTAAGTCTAATGAACGCCATCCTCAGTAAATGTAAAGGTTTGTTTTAAATGGTGTCCTTCTTGCCCCTTTTGTGTCCAAATTATATCAACTTCTCATTCAGAAGCCTTATCTGCCAGCAGAAAATGCTTGAACCTCAACGGCGAACCATCGTTTAAACTGTCAGCTAACGTTTTAGAATTTTCTTTTTGTTTTATACAATTTTCATCGGGACAACCAAAAAGAGAAAACCTTGTGATTGAATCAGGGTCATTTCTATACAGTTGCACATCCACTTCAGCTGCTTTTTCCCCTATGTTTTTGAATATACTTTATATTCTCCTTTTTCAAGGTCTTGCAAGTCCCTTTACATTCTTAGCTTCACTTACTTTTACTGACCACTGATCAGTTTGTTGTGTAATAGGCAATACCGTAAAACTCCGGGCTTGCGCTTTTGATTGAAAAAAGGTAAATGCAAATATTAAAATACATAAGAAAAATAATAGCCTTTTCACTTCTTTCATCCCTCATTCTTTTTCATTCGTTTATCGATAAATGTGTCTTAGACATGATTTAGAGCAGTCGAGCTGCTGACTATCTAAGGTATGTGCTTTACCGTTCGTCATTTATTTCTTTCGGTATTTGAGATGGCGCTTTAGGAACCTCTCGCAGTTTGTTATTGATCACGTCAGAAGAGTAAAGCGTAACAACCATAGTTCCCCCATGCTGTTTTGCCCGGATAAGTATTGGCTGGTTATATTGGTTTTGAAAGAGAAAGTCAGGCCCTCCCCAACTTACTGTAGCATCACGTCCTGGCGGAACATATGGCACCTGTCTTGTATGAGAATAGCGCTGAACGATTCGCAGCCCCGCACGATCAACTGCATTAAATAATGTTGATGATACCTGACAAATTCCTCCGCCTACACCTTCAGACAACTCACCTTTGACGATAATGGGCGCACTCTTATAGCCTTTATCCCGGGTTCTCATTCCTACAACTTGGTTAAATGAAAACGTCTCATTAGGGAATACAACATGGTTGTCAATTGCCTTTGCAGAAAGGGAAATATTGTGGGTTCGGCTTGTATTGCTCGAATTAAAATGAGTTACGTACTGACCGAGCTGCTGCGTACTAATGTGAGCAAGCAACTCGCTGTCAACTTTCGGATAAATATTCAATTCCGGCACTTCTGCCTTTGAAGAGCCTTGGCCATAGAAATAAGCATAAAACTTTTCCATAAATGCCTGTTGAGACAGTTTGTAACCAACCCTGCCCGGGATGATGCTCCCCTGGTCGTTAAGTGCAGCATTTATTGGCTCACGGTAAATTTGCTTATCGAGCTGCTCGATGAACTTACGGTACTTTTCATGGTCAATCAGCGGCGTACCTGGAAGAGGCATCATAAAGTGTTCACGGTTAACAGTGGCAATCGTCCGTCCGTCTTGTGTGACCATTAAGCTGTCAGGCTGTTCGCTCGGCTGAGCCAATAATAAAAGACCAGTCATCCAAATGTGTATCATAAGTCGGTTTACCTCCCGATCATTAGTATGAACTGCAGCCTATCCTTTGATGTATTTCTTCCCTTCGTTTGTTTTAGATGTTGATTTTCTTACCATGCAATAAAAAAGCCCCATAAGAGTATATCTTTCATTATTTTCTTGAGCTCATTGAAACACATGCTTAAAATAGTTGCAGGCGTTTAAAATAATCGAGATCTTCTTGTCATGAGGGACGCTTTTTCGTTCTTGTTAAAATAAAAAAAGCCTTCTACACAATAATAAAATAACCTTTTTCAATAGATTTTTATTGTAAAACGATAAAACGTGTGTTAAATTCAATTTGACAATAAATTAGTGAGGTGCTTTTTATGAATCGAGTATCAACACTCTTTTTAAAGATTGCTGTTATTTTTATTGGAATTCCAATTCTAGCTTTGTGTATTTTTGTAGTGCCTAAGATAGCCGCTTATGCTGCAGAATTACTTCCAAATATGGCTTATATACAATATTTCGTTTTCATCTTTTTGTATGGAGCGGCGATACCTTTTTACTTCGCTCTTTATCAAGCGTTTAAACTTTTAAGCTATATCGATAAGAACAAAGCTTTCTCTAACATTTCTGTAAAAGCTTTAAAGAATATCAAATACTGTGCGGTCACGATCAGTACCTTGTTTGCAGCAGGAATGCCATTCTTTTATCTCATGGCCGAGAGAGACGACGCCCCAGGCATCATCGTCATCGGATTGGTTATTATCTTTGCTTCAATGGTGATTGCCGTCTTTGCTGCTGTTCTTCAAAAACTGTTAAAAGAAGCGATTGATATAAAATCAGAAAACGACTTAACGGTCTGAGGTGATGAACATGGCAATTATTATTCATATTGATGTAATGCTTGCTAAAAGGAAAATGAGCGTAACAGAACTTTCAGAGAGGGTTGGCATTACGATGGCTAATCTTTCGATATTAAAAAATGGAAAAGCAAAGGCCATTCGATTATCAACTTTAGAAGCGATTTGTAAGGCTTTAGAATGCCAGCCCGGAGATATTTTGGAATACCGAAGCGATGAAGACACACAGGATTCATAATAAAGAAGATAATGATTAAAAGAAAAATAAAGTGGTTTGGTGGTGACCCTATGGACGTAACCCTATATCCTTCTATGCGTGTCTTACATCTATTCAGAAAAAACCTTTGGGGGCGTACATCATGAGAGCCCTAAAACAGCTCGTTCGTTTTGGTTGGGAACAGGCACTATCCTGTTTGTTTCCTGTCGTTATTTTTGCCTCTTTGGCTATTACACAAATCATCCCTCTTCCCTTCTTGCCGCGCTATGACTGGCTGCTCATCATCTGCGTTCTCATGCAGTGGTGGATGGTGCATTCCGGGCTTGAAACACGGGATGAGTTAAAAGTGATTACCTTGTTCCACCTTATCGGACTTGCTCTTGAACTTTTCAAGGTGCATATGGGCTCCTGGTCTTATCCAGAAGGAGGATATTCCAAAGTTTTCGGGGTGCCTTTGTATAGCGGATTCATGTATGCAAGTGTAGCCAGTTATTTATGCCAGGCGTGGAGAAGGCTTAAGGTTGAACTGGTTAAGTGGCCGCCGTTTTTTGTCGTTGTGCCGCTTGCGGCTGCGATTTATTTGAATTTTTTCACCCACCATTATTCGATTGACATTCGCTGGTGGTTATCTGGACTTGTCATTATTGTCTTTTGGCAATCATGGGTCATATATGAGGTAAATGGGATTCGCTACCGTATGCCGCTGGCACTTTCTTTTGTGCTTATCGGATTTTTTATATGGATAGCCGAAAATATCGCAACATTTTTTGGGGCTTGGACATATCCAAATCAAACCGAGGCATGGAGTCTCGTTCATCTAGGAAAGGTAAGTTCATGGCTATTATTAGTCATTGTTAGCTTTCTTATAGTAGCCACCTTAAAACAAGTTAAGGAACAGAGTCCCACAAAAGCAGAGACCGGTCAATTTTTATAACCGTTAAGAACCTTGCATACAAAGTAACAAATAAGATATATGAGAAAAAGCAACATTCGAATTGTTGCTTTTTCCTTTTTCGATAAATCATATTAAGCTTGGATTTATATCATACTTTCCTTTTTGTGAATCAAGTGTACAGGTTTAGATCACGTCTGCTTCAGCACCTTAATAAATTCGTGCGCTGCCGGTGTTACTTCCTCGAATGAGTGCGCGATGACGCCGATATCTCGGGTGATCCGGGGAAAGATGTCTTTTTTGATCAATTGATGCGGGACAGATGAAAGTGTAAAGTTTGAAATAATGCCTATGCCTAGGTTGTTTTTGACCATATTGATCAAGGTTTCCGCGTTTTGAACAGTCAAGTTTTCCTTTAATTTAATGTGATGCTGCTGAAACGTGTTTGACATCGCGATTTCATGACCGCCTTTGCAAAAAATAAGGTCATCTTGATACGTTTTAAGGTCGACATGCTTTTCCTGTTTTAATTCGTCATATTGCGGCGGGATAACCGCCACCATATAGTCGCTGCGCAATAGTTGATAGTCAAACGTTTCAAATGGAGAAGCTGCGATCCCAATATCAACCGTCCGATCCTCAACCCATCCTTTGATTTGATCAGAGGTGCCCTCAACCAATTCTATGCGGATCAGAGGGTACTGTGATCTGAATGCTGCAATTGCCTGCGGCATGATATTTGTTGAAACAGCAGGAAATGAACCGATTTTCACCTTCCCGCTTAACAGCTTGTTTTCCCGATTGGCTACTTGATATATTTTGCTTTCAATCCCCTTCATCTGCCTCGCCAACAGCAAAATTTCCTTCCCGACGTCAGTCAGCATTAAACCATGATGTTTATCCCTGATCAATAATTTGAGCTGCAGCGAGCTTTCCAGATTTTTAATCGCTTTGCTAACCGCCGGCTGAGAGATGAACAATTCTTTTGCCGCTTCTGTAATATTCAATTTCTCCCCGACTTTTACAAATATGTGAAGATGGTTCATGTTCATAACCATTTGGTTATACCCCCGATAATAAAAATGTATTTCAGTTATATATAAATGTAACATAAGATAGAAACCACCACGATACCTAAACAAGAAAGGCGGCTTACTAATGGTAAAAGTCATGCTGGGAATTTTATCTGTCACACTTATTTGGGGATATACTTGGGTTGCAATGAAAGTAGGAATTCATGATATCCCCCCGCTTTTGTTCTCGGCTTTTCGCCTGTTCATTGGGGCGGTTCCTTTATTTCTCATTCTCTTCATTCAAAGAAAAAAACTTTCAATAGGAAAAGCACATGTCAAAAGCTATATCATCATGAGCCTGCTGATGGGTCTGGGCTACATGGGAATATTAACGTATGGAATGCAGTTTGTTGATTCCGGGAAAACCTCTGTCTTGGTGTATACGATGCCTATATTTGTTACGGTGATCAGCCATTTTACATTACACGAGAAAATGAATGTATACAAATCAATCGGGCTGATCTGCGGCTTCTTCGGACTTTTATTTATATTTGGAAAAGAAATGCTGCATGTCGATCAAAGCGCCTTATTTGGAGAACTGTGCGTCCTTGCGGCAGCACTTAGCTGGGGAATCGCGAATGTGTTTAGCAAGCTTCACTTCAAGCATATCGATATCATTCATATGAATGCCTGGCATCTTCTGATGGGAGCCGTCATGTTATTGGTTTTCTCCTTTTTATTGGAACCGGTCCATTCAGCCGAGTGGACATATCAGGCGATATGGTCATTGGCGTTTAATGGTTTGCTTTCTACCGGCTTTACATTTGTCGTATGGTTTTGGGTGCTCAATCAAATCGAAGCATCAAAAGCATCTATGGCATTAATGTTTGTCCCCGTCCTGGCTCTATTCTTTGGATGGCTGCAATTGCACGAACAGATCACCATAAATATCGTCATCGGCGCACTACTGATATGCTCCGGCATCTTTATGAATACATTTACATTTTCACGGCAGAAGGTGTGAGTTTTTAAAGAAATACTTTTTCCCTGTTGAAGTTGGAGACAGATATAGAGAGCGTCTGACGGCAGTCTATTAAACAATGAAAAAAGCTAATGTCTGGTGTGAGACATTAGCTTTAATGGCTGGCGTTTAGAATGGTGAGTAGCAAACTTGCAGGCGGCTTTATTTGCGAAACCAGGTTGCTTTTTGTAATGCACTGTACTTAAAATCGTTATTTATTTGATTTACGTGTCTGCTTCGGCAGGCTTCAAATCATAATCGCTTATGTATGACCAATTATTATCCGCCCCAAACTTTCTCCATCTGGCAAAAAAAGATTCTTTTATCAAAAAGCCTTAAATACTGAATTAAAGAAAAATATCATAATAATGATGGCCAGTACAATAACAATCTCAAACGTATGTGAACTGCCGTCTTCTTTTTCTTGTTCAGTCTTCTCCCTCATTTGTTCCCTATATTTTCTTTGTATCCCATCCTTTTTCTTATCCATTTTATTTCACTCCATTTATCTAAAGAAGCCTGTGAAATGTTAAATCCATATAAACCTCATTGAATAAAAGATGATTTATTTACTTTCACTTAAAAATTTTATTCAAATATACTCTTTCGTGTTTTCTTCTCTCATCTTTTTGTTTAGTTCGAAACCAATAAAGATATTGATAACTGCAGCTGGAAAATATAAAATCCCTGCACCTATAATTCCTATCGCCGTACTTGAACCAACAATAAATGATTGCGTTGCTACACTTCTTGCCTTCAAGCTGAGTAATATAAGAATCCCCGCTAAAACACCTATAAACCGAGCGTTACCCGAAATAAAGAAGTCAGATAAAACCTCAAATAATTGTCCAACGATTGATAACAGGATTCCTATAAAGCTTGAAAGCACAACTAATTTTTTAATGACTTCACACTCCTTTTTAAAGCTTTTTTGCTCAACTACTATAATCCCAGTATCCATTGGGGTCGCTATGACAATTGGTGTTTAAAAGTTCTGTAAACAGGTATTAACAATCAAATAATGTATTCTCATTCATAAAGGTTAACATTTTCACATTAAACAATTCTATACTTTTATGTATAAAACTGTTGTTTCATAAGTCGCCTTCTCTTATTTCTACGCCGCCAGCGAGCTACTATTGCAGGTATTAATATCAGAGAACCGACAATAAGCAACATAAAAAAGATCACAAACAGCGCGCCTGTACCTGGCACAATTTCTTCATAGGCAATAAAGCGTTCCTCCCCCTGCAGGACGAAGAACCGTGAATTTTCGAGAAAAGCTAGATGAAAGGCTATAGACGTCCACAAGCTTCCTGTTAGGACACGCAGGAGCTGAAGGATGAATCCAAACAACAACAATAAAATGATGTAATCTACTGTGATAGCAGGCGATTCAATTCCTGCTAGGTATTGAAAACCACTTACAGTTAATGGTGCAAGCACAAATAGGATCGGCTGTAGGAGCAAGGCTATGAAACAAGTAAATCGCCTATTCAGAGCATAGTACAACGTTCCGCGAAAAGTTAATTCCTCTGGAAAAGCTTCATAAAAGAAAGCGATAATCATGTTTAAGAGCAATACTGTCACTAAATGGATAGAGAAATGAAATTGTGTAACTTTGATCCAGCCCAATAAATGGGCGATCGCGAATCCGGATCCAGATAGAACAATCACATACATTGCTCCCATCGCGGCTTTCGGAATGGCTTGCCGCCACCCAGTCAGTCCGATAGAGCAGAATGGTTTACTAGACATCCGTCTAAGAAGAATGTAGAGCAACGGGACAGTCCATAATGTTACTAAACCTGCTTGGATACCTTGCTGCAAAAGCTTGGAAGCTCCTGCTTGGCGGGCCATTGAACCGATCAAAGTAGCAACAAACAAAGCAAAAACGAACGTCCCCCAGCTGAGAAAAATCGTTGCCAGCCATTTAAGATGATTGTTTTGTTTTCCGCTTTGGGTATGATGAAGCTGCATTTGGTTACCCCTTTCACATTACTCATAAGCACTAAATAAGAAAATAAATTGCGCAATTTATATTTAAACTTTATTATCTCGATACATTCCACATAATGTTATTGTTCAAATTTCTGTATTGCTTTACTACAATTGCGTCCTTTTCTTTCAACAAATAGACATATTCCATCATTCAAGATATTTAGACTTTAACAAACAAATGCCCCTTCAGTTAAGGGGCATTTGTTATTGACTCTTTCAATTTATTGTATTCATTAACTCAAAGAAGTATTCAGGTTTATGGGTCTGATTCAGCTTATACCATGAATGCAATGTATCTGGTGCAAATACATCTAGTTTTTTCAGTACTTCCATCGCAAATTCCAAGGGAGCTATTCCTGATGCAGTTACCAAATTTTCATCAGATACTGCAGGTCCCATCTCGTAAAATGTTTCTCCTTTATAAGTAGGACAGGCCATTTTCATATACGCTAGATCATTGCTTGTATGCTTTCTAGAATCTAAGTAGCCATCATTCGCAAGGCCCACTGTTGCACCACAAATTGCAGCTACAATCGCGCCGAGCTTTAAAGCTTCATCAGCTTTTTTCAGGATCGGTTGTTGAATATCTTCTCCCCAAGTATTCCCTCCGGGTAAAATCAAAAGATCTTTACTCTTAAGCGTACACTCATCAAGGGAAATATCTGGTTTTATGCTGAGCCCTCCCATCGTTGTAATCATTTCTTTTTTAACTCCTACTGTAACTACTTGTAAAGGGGTTGCATCTTTTTTAAAATATCTCCCTGAATGGAGTTCTGCAATTAAATATCCATATTCCCAGTCTGACATTGTATGAAATGCATAAAGATAAACTTTTTTTGTTTGCATCCATAACACTCCAATCACAATTGATAAAGCCTAATCAAATGACTTCGTCCCACACTTTAAAATAAGGCCATATGGATGACAATAGGAACAAATAGAAAAATCTCATGCTGCACCTGCCCTATTATCAGCGATTTTCATCATGCCCCTAATTCTCTTAAACTTTTAATGGGAATATATCGATTTTACACCTATTTTTGTGGTACTAATAGAAGAGGAATACAAAATCAATGATCAGGAGGCCTTGATTAATTTGAAAAATAAAGCGACATTAAAACTTGGAATATGTATTGGGCTTTTATGTTTAAGCCTTACTGGTTTCAAACCCTTTGACGGACCAACGCATGCTGAAGCAAAAGCCATACAAGACACAAAAATGACTAACCGTGCAACAATGAAAAAACTTGTTCAACTTGAGAAAAAATTTGATGCTAGGCTTGGCATTTATGCAATTGACACAGGTACAAACAAGACGATCGCTTATCGGCAAAATGAGCGGTTTGCGTACGCATCAACCTATAAAGTTCTAGCCGGCGCTGCGGTCCTGAAGACAAACCCAATTGAAAAGCTTAATGAAGTCATCCGCTACAGCAAAGACGACCTTGTTACATATTCTCCGATCACAGAAAAACACGTAGATACAGGCATGAGCCTGAAGGAAATCTCAGAGGCTGCTATCCGTTACAGCGACAATACTGCGGGGAACATATTGTTGCAACAGCTTGGCGGCCCTAAAGGCTTCGAAAATTCACTGAAACAGATTGGGGATTATGTTACCAAGGCGAATCGATTTGAGACGGATCTAAACTCTGCCATTCCTGGAGATATTCGAGACACAAGCACCCCAAAAGCACTAGCAACCGACCTTAAAGCTTTCACTGTGGATAACACTCTCACGACTGATAAGCTCACGATCTTAACTGAATGGATGCGTGGGAACGCTACTGGAGACGAACTGATTCGGGCAGGTGCTCCTATAGGGTGGGAAGTCGGCGATAAATCTGGAGCCGGAAGTTACGGAACACGAAACGACATTGCTATCGTTTGGCCGCCCAATAGAGCTCCTATTGTTTTGGCAATCCTATCAAACCATTTTACGAAAGATGCTAATTATGATAATGCTCTTATCGCTGAGGCTGCAAAAGTCGTCCTTCACGACCTCAAATAAAGATGAAGACTCCTATTCCGGAGTCTTCTTTTTCTGAAGCCATTTTGTCACATTTTTGATTATTCTTCCCAATATTTCGCCCCATTAGAAGAGACGAACATGTCAAACCATATCTCAAAATTGGAATCTAAGTTAACTGCATCATCAATATCATCGATTGAATCCAGATATAACATATAACCTAAACCGTTTCTTGATTTGTTTGTGTCTATGACATATCTTCCATCATAATGATATCCGATTAGGACGTATCCCTCGGGGAAATCTTGAACTTCATTATATTCAATGATTCCTTCTAAGCTGAGTATTTCAATGCCATCAAATATTTCCATCCCATTGTGTTGTAACAAAAATTCTTTATAATCATTAGGGAAAGTAACACCTAACTTCTTTTCTAAATCGCTAATTGCTTGAGGGCTTGCTGGATCTCTGAAATGGAAAGTAGCATCTTCCATGACATAATCCCCCTGCATAGAGAATGTACCATATTTAGAAATTGCTTTCTTAATACTATCGAGAGTCATGTGAACTAACTTTCCTTCTTCCATAAAAAGCTCCTTAATGTTTTTTTCCATTAGTATGTTCTTCTTGTTTGATAAGCATATACCAATAGAATGTTGGAGTACACTTCTCTTAAGGTGAAAAAAGATCGGCAAATGCACGAACATCTCACCGATCTGCAAAAGAATAGTTCTTCTTAGAAGCTTCACAGCATCCTATTTGATTCTGGAGCTCTCATACTCAAACACTCTGTGTTCATCAGGTTCCGTTACATTACAGTCAACATTTCACTAGCTTTTGATAAGTAATCGCTTTAACCTTATAGTCATAGAACCGTATAGGTATACACTATACCCAGATGCAGCGCGAATTTTTGTTCATTTCTGGAAACCTTATATTCTTGTCCATTATTGGAGGCTCAATCTCATCGTATTAGGTTTACATCAATTACGTTATAAAAGGCATTAGAGGTATCCGCAACATCCCACACCCCTAGAATGACATGATAACCACTGCGATCAGTTGGTACATAAATGTTATGAGATAGATTAGTATCAGCCTTTGAACCATCGTGAACTACAGTTCCAATTAATTCAAATTCATCTCTTGATAAAGGTTTGTTTGGATTCCAATCTTTCTTGGTTATATAATAGTGCCACTTTGATGTTGCGTGAGGAGCAGTATAGTGCCAAGTAAAGGTGTTTAGCCCCCCACGCATGTTTTGTTTTACCCAATGATCTGCAGTCTGCCTGTCTAATCCAAAATCAATTTGACCCGATCCTCCATTTGCTGATGCAATTTTTCCATCTGGTGGCCCTGCGGCTGGAAACCCTTTTGGCCCTTCCACCGATTGAGGATTATCAACTACGGAACCATATTTTTGGGCAGCTGCCGTCCAACCAATTATTTGTTTTTCTAATGACCCCATATAGGCTCTACTAGCAGGTTCTTTTATATACCCGTGTGCAGATACATCACCTGCAAATAAAGTGGCACCAACACTCAGAACAGCAGTTAAAACAGCGCCTTTAATAAAACCCTTCATTACCAACTCATTCCTCCCTTTATTGTAAAATTTTTCTCTTTCCTGCTATAATAATTCATTACATGTGAGGTAATCTCCTTCTTTATTTATGATGTCGTAAACTTTAAAGAACTTCATGTTCCTCTATTCCTTTGTTCTTCAGCTTATACTCTATCAGTCTCTTCTTGATCTTATGGCAACTTTATAAAACACATATCATCTGCAATATCATGTACCCTGCGTGCGGTGTGTGTTCTGTATATTATCGCGATGTCTTTTTTCTTTTGTCTATCGATCTGTTCTTTTTAATTAAACGGGGCACTATAATTGAACTGTAGGTTCGCAGAAAGAAAATAAACTATTATAAGGGGGATTTTTATGTTTCAAACCTTAAATCATTTTTTAAAGTCTTGGGAGTTCGAATCCGGTGCGACACAGAAGATACTAAGTACTCTAACTGATGAATCACTTAAACAAGAAATCACTTCACAAAATTGGACTTTAGGGCGCATTGCTTGGCATACTGTTGCTGCCATTCGCATCATCACCTCAAACACAAACTTAACATTTGATGCTCCAGCTGAAGATTATCCTGTTCCTACTTCGGCCAAATTGATAGCAGACAGCTATCACCAAGCCAGTAATGCATTTGTACAGGCATTAGAAACCCAATGGACTGACAAAACACTTCAAGAACATATCCACTTTATTGGTGAACAATTGCCAAATGGTTCGCTTTTGATGTTTTTGATTCAACATCAAAATCACCATCGAGGACAAATGACGGTTCTTATGAGACAAGCAGGATTAACTGTTCCAGGTATTTATGGTCCAGCTCATGAGGAATGGACAAAATTTGGTTTGGAACCCCCGAAAATGTAAATAAACTTTTTTATAAAGAAGTTAACCTATTACAATATATAAAAACATGTTTTGATCAATCTTATTTCAAAACATGTTTTTTCATTTATCAATGTTGTTATTAATAAATTTGATTCGCTTGACGATCAGGAGTACAAAAGGTGACTATATTCGACTTCTTCCATTCTCGTTGAGATCGTTTTTTCCCGTCTCTTTTCTGATTAAAATTGTTGATTTATTAAGATTCCTCATCAAAAAAAGCGCTCTGCTTTCGGCGGCAGGTGCGCTTCATCTCTCAATATTTGGACATATACCATCATTCCAGAACTATGAAAAACAACAGGATATTCGCCTAGATAATCATATTTGCCAATCCAGCTAAATACGATGACCATCCACCTGGAAGGAAGGTTTAGTTCAAATCCTAGAGTCTGAACAACTGCAGCTAAGAATATTTTTCAAACTTTGTGCTTCCATACTCGGTTCCTGCTGATACCAGTCATCAGCAGTTGTTTTGACTGTTAAGCTCGGAGGCTGTTTTAATGACATTAACTGGTTGATTAACACTTAATGCAATTGTATTGTTGTTCCTGACGTTTTCTTTAGCTTCCGCCCCATCCAAAAACTTAAAAGCTTCCTCTTCCAGGTTAAACACAGTTTAATACTAAGCACGGTAAAATCCACATACCCCTCTTCGAATCCTGGAGAGTATAATCTCTCCATCCCTGCATAAGAGGGTGATACAAATGTACAAGACATTCTCATTAAAAATAAAGGTTGATACATATTGCACACGACTAATATGTATCAACCTTTTAGTTTAGCTCAACAAACTCGCTTGATTGTTGAACCATTTTCTTCGCACTTCAATTTCAATAAATCCTTATTTCGTTTGTCCCACTATACTTCTGAATCAATCTCCTTTAATAGTTCATAAAACCACTTCACATTAACTTTATGGTGTGAAATGGAATTTTCCAACATACGAACAAAACTCTTCATGAGAGTTGATCTATTTGCTAATGCATCCTCTATGAGAGAAATTTTTTTCTCTGTTTGCTTAATCTGAACTAGAATGATTTCCCTCATCTTTTCTTTGTCGAATTCCTCTTCAAAAAGCATAGCACCATAAAAGGAAAGATTCACATAATCCGTTTTTGTCCCATACTTGGTCATTAAACGATTGAACTCTGTAATTCCTAAATCAGTAAGAATGTATTTATTTCTTTCTCTCGATTCTGATTCCCTCATTTCAGAAATGCGTTGAATCAATCTTTTTTCTTCTAACTGTTGAATATTGTAATAAAATGAACCTTTAGTGTAATTGACTACATACTCGTAATGTCGCTCATTCATAATCGCCAAAAGTTCATATCCATATGAACCGGGTTTTTCTTTTAACAACCCTAAGATTAAAAGTGGAATCAATTGATCTCTCCTCATAAAATGAGATTAATTTTGCTTTACTTACTTTCATTAATATTTGAGACATTAATAGAAAACTCCTCAAAACTTAATTGTCCCAAGGCAAACTTCATACTTTCAACAAATATACGTTCATTTTTAGTTAGTTCACGCTTTGCTTCCTTTTCAATCCATTCATGCTCAACGTCCAAAATATCTAAAACATGCTTTTGTTTTGAAAAAGCCTCATAGTATCTTAATCCAAATTTTCTTTGGGAGACGGCATCAATATGAATGCCATCTGGATTTGCTGTTAAGCCTTTTGATGTTACAAAATAACAATTTTTTTCGGTATGAGCAACTTTAGATAATATCTTGTTTATTTGTTTATATTCTACAGCGCTTTTTCCAAATCCGACATCTCCAAGGTAATGTCCCAACTCACCGATAATGATCGGGATATCTGGTGCATTCAATTCTTCTCTCAAGTGTTTAATTAATGAAAGTAATTTAACTTCATACGTCTTATAACGTTCTCCGTAACTGTCGCTTTCTCCTTGATGCCACAGAATTCCCACTAATTCACTTGTTTCCATTGCGAATTTTGCTTCAGAAATCGCGTGCCTTGTTAATAGTCCGTCAATTGCCCACTCATCAATTGAGCTTCCTCCCTCGGCACATGGTATTACCCCAATGGACTCGCCCGGATGATCCGTTGTCCAAGCTTGAGCAAATGAGGCTGCCGGCCCAACACCAGATACGTGACGATCAAAATTAAGCGGTTCTGCCATCATTTGCCATCTGCCGTTTCGCAACATATTTATACGCTCATTATAAATCGGCGGTACATCCTCAATAAATCCTCTGCCTGCCATATTTGATTGTCCGATTAATAATATAGATTTCATAGAAATACCTTCTTTCTTTGTTTACGATAGTCTAATTAGACTAAGTAGGTTTATAACCATAGTTTAATGAGACTTTCTTGTCAAGTCATTTTTGTCCTTATTCACTAAATGGCCAATAACAAAAAGACACACCTCTATATGTGCATCTCGATTTTGATTAAGTTTAATCCCGTTTTGCCACTTAGCTAAGCATATATTTTTGTGGCCTCACTCTTTCATGACCAAGTAAGCTTTGGATCGCTTCTAGTAGAACAACGTTATTAATCATATAAGTAGCATAGCTGTGTCGTAGTTGATGAGGATGAATACTCTTTTTTATCCCAGCTCGATTTAATTTTTAACTCTTTGCCTTTTTTATAAAAGTACCTCTTTCTATGTGGCTTTTGCTTTTATATATGAAATCAAATGCAATATCAGCTAAAGCTTGTTTCCATTACACGTTCTATCTTCCTTTTTCTTCACTTCTATATATTTTTACGAATTATATAAAAAAAAGGTACCACTTGGTACCTTTTTTATCTTTACTTCGTATTTCTTGTGAATTTTGGTAGTCCGAATATAATTGCTATGATGCCGCAGATCCCGATTAAAACAGGATAGAAGGAGTAATGCAAGATGCTGACGGGTGAAACATTTCCAAACTTCCCGGCCGATAACATCTGCGCCCCATAAGGGATTAAGCCTTGTATCATGCAGGAAAAGATATCTAAGATACTTGCCGACTTTCGATTGTCGATTTTAAATTCATCAGAGATATTTTTGGCGATTGGCCCGGCTGCAATAATAGCAATCGTATTATTGGCAGTAGCTAGGTTAGTAACGCTGACCAATCCGGCAATGCCGGCTTCAGCACCTTTTTTCGAATGGATTTTTTTAGAAATGAATCCCAGTAAAAAGTCAATCCCGCCGTTTTGTTTCATGACGCCGACCATTCCGCCAATTAACATTGAAAGGATGATAAGATCAGACATTCCGGCAATTCCATCTGTAATTGCTTTAAAATATGACTCAAGAGTTAAGCTGCCGCTTACAAACCCTATAATTCCTGTTAAGATCAATCCGCCGAAAATGACAGCCACCACATTAAAACCAATTAGCGCAAAGACTAACACGGCAACATAAGGAAGTACTTTAAACCAGCTGTAAGTTTCAGCTCCGGTATGTCCTATGTGTCCTGTCGGTATAAAAAATAATAAAATGATAGTTATGATAGCAGCAGGCAAAACGATCAAAAAATTCGTTTTAAATTTATCCATCATTTGTGTTTTTTGTGAACGTACTGCCGCGATGGTGGTGTCCGAGATAAAAGAAAGATTATCTCCAAACATAGCTCCGCCGACAACAGCTGCAATAGCAATTTCAGTAGACAATCCAAGTTCTCCGCTCAAACCGGCGCTAATTGGAGCAACTGCCGCAATCGTCCCCATTGATGTTCCCATCGAAACAGAAATAAAACAAGCAATGATAAAAAGCCCTGGCAGTATAAACTGCTGCGGAATAATGCTCAAAGCAAGGTTGACGGTTGAGTGTACCGCTCCCATCGCCTCAGCTGCAGAAGCAAAAGCACCTGCTAATATAAAAATGATAACCATAATAATAATATCAGGATGTCCCGCACCGGAAGCAAACCATTCTATTTTCTGATTGAGCGATTTCTTCTGGTTAAATGATAGCGCGAAAGCTGATGCTATAATTGCCGCAATCAATATTGGTAATTTATAGAAATCTCCAGTCAATACACCAGAGCCGACAAAAAGACCTACAAATAAAACTAGCGACAATAGCGCCCATGGATTTCCATTCTGTTTCATCTAAGTAGCCACCTCTAATTTCAATATCAAAACCGTTAAACATAGTCTAAGCAACATTCCATACTTTAAAAGGCTACAGTAAAAAAGTCAAGCTGAAAAATAGTATAGTAATTATTAAATTAATAACAGAAAAGAGAGAAGGATTATTCAAGGTGAGGAAAAGCACTCTTATCAACAGATTTATTTGGAAAGTACAATATGCAAATACAACTGTTTTGAGGCGTGTTTAAGCGGGAATATCTAGATAACTAAACTTTCTCATTAAACTTTGGGGAAGTTGGCAACAACGATATTCGGCAAAAAAACAGTTTAGTATTATTTATAATATAAAAAGGAAAGGGTTCATCCCCTTCCTCTATATGCACCAACTCAATCTGTGGTCGTAGCAACTGTTATTCAAACAAGACAAAACAATTTCAGAGAACATGAGAAGCATTTACAAGAAAATGCTTTCAAACGGGTATGAATATGCCTTTACTTGGATTAACTTTAAATAATTTTTACACTTTAGAAACAGTTGATACACCTTTAATTTTCTTATACATTTCTCTTTCTTTTTGTGCTTATACATATTCGTCACAAGGAATATGTCATCGTTTTGTTCGAATAATTCATTAAAAATGATTGAAATTTTTTTTAAGCCAAAACATCCAAATAAAAAAGCTGGTTATAATTATTATAAAAATCAATAGGAACAATATATATATTAAAGAGGGATTGTTATGACTAAATTATATACATGTTTAATTTGCGGATATAAAGGATTAAGTGAAAACCCATTAAACAACGATGGTGAGTATCAAAAAACATTTGAAATCTGCCCTTGTTGCGATTTTGAATACGGCTACAGTGAAGATCATGAAGTAAGCTTAGGTTTTATTGTGACGCCAGATTACTTAATTGACGCTGCACTTCAGTTATATCGAAAACAGTGGATTGAGAATGGAATGAAAATTGCAAATCCCAAATATATTCCAGATGAATTAAGAAACGGTGACTGCTTAAAATTTGAGGTGTTGTTAAAGCAATTGAATAGCCTAAATCTCGATACTGAAAACTTTGAAATTAAAGGATTTAATGGTTATTAAGCAGATTCAAGCCCCCATATGGGGGCTTTCTTATTATTGTACAGTCTATCAGAAAACTATTTATAGAAAAACTATTAATGTATTGTATAAATATCACTGACCTTTTCTTTCTCCATTCAACTTCTTTAACCTCAACTGTTTGCTGCTGCATCACATTCCTCCTTTTTGATTTTCGTGTATCAAGCCTGTACAATATTCAAAAACCCTAAAGGATGATGAACATGTGTGGAAGGTTCACTTTATTTTCTGAGTTTGATGACATCATTGAGCAATTCAATATAGATCAATTCTTACCTGAAGATGAATATCACCCAAGCTATAATGTCGCTCCTTCACAGAACATCCTGACAATAATCAACGATGGATCTAATAATCGTCTGGGTAAACTTAGATGGGGTCTCATTCCTCCTTGGGCAAAAGATGAGAAGATCGGTTATAAAATGATCAACGCTCGAGCTGAAACATTGGCTGAGAAACCCAGCTTTCGAAAGCCGCTTGTCAGCAAACGCTGCATCATCCCTGCAGACAGTTTTTATGAATGGAAACGTCTTGATCCGAAGACTAAGATCCCTATGCGGATTAAGCTTAAATCATCTAAACTCTTCGCTTTTGCCGGCTTATATGAAAAATGGAACACGCCAGAAGGCAATCCGTTGTACACTTGCACAATCATCACAACAAAGCCTAATGAGCTTATGGAAGACATTCATGATCGTATGCCAGTTATCCTTACTGATGAGAACGAAAAGGAATGGCTTAACCCTAAAAATACTGATCCTGATTATCTGCAAAGCTTGCTGCTGCCTTATGATGCTGATGATATGGAAGCATACCAGGTTTCATCTTTAGTGAATTCACCTAAAAACAATTCACCTGAGCTCATTGAATCCCATTAAGTACCACTGCCATATCGCTTTATATATCGCCTTCGCTTAGCTAATGTGTTCTAAGTAGGAGGTGATATTTTGTTTGTATCGCCAATGCTATTGCATTCGATAAAGGAACCACTTGAGGACAAAGACTATATCACTGAGCTCAAAATTGATGGTATCAGACTCATTATCAAGACTTACTTTGAATAAATTAAACACGCCTTGTTGTCATTCATTGTTTATATGTACACGATGATTCTTTCCAAAGTAGTAACCCAACTAGTTTCAGTTACAAAAAAACATTCAATAAATCATATTTGAGGTCACAAATCCCTTTAGTCCTTACTCCACTTCGCCACTTTGAAAGTTTGATTTAAGTTCCCTTTGCCAAAGAACAATATATTGCTTGTTAAAGTGATGAAAACGATCATAAACATATAAAAATTTCTATCTGACTGATATTTCGTCCTTCTCCCCTGCTATAAACGCTATTAAATAAAATAATGCCCTTATCAATATGCTCCTTTAAAATATATGCATGCATGAACATACATAATTTTTAATTCACCATTTAATACAGAAAGAATTTAATATAACTCTCATACAAACTATTAAGACGCTTATCATTCCTCTGTCCCCCAACCTTGTTGATCCCTGAATACAGAATTAAGGCAAAACTAAATAGTACCCTCTCTAAACAAATTCCTCGACCTTTTCTTTAAAAAACGATTCATATTTTTTAAAAACGTCCAAATTTATTCCGTTTAAGCAGCATTCTCCTTTTACAGGAAAGAATCATTCCCTCTGAACATTACGATATACATATAGTATCCGAATGAAATGGTGAAAGGACGGAGGTTATTATGAAAACGAGTATTATTGTGCTCACTTATAATCAATTGGCGTTAACGAAACAATGCTTGGAGAGCATATGGAAGCATACGAATAATGATTGTATAGAAGTAATTGTTGTAGATAACGGCTCTCATGACGGTACACGTGACTACCTCAAACAGATATCTTCAATTAAGACAATTTTCAACAAGACGAACAAAGGCTTTGCGAAAGCCTGTAATCAGGGCTTTGGAGCTGCTTCAGGTGACAACATTCTTTTTTTAAACAATGATACTGTTGTAACAAGTGAATGGCTGGAGCCAATGATCAAGCTGCTTTATCAAGATGACAAAATCGGCATGGTCGGACCTGTAAGCAATTATGTCAGCGGTCCGCAGCAAGTTCCCGTTGACTACACAAACGTTGAGGGAATTGAAGATTTTTCTCGCCTTTACTGTTTGCAGCAGCGAGGCAAGTCAAAAGCTGTATTGAGGCTGGTCGGATTTTGCATGCTTGTTAAAAAGGAGGTGTTGGACGAAATCGGCGGTTTTGATGAACGTTTTGAAGGTGGTTCATTTGAGGATGATGATTTAAGCCTCCGCATACTGCAAGCGGGTTATCATCTGAAAATCGCTCTTGATTCATTTGTCCACCATCACGGCCATGCCACGTTTACAGGCAATCCAGACTTAAACATCAGTCGATTATACGAAGAAAATCGGCAACGGTTCATCGATAAATGGAACGTTGATATGACAGCTTTCTTTGATTCCCGGCCCCAGATGACAGCGCTTGTGCCCGTGGAAGCCGGCTCTATCTTACATATCGGCTGCGGCGCGGGAGCTGCGGGGGCAGAGCTTTTCAACCGGCAAACCTGTACATTGTATGGAGTTGAAGAGGATGAATTGTTACAGACCATTGCTAGCGCATATTACGAGCAAGTCATTTCGGCAGATGTGGAAACATGCGACCTCCCTTACCCAGAGGCCTTTTTCGATGTCATTTTGATCGGAGACCTTTTAAACTGCTCGATGAATCCCAGACATACGATTGAAACTCTTACCGTTTATCTAAAGCCTTCAGGTTCGCTGATTTGCGGCATCCCAAATACTGCCTATGCAGATACATTTTTCTCTTTATTATGTAGTGCTTCGACGTACACACATTTCATCACTCCTCGCAACGTAAATACCCTATTTCCTGAATATCTTTATAACATAAAATCCATCACTTCCCATACCACCGAGACTGAATCAAACATACAACTCTTTTTACAAGAACTCCAATTCCTTGCCGGGCAATTTGGTTTGTCTTTGGATCAATTGTCAAAACATGCCCATATTGATTACATGTTTGTCCATGCCATAAAGAAAAAACAGAATAAAACGGAGGTGGCCATGTGATTTCAATCAGTTTATGTATGATTGTAAAAAATGAAGAAGCTGTTATTGGGCGGTGCTTAAATTCTGTGCAAGGAATAGCTGATGAAATTAACATTGTGGATACCGGCTCAGTTGACCAGACGAAAGACATCGTTGCGCATTATACAGACCGGATTTTTGATTTTGAATGGATCGACGATTTTGCTGCAGCCCGAAATTTTTCGTTTCAACAGGCAACGGCCGACTATATTTTATGGCTTGATGCAGACGACGTGTTTACCGAGAATGATCAAAAGCTGTTGCTGGATTTAAAAAGAACGCTTGACCCACATATTGACGCGGTCTCAATGAAATACCACTTGGCGTTTGATGAAGAAAACAACGTCACATCCAGCTTAAAAAGGTACCGTCTTGTAAAGCGAGAAAAGGGTTTTAAGTGGATTGGCGCCGTCCATGAATATTTGGAAGTGTACGGAAACCTTCACCACAGTGAAGCTGCAGTTTCTCACATGCCACTTAGCCATGATGCAGACCGAAACCTGCGGATTTATGAAAAAATGGCGTCTTCGGGAAAGGATTTTTCGCCAAGAGATTTATTTTACTATGCGAACGAGTTGTGTGATCACGGGAAAATAGAAAAAGCAATTGAGTACTATTTGCGTTTTTTGAAAACAAAACAGGGATGGGTAGAAGATAATATTAGAGCATGCAATAAATTAGCAGATTGCTATCATACATTGGGGCTAAAGGAAAAAGAATTAAGCTGGGTGCTCCACACGCTCGTCTACGGACCGCCTAGAGCAGAAACCTGCTGCAGGCTGGGATACTCTTTTTTAGAAAAAAAAGATTTTCAAAGTGCGGTCTATTGGTATGAAAAAGCAATAGAAAACAAAGGAGCAGAAAACCTAGCTTTTCAAAACCGCGCCTGCGCGACCTGGCTTCCCCACCTGCAATTAGCCGTCTGCTACGATAAACTCAGTCAGCATCAGCTTGCCTATCAGCATAATGAATCGGCATTACAATACCGTCCCCATGATTCAAGAATGCTAGCCAACAAAAAGTACTTTGAAGATACTCTAAAGATGCAGACCGGTTCCGGGGGTGAACATCATGGAAATCAATAAAAATTCACTTGACGATTCTATGAAAGAGTATGAGCTAAAAGATAAAGAGTATTACAAAGGCATCAACTGGCAGCTATTTGATCTGATAGAACCGCATGCGAAAACCATTCTTGAAGTCGGATGTGCAGAAGGCTTGTTTGGCGCAGCTGTTAAGGAAAAAACGAATTGCTCCTATTATGGGATTGAGTCTTATCCACCAGCTGCCGAAAAAGCAACACATTATATTGACGAAGTAATAACGGGAGACATTGAAACACTGAAACTACCTTTTCAAAAAAACGCATTTGATCACATTATCTTCGGTGATGTTCTGGAGCACTTAATAGACCCGTGGGCAGTTTTAGGTAACATCAAGCCTTACGTAAAAGAAACAGGGAGCATCTTGGCAAGCATCCCGAATATCGGACATATCTCGATTTTCGAAAGTCTCCTGTCCGGCAAATGGACGTATACACAGGCAGGGCTTCTCGATAAAACACACTTCCGTTTTTTCACCTTGGAGGAAATGAAAAAGATGTTTCATGAAACAGGCTACAAGATCAGCCAAATCGAGCCCATTGTTTTTACGACTCATTATTATGAAAAAATGATCAGCAAACTTGCTTATGTCAGCTCATGCATGGGAATTCACCATGCAGTTCTTGAGGAGGAGGCCAGAGCCTATCAATATGTCATAAAGGCGGATATAAGATGAACCAGCATGCAAACGAACATTCAATTAGCTTCATTACTTGTGTGAATGACGATACCCTTTATGATCTCTGTCTAAGACATATTCATTCTCTTTCTGTACCGCCGCATATGAAGGTAGAATTAATCAATATCCGAGACGCAGACAGTATGGCCTCCGGCTACCAGGCGGCAATGGAGGACTCTGACTCAAAATATAAAGTGTATTTACATCAGGACACATTTATCATCAATCGTTCCTTTATTTATGATATTCTCCATGTCTTTCAGCAGAATGATCAGCTTGGCATGATAGGCGTCATAGGATGTGAAGAAGTGCCGCAAAGCGGGATTTGGTGGGAGGCTTCTAAAAAAGCCGGAAAAGTCATTGAATATCGCAGTATGTACAACTATTTATTATTTGATGAAATTGATGAAACTGTGAAAGCAGTTCAAGCATTAGACGGTTTATTACTGGCGACTCAGTACGATGTTCCATGGCGAAAAGATATTTTTGACGGATGGCATTTATATGATACTTCTCAATGTTTTGAGTTCAGAAAAAAAAGATATATAGTGGGCATCCCTCATCAGAAAGAGCCTTGGGTCTTACATGCATGCGGCAACGAGTTTGATACAGACCAGTATTCTTATTACCTTAAAAAATTTTTGGAGGAATATTCCGAGACATGATAAGGTTTCAATACTACGACAAAGAAACCTACTGTTTAAAAGTAGGTTTCTTGTTTCATATGCTTGAATTTTTTTAAAAAAGTGATTTTTTAATTCTCTATTATTAAGGGAACCTAATAGCATTTATATCTAGGTTTAGTGCGCTGCTGCCACTCACATTACTTACTGTTGTGAAGATTATTCTAATCTCATAAGAAGTCGTGCCTGTGACCGTTGTAGCATCTACATACGTTGTAGCAATTGGAAATCTTGACGTATTGCAGCGTTGACATTTCTTTGGACGGAGCGTGTATCTACTAATACTCCGTTTCTATAAATTCTGGTTTGAAAAGTAAAGTTTGAGTTAGCTGTCGTTGTAACATCTACAGAAATGGCAAGGTCTAATTTTATTAATTGTCCTGCGACTGTTGGCACAATTAAAGTACCAATCGACGTTTCAGTACCGTTAATAGCAAGCGGAACGGGGCCTGCTACCTCATTGTAAAACAGCTGCGGATTTGCCCCGGTTGAAGCGGTTGGTCCCGTTACTCCCGTTGGACCAGTTGCGCCAGTAGCGCCAGTTACTCCGGTTGGACCGGTTACTCCGGTTGCGCCTGTATCTCCAGTTGCACCAGTGACTCCGGTTGCTCCAAAATTAGAACAGATCCAAAAGTAGTTTTACTTATTACACTACTGCGTTTACTGCTTCTGCGGGGATTTTAATTGTTCTATATATTTCATTCCATGTATTAAATGAGACATTTGGCAAATTTCCGGAAGCAATGATAATTTCATATCCGCCTTCTATCTCTTCCCCTTCACTGTTAACAAATAAAATTTGTATAGTTACTTGAGGACTTGGATTATTTCCAATTCTCCCAAGAGAAACGATGAATAACAGAGATTGTCCAGAAACGACAGGCACGATCCGTCCTAAAAAAGCATATGGCTGGTTACTTATAAACTGGGCGGAATATCTTCCAGAATGGGCAAAAGTATTAATAACGGACGTATTTGCAGAAGCCCAGCCCGTCAGATTGGCTGTTTCAAAACCTCCATTTACAATCACATCATTCACTCAACTTCATTCCCTGCCTTTTTGAATAGTTCCAGCTATTATATGCAGGAAAAACGCCATCGGTCTTTCACTTCGCTAGACAAAATAAAAAAAGATGAATGTCCCTGAATCACTTTTTCTTCCGAATGCTGTAAAGGCTGGTATGGAACCTGAAAAGAAGAAGTAGTAAATTGATTTCTTGATGGCCAAGAAAATGAGTTTGGACTTGATAAGGACAGGGAAAGCTCTCCAGGAATTTGCAATGCAATTGAGGATTTCACATATCTTAGACTGAGAAGAGGGCGCTAATGAAGAAGTTATACCAAGCTAAGAAAGAGAATTCAAAGTCAAAAAACGTTTTATAAAAGCTGCTGGCAAGGGTACCAACAGCTTAGCTATTTTTAACACAAGATTGCTATTTTATCTATTAATTGAAGTTGCGCCTAACAAACCTTTACTCCTCCCATTTCTTGTATATTGCTTTAATTAGAGAATCATAGTTCTTTTCCCCACATTTAACGGGACATTAATGTGTATCTTCTACTATCAAAACAACAATGACTATGGAGTGCAAAGGTTTTTCTTTCTGGATAATTAAAGAGATATAATTTTAAATATAGACATAGTTATCACTAAACTTGAAAACAAATACTTAAATATTCATTTGTACTTCTAAATCTTTTGCAAGTGTTTTGGAGCCTGATAGTCCTTTTAAATATTTCATTTACCCCTGGTTTGACCAATTCACTTTTTTTATCCTAGTAAGATATTTATTCAATTTTGAACTGTCAACTTGGTTACTCTCTTCGATCATGCACTTAGCTAATAATTTTGAACCTAAAATTGATAAAGCGTTAATACATACAATATGAGTAAGTTTTGATTCTTTATAGTTCCCCCAATCATCCGGAAAATTTTTTTGATATTTTCGAAATAAAGCATTGAAATGATAAGAACTGAAACAAATTCATCCAAAAATTCTAAAAAGGAATTTAGAGCAGAGGTATACCTTGTATAGCCCGAGTTGCGAACTTTTTTATGTTTCACCATATGTGCTCTTCAACTCCTCTTCTGGTATCTTCAAAACCGCTAATATTCATTTGATAAAAATTCACCTATAAACATTAACGGAGCTCTTGCTGAAGCAAGAGTAGACGGTGTCCACACTTCGTTAATTAAATATTCAGATAAGAAATACTTCATCTCGTTTTTTATGTTCGCGTTTTTTATCTTTGTAAAATCAATATACTTAGTATTTAAACATTTATTTTTTGAAGTAAAACTCAATGGCATCTGATCACATGCCATAAATCATTTTGCCAATAACCTTTAATCTGTTTCATGTGATGGATGTATATACATTTTTAAAGTCGTTTCAATGTGCGAATGACCCATAAGGGCACGAATTGAATTAGCTTTCATACCATTATCATTTAAATTCGCAGCAAAAGTATGTCTTAGCATGTGCGCTGTAAAATCTATTCCTGTTTTATGTCGCAACCTTTTTACTAAAGACTCTAAACCCCAATATGTCATTTTGTTTCCTTTATTTTTCCCAGTATGATTAACGAATACATGCTCTGTAACTACAAATTCTGAATGATAGTCGATAATGTAATCTTGAAAAAGATTTATAGTCTCCGATGTTATATAAACTGTTCTGTTTTTACCAGCTTTTGTATTTGATTCTCTCACTAAAACACTGCATTTACTGACATTAAAATCACTCAGGATTAGATTAAGTAACTCATTTGCCCTTAGACCAGCGAATAGAATCCTGATGATTGGTTTATCTCTAATTTACAAACAAGAAGCAAGTAGGGTATTAACATGTTCTTTAGAAATTGTTTTTATGTATCTTCGAGGTTGCTTTACTTTAATAAATTCATTTTTATGGATTTATCTGTGGAGATGTGATCTAAGAAGGATTTATAAGTTTTATTTTTCGTTTTTATTTCCTTGGTGAGAGCTGATTTTACATCCTTATCAAAATATTCTCTTCTTGTCATGTAATCATAAATTCCAATTACACAGTTTACTATTTGGTTTATTGTTTTTTCTGACCTCTTAGCTTGTGTCGCATTAACATAGGTTAAATTTATTGAGCCTTTTGGATGCCTTAGCCAACTGATGCTCGGCTAATATATTTAAATCAATTAAATCGTAATTGAGGTTTTTAATCTCTAAGAAGCTCCAATATAGTTTTAAATGGTATGCATTTTTTAAAGTGTTTGCAGAACGGCCCAAGAGATCAAGATATTTAACATACTTCATAACGGGTATTACGGGATTTAAATTGCTGCTTACAACAATCCATCTATTTTCCCCTTTTGAATTTAAAATATTGATAACACTAATCATCTCAACCTCCTTATTATGCTTACTTTGTTTACTTTAGAATATCAGACTTGTTAATAAATAAGTAACAAAAAGATATAGAAAATGTATCTATCAACAAATACGATAAACACTCTCCTATATTATAGTCTGGAGAAAATTGTTCCTCGATCCCTAAGCATATCGACTCACTCATTTATCAGTCTAATATTAACGGAGCAAACGTTCTTTATTCGATATAAATAGGATCAAATGTTCTATGTGAATGTTGGTAATAAATATAAAGGTCAATAATGATATCCGTAATATTAATAAAGGAGGGATTCTTTTCCACGAAGGAGAGTGTGATGGTGAATGAAGAAGAGGTTAATCGGATATTTGATCTTAGTTCCTGCTTTGATTACGTCGGGTATAACTTTAATCGAATCAAACAAAAAAGCACCTGAAGAAGTTTTAGAAAGTGCTTGGAATGAATTTGGTTTATTTAGTTTTCAAATTGGAATAACAGATCCGGCAATTACAATTGGCATGGATCAAACCAATCAAAGCTCCGTGAATATTTAGAACATAATCTGTCTAGAGACGCAAAGGAAAAATATAAGATTTATATATTCAAAGATGATATTGATAAGCTGGAGAAAGAACATCAAGAATATTTGAAAGAAAATAATCTCAATAAGTAAAACGCCCAGCACTTATTAAGCTGGGCACTGTTTCATATTTAAATTGAATTTTTATAAGCATTAATTGCTTCGTTTCGCAGCAGCATATTATTTTTGTTAACCATGCCTAAGTTGTAAGCTTTTTTAATAATATCTAATACCTGTGAATCTAATGCAGAGAGATTACCTCCTGGATTAAATCTTGATTTCCAATAGTCTAAAGACTTATTTAGGTCAAGTGAGCTTTTTTTGTTCTCGGGTTTAACTACTTCATTTTTCTCAAGTTTTTCACAGAATTCACTAAAACCAATTGATCTACTAGGAGCTGAGTTATTTCCCCCGTATCCTTCTGTAGCCAAGCTGCAAAATGCTAAGAACTTTGGATCTTTAGTTACATCATAATTAGAAGTGCTAATCACCTGGTTCACTCTCTTTCAAAATCAATTTTTTGGGTGTAAACAAAAGTGGTGCCTGAGCTTAATGCTTTAATCTGTATAGAATTATCTTGAAGTGCGTCCATTGGAATCTCAAAATATTTATCCCAGCCTATAACCACCTTATTCTGACCAAGAATGGCATCGGATTTATACATTCTAGCTGTGCCATCATATAACAGATTTTTTCCATCTTTACCCGTGATAACTGTGAACTTTGTATACCCCATAAAACGAGCCCTAACGTGAAGTTTATCACCTTTTAAAACACTTGGAGCTTTGGTTTGGTTAAAGTTAATGTAATCCCAAGCAAAATCATTTCCTTCAGATGTTATGCCCGTAATTTGCAGATAATAAAGTGGTGTCGCTTCTGCTGCTTTGACTTTTGATGAATCAGTGAAAGCAAAAGCTACTACTGCTAGAAGAGCAAGCAGTACATACGTAATTCTCTTCTTCATTTCCTAAATCCTCCTTGGAACAAGTTTACATATTAAATATCGTCAATCGATTGGAATTGTTTAATATTTGAAATTAAAAAAGAACCTGCATTAAGCAAGTTCTTTTCATATTGTCGATTTATTGTGAATTTTTAACGACAAGGACATTTATGTATAGTATAATATTTCCTGTACATTAAGTTTGCTCACTCAAGGGAGTCTTGCTCATCCCCTATGAAAGGGGGTGGGAAAATGACTGTTTACGAATCATTAATGATTATGATCAATTTTGGCGGGTTGATATTAAATACCGTCTTGTTGATCTTCAATATAATGATGATTGTAACGTCAAGCCAAAAAAAAAAATAGACCTCCCCTTGAGCTTAGGAACCTTAAAGGGTTAGGTCTACGCAGATTGAACATCGAGCAAGCCCTTTGATGGGCAGCTTTTTGTACAGAGCCGGGGTGCGCCAACACCCTGGTCTTTATTTTTGCATTTCTCATTAAAGAAATACGCTATAACCAATCAAATGTCTTACAGTTCTGATTATAACACATTAAGTAAAACCATTGAAATAATTTGCAAAACTTTTGTTTTATAGATAAAACCATTATTTTATTTGGATTGGTTATGATTACTTCTACAACATCTCATACAATTGCAATACTTTTGCCTAGAAGAGCGTTTTGAAAAAATAAAGACTAGTTGTCCTTCCCAAAGAGCAACTTTCCAAAATCATTGTCCAAAATCTCAATTTCAACATCGCTAACATTATCATCAGTTTCAATTGGTTCATCAACTAAACTTAGGATAAACTCCTCAAACGAGTTGGCAATCAGGAAAAAGTCTTTCTCAGGATGACTTGATTCATGATCCCAAAACAATATCTTTCCATTATCGATATCCATGCATATTTCATTCCCGCCTGCAGAGCTTGCGATAGGAATAATATTTCTAGGAAAGCGATCAGAATATGTATCGATTGCTTTCTGAAGACTGTTATGATCGTTCGCTAAACCATAAAAACCTTCTAACAATTGTGTATCATCGTCCTTGCCCATCCAAGGATCTTTCTCTAAAGGTTTATAGCAAACGTCATACTCAATTTCATCTGTTGTTTTTTTACTTTCTAGATAACAGCCGCCATATTCCTTCAAAAAATCCTTATAATCAGAAGGTAATTGTTTTCCTATGTTCATTTCAATTTCTTTGAGTTGTTCATTTTTATTGATGCTGGGATCTGTTTTTGCATCAATTGAAAACTCTTTCAACTTTTGTTTGATATTATAGAAGCTCACTTTATTTACCCCTTCATATGTATGGAAAAATGAGTTAAAGACCTTCTTTTCAGTTTTAGTCGTCCCAGTCTTCATCCTCTTCCCAGTCATCTTTCGCTTCTTGAATCTTATTATAAAAAAATTCAATAAAGCTTTCTGCAACAGTATCTTGATAACCAATTACCCTATCCCATTCAACTACTGGGCATTCTCCGTCCTTCATTTTATTCGTGTCTAGACAGTAAGCAAAGTAATCAACATCTTCAATAACCACAAGTCCATCAGGAAGGCCGTAGTGTTCTCTATATTCCTTAGTTCTATTTACAACTGAGGCATGATCAAAGTTGTAACCTAAAACTAAAACACCGAATAAACCACCAGCACCGTATTTTTCTAAAAACCATTTATAGCTATTGGGAAGAACGCATTGGAGGATTTCTTCAATGCGTTCAATGTTTTTATGACTTGCGCCATCTGTAAATATAGCATTTTGTTTATTTTCATTAATAAAGTTTTCAACCTTCGAATAAATCATTTAAACACCTCAATTTCCATTCTCAAATTGTTTCGCTCTCCACTTCCAATATCTCTTTCTAAAGCTCTCGTATTGTGCTTTTAAAACCTTATCATTTCTAAAACTTTCACCATCAGACTTAAGCTTATGAATGACATCACTATATTTTGTATGTAAACTATTCGGGATTTCAAGCATTGGGCCAGGTTCTTCTTGAATCAGGTGATGTAAATTAATCTGTGTGCCATCTTTTGCATAAGGGGCATTCCCGTTTTTCATTAGCTGAAGATTTGTAACGCCGAATTCTGTTTTTTGATTAATATCTATATCTTTCATAGTATACACTCTTCGACTTACATCTTTAACTTTCCCCTTCGCCTTTACCTTCCCCTTTATTTCATACGCTTCATACTTTGCTTTATTTAGCCATGGGGGACTTATCTTTTGGCCAGTAAACGGTTTTCTTGTTCCATCTGGTATTTTATTCGCATTAGTCAAAAGTTCATTCTTAAGGTTTTGGCTATCAACCACATTGTATGGTACGTTATCAGCTAGAGCAAGCTTATACTTAGGGTTGTAAGGCAACAAATCTGAAATATTGACATTCTTAATTTTCTTCCCTGCTTGCCCTGCCTTGTTTATGACCTTACCTGCTACATCTGCTTTGTTGATGGCTCCTGCACCTTTTGTTCCAACAATTGCTGTAACTGTTGAACCAACAGCGTAGGTCACCCATCTTGATCTAGAGTAGGCATCCCCATTCACCATATCTTTTTGGTATGACTCTTCTATTGCTGCTGAAACAGCATCATATGTTTTTACTGGATGAAGAACTGCATTGCCCAGCGCTGAGAGTGTTTCTCCCGGATCGGTGATGAAGTCCCATATTCCGGTTACTGTGTCTTTTCCAACATCATATAAACCAACTCCTACACCTTTTACGATATCCCAAGTGATTTCTCCTGCTCCTTCTAGCTGCTTTGCTTGTTCAATTTGCACTGCAAGCTGTACCTGAGCTGGCTCAAGATTCTCGTAGCCTACTTTCTTAGCAATATCTAAATACTCATCTGGGTCAGACACACCATCATTAAGTTTCTTTTTCAACTCTTTAATTTCTCGTTCTTTTGCTTCTTCTTTTTTCACGCTTAAGTAAGCTTCAGAATGCTTCTCAATATCGCCTTTTTTCTTATGTATGTCACTTTCTCTGTACGCTTTAGCGTTATAGTGAATCGGGGTGGCGTTCTTCCCTTTGCCTGTTGATTCCTGCAGCTTTTTAAAGTCTTGCTGAATAAATTGTTCGTTTGGTTCTGTTTCAGCGTATTCTGTTTTTAAATCCTCATCAAGCTTGTTTAGCTTATCGATTGTTTTTTCACGTTTGTCATCTGCAGAAGAAAGTTTGTCTTTGAAGTCTTCTGTTGAGAATATTTCAAGGGGAAGAATATCATTGATGTCGTTTAATATGTCTTTCATTGCTTTTTTCTGTTCAGACATAATGGATTTTGATTTTGTATAAGCGTTAGCCAACTCGTGTTCTAGAAAGGATTCTTCTATGTAAGCATCAGACATCTTAGCATCTTCAAGTTTTGCAGAAACGCTGCTTAAGAAAGCAATTTTCATATCAATTAAATCAATCCATTGATCTGTAACACCGACATGATCTTGATAAAATGCTTTAATGTTGTCTGCGCCCTTACCGGAAAACTCGCTGTCATCTAGGTCAGCTACGTCCTTAAAGGCTTTTCTGAGCTTCACCATTTGTGACCTTAGTTCCTTGTACTCTTTGGTTCTTTTATCTGCTTCAGAGAGTAATGAATCAGCCTCAAATACCTTCATATCATTCTCCTTCCTATCCCTACTCTATGTAAATTTTACCACAATCAACTATTTGAATAACAGAAAAAGACAGCCAAATCTGACTGTCTTATACATCGTGCTATCGTGTTCTATAATAATTTTCTGCGGTATAGTAGCGCCATTCCCAAAAAGTTGCCCCATTGGATTCTATATACCGATCTAGAAATATCTCAAAGTTTAAATTTAATGGTGTATACTCTCCTAATTGTAATATAAAAAGATAGTTGGGATCACCTTTATCCAATTTATCTTTGTCGATCACCAAATGACAACCTTCTAATAAGTGGCCAATTGGAATACCATTGATGCCTTCAAACAAATCCTCATATTTTAATTCTTCTTCAATCTCTTCAAGGCTAAATAAATAAAGTCCCCCACCTATATTCTCCCCATCAGCAAGAATCTGAAAAATTTTCGCACCATTATGTAGTGTCATGAACTTCTGATAATCCTTTGGAAGGGTAAGCTGGTGTTTAGCCTCAAAGCTTTGAATGTCATGCAGGGTTGCTTTGTCCTGTGAAAATGTAACAAGGAACTCCATGATATCCCCTTCCGAACAAAACAATTTAATGGCTCCTTTTTCATCTAAGAGACTTTTCAAACCGTTTACAGTCTTATGAACAAAGTTAGTCAAATCAATCACTCCATTATTGTTCTTTTAACTTGTAGTCCATTCAAATTCCAAAAGATGTGAACAGATCGTGATAGGCGCCCTTTTCACTGAATATAATGCAATAAAATCTAAAAAGAGGTGCCTCCTAAAAGTGAATTCTCTCATGAATGAGGACATGATAAAGATCATTAGAAATGGCCTTAACGCATCTCAGCATCCAAAGCATATTCTTGTTGTTGGAGCTGGATTGGCCGGGCTTGTATCAGCATCCTTGCTAAAAAAGGCCGGTCACAGAGTAACGATTCTGGAAGCGAGCGGCAGAGCAGGCGGCCGTGTCTGCACGTTGAGATCTCCCTTTAGTGAAGGACTGTATTTCAATGCTGGCCCAATGCGCATACCGAATAACCATTTGTTAACCTTAGAATATATCAAAACATTCAGGCTGCCAACAAATGTATTTATCAACAGAACCCCCATGGACATCATTTATGCGAACGGAATCAAAACACGTCTCCATACGTTTGAACGAAATCCTCAAATATTACGATACCCTGTTGCCCAGAACGAACAAGGGAAATCGGCTGAAGAGCTAATGCTTTCTGTATTGCAGCCTATATTACATTTCATTAATCAAGATCCAGAAAGAAATTGGCGGATTGTTGAAAAACAATACAAGAATTATTCATTAAGCTCTTTCTTAAACACGTTCTTTTCATATGGTGCGATCGATATGATTGGTATCCTTTTGGATATGGAAGCGTACATGGGTATGTCCCTTGTTGAAGCGTTACGGGAATCCATCTTTTTTACATCACCCTCTCACTTCTATGAGATAACAGGCGGTATGGATCGGCTTCCTTATGCGTTTCTTCCTCAGTTAAAACCAAATATTCTATACCATCAAAAAATGATGAAAATTTCTCAAAGTGAGAACAGCGTTACGATCCATTGTCAGCATCAACAAACAGCGGAACATGTAACATTCACAGCTGATCTCGCGATTGTAACCATCCCTTTTTCAACATTGCGATTTGTGAAAATCGAACCATTCCATTCTTTTTCCTACTATAAACGGAGGGCAATTCGTGAACTGAACTATATGAGTGCAACGAAAATCGGCATAGAGTTTAAAAGCAGATTTTGGGAAAAAGCCGAACAGCGCGGCGGCAAATCTATTACCGATCTTCCGATTCGATTTTCGTATTATCCAAGCACTGATATTGGAGCAAACGGACATGCTGTTGTTCTGGCGAGTTATACATGGGCAGACGAGGCACTGATGTGGGATAGTCTTTCAGAAGGAGAGCGTATCCAGTATACTTTACTGAATTTATCTGAAATATATGGTGATATTGTATGGTCTGAATTTGTGTCCGGCGCCTCTATTAGCTGGAGTCAGAACCCTTATTCTGCAGGGGCCTTTACAGCTTTCGAACCAGGACAAGAATTAGAGCTGTATCCTTATATCCCTGTCCCTGAGGGAAGAATTCATTTCGCTGGAGAACATGTCTCGCTCACTCATGCATGGATGCAAGGCGCCATTGAATCTGGAATTCGTACCGCTTATGATGTCAATCGCTTGCCTTAGGGCCTGCTCACCCCTTTATATATTGTAATAGGTTAACTTCTTTATAAAAAAGTTTAAGAGAGCTTGTGCTGCTTCAGAAGCATACCCTCTATTATGATAATGTTTTGATCAATCTTATTTCAAAACATGTTTTTTCATTTATCAATGTTGTTATTAATAAATTTGATTCGTTAAAGCTAATGTCTCGAATTTTATATCGTCAGATCGTGATCAGATAGACAGATTAAATCACAATAACAGAAAGTAACCCTTTCATTCCTCCACCCGCCATGCTATTTTCATATAGCGGTGAGCTGAATTGTGTAAGCCGATGTACATGCCTTTGCGGCGCACACGAATGTGGCGTGTTCAAAGAGGTATTACAAACCCTTACACACCATAGCTTATCGCTATTTTTATTACATCAGGTCACAGGTAAGGTCACGATTTTAACAATAAATCCATCTTATCTGCTGCTTCTAATTGCATTGACGGAAGAGCATGACTATATGTTCCTAATGTTTGTTTAATATCAGAATGTCCTAACCTCTCTTGTAGTATTTTGGGACTTACTCCAATACTGATTAAATACGTAGCATGTGTGTGTCTTAATGCGTGAGGTTTAATCTTTGGTAACCCCAGCTGTTTACGTATTGAGTGAAATCCCCTTGTCCAATTACAAGGCGGCAGCCAATTCCCCATTTTCGTACATACTACTAAATCTAAATCATTGTATTTTGCTCCTGCTTCTTTCTTGTCCCTTTCAACCAACCTTTTGTGTTTCCGTAAGCTTTCACATAGTGACTCAGGTATATTAACATTTCTGTATGAGTTAACTGTTTTAACTCCTGGCTCTAATCCATAGTTACCTTTATCATCTATCCGCATAGTGTTTGGCGTATTGTGATATACCGTTTTTCCCAGTCAATACTCTTCCACTCTAACCCCAGTACTTCACCCATTCTCAAATCAGTCTTAATGGATATCTCATAAGCAATATAGTGTCTTGATGGGCGTTTAAGTTTTGAAGTATCCAGGAAACGTTTAATCTCTTCAGGAGTCCAAGTCTCCACTATGCTCTTTTCTCTTGGTAAGTTCAATTCATCAAAGATCGCCATATCAATTTTTCTTCTTCGTGATGCCTTTTTGAATATGCTCCTGTTTACCTGTACTGCCCTTCTTAATGTGTCAGCTGATACTTTACGCTCAAAGTGGAGTGTGTTTATGTGTTGCTGCAATACATCCTCTGTGATCTCATCGAATTTGTATTTCGATAAATAAGGAAGGACATTGTATTGGAGTATCTCTCTATAGTTGTTAAACGCACTTGGTCTAAGCTTCACTCTTTTTGATTCTAACCAGGATTCAGCATACGTCCCAAATGATTCAGATATCTCAGGTAAGTAGTTCTTTTCTTCTTCAACCTCAAGAATCACCTGTCTAAGTACCTCTTGAGCTTCTTTATAAGTCTTGATCCCTTTTCTTTTACGCTGAATCCTCTTTTTTGTTATTGGATGCGTTCCACCTGAATAAACAAAATATTATGTTCCGGTTTTATCATCTTTTTTAATTTTCGTCATTCTGTTCACCTTTTTAGCGAACACAAGGGAAAACGTACTAAAGACAATTATAATGACATGCTTATAAGATGTCACACAATATATGGAGTAGCAAAACAGGACTCCGTCCATTACCTCACCTAGCTCAATAAAAAAGACCCCAAGCTATAGGGAGTCTAATTATCTTTTTAATCACTTAAAAACGGTGAATATCTATTTCAACTTTCTCTTCCATAACCAAGAGGTACTAAAAATTTGATTACCTTTATAATTCTTAAAGAAATTATCAGATTTGCGCTCATATTGGCCTTTCTTGGCATTGAGCAATCTAAAATCATTTCTAATCCATGTAACCGTGGTTTTCACACTACTTATACTGCTAAGAATTCCAGCGGCGGCAGTTACAGCACCAGCCCTACCAGCTGTTTTCATACAAGTTGCCAATAATACACCAGCAAAAACACTTACACTTGCGGAAATTCCATTGAAACTACCCTTGCTAGTATTATAGCCTTCCCAATGATCTCTCAAAATTCCAGCCTATGTATCATTTTTATTAGCCAATTGCTCTACTGGTGATGAAGTTTGTTCAAAATTCACCACTTCGCCATTAACTTTAAGCTCATCGTATTTGGTCATATTGAATCTTGTCTGTTCTTTTCCCATCATTTACAATAATCTCGACTACATCATTAACAGTTCTTTCTGAAAAAGTGTATGTAGTTCCGTTATAATCTACAGACTCAGTATTATAGGACGGTTCTACATTCTGGACAACTGAACTTGAAGCTTGAAGTTCTTTTGCGTCTGAAACAGGACTAATAATTGTAACAGCAGTCAACACAGCAACACTTGAAAGGACAATCTTTTTCATAATAAATTAAAACCTCCTTTTGTTATACATTTACAATTCCGGAGGTTTATAGATTTAAATTCAACCCATTAATTGTATTTTAAGAAGAATTTAAACTAGGGGGTTTATAATGACTAGTCTTACATTCAGACTACTCCACTACACAACACTAGCATTGGTTCTTGTATTTATCATACTGGGCTTTACTTTAAAAGGAGTTTTCTTTTATTGGTCACTAATCTTAGTCGGTCTCAATTATCTAATCAGAGGAATACTAACATCTAAATCAGAAAATAAAAAAAACGGAACGTTTATTACAGTTTGTGGAGCAATTATAATCCTTGCAGGTTTATTTAACTTAGTAATCCGTTAGAAATGGCCAGATAATGGTTTAGAGGGTGCTTCTTTTTGATACGCCCTTTTTTCATTCCTCAAAATTGAGGAGTGACAGATATACATGATGAACTACACCTTGCCAGGTTTATTTGTTATTTGTCTTGACTTTTCTTTTGATTTTTTTGCTTGATTGGTTGAGACTGTGGACAACGGCTGGACAAGTTGTCTGCCTGAATTTGCTTGTAAAAAAATAAACAAACTCAGGCAGGCGACTGAAACTTGATTGTATATCCACTTGTGGTATCCGTGTGTTCACCCTATTTGCCGTTGGTTATTCCCCAAACAAGCCTGCTGTGTCAAGTGTCCCTAACAGGTTCCACTGAACGCAATTTTACGTTTAGTATACTTATGGCTTATCCTGCATCGTCAGAAACGATACACCCATCCTTCGTCAGCACTTAATGTCAGCTTTCGCCTTTCAGATGCATGTGTAAATGGGGAAACACAGAAGGCATCCTATCCTCATTTTTTGCGACGGCTGAGTCACTACCCTGTCAAGTTTTACGTGTGTTAGCGCATTCCACGGCAGTCTGATCCTTAAAAAAGGCCACTAAAGACAACACCTTAATTCAGGAGCATAGACTGACTTTATTTAAAGGACAGGGATATTATTTTTTATTAAAAGTCAAGAAAATGTTTAATATTATTAATAATTAAGCAACAAAATAAAATGTCACACATTTTATAAACAAAAAGAGAGGATAGATGAACAGGGTGAAAATGCCTGTATTCAACTATCCTTTTGTACAACAAATGACCTCATTTACTACAACAACGGTGTTGTTTGTTCTTCAACTAACGCCCCCGTTACTTTATGTACATCTATTCACAAAGTAATCTTTTTTACAGGTCATTTAGTGGTAGCCCCAGAAAATGCGAATTTACAACGTTAATCAAATTCAAACATAAAAAAGTCGAATTCCCTGTCCTTTAAGGAAAACGACTTTTTTATACGACTTCTTCAAGTAAATCCCCATTAACCTTTTTTGGGGACGATTTGTAATCTCTGCGCAGTGAAATTATACCTGTGCTAGCCCGCCATCTACGAACAATTCAACACCCGTCAAGTAACTGCTTTCGTCTGAAGCAAGGAAAGATACAGCGTCTGCTACTTCTTCAGGTGTCCCAACTTTTCCAGCTGGAACAGTATTTCTGGTATTTTCCATTGCTCCTTCAAGTGCATCACCAAAAAGCTCATCGTATGCAGGTGTAAGAATAACTCCTGGACTAACCACATTTACACGGATTTCAGTACCTTTTAGGTCAAGAATCCAGTTGCGAACTAGTGCTCTTAATGCTGCTTTAGATGCTCCATATACACTAAACGCTGGGTTGCCAATTGATCCAGCAGTAGAGCCCGTTACAATAATAGAACCTACTTTGTCCGGGAATAGTGATAACGCTTTTTGAACAGTAAAGATGGTTCCTTTAACGTTAATGTCGAACGTTCTATCAACCTGCTCTTCAGTAATTTCACCTAATGGAAGGAAGTTGCCGATGCCTGCATTAGCAAAAAGAATGTCCAACTTACCTTTTTCCTGCTTTATAATGTCATATAGTTTGTCTAAGTCTTCAAGCTTAGAAATATCACCTTGAACACCGGTTACGTTCTTGCCAATTTGGTTAACAGCTTTATCAAGTTCGTTTTGTCTACGTCCCGTGATATAAACATATGCACCTTCGTTTACAAATTTTTGTGCTGTAGCAAGACCAATCCCACTTGTTCCACCCGTTACAAGCGCTATTTTACCTTCAAATTTACCCATACTTAACACTCCTTTAGAGTTAATTTTATTTTATGTCTAGTACCTTTAAGTACTTGAAGAACAACTTACAAGATATAGTATCCTTCAGTAAGCACATTATCGGAAGTACCCACTTTTTTGTGATATAGTAACTAAAAAGTAATAAATGTGGAATGGAGAGGTTTAGACTTGAAAAAATTTAGTTGTGGGTTTGAAGTGACAAAGGAAGTTATTGGCGGAAAATGGAAAGGTCTTGTATTATACTTTTTAATGAATGGACCAAAGAGAACGAGTGAATTAAAGCGCATTGTCCCAAATATAACTCAGAAAATGCTGATTCAAACACTTAGAGAGCTTGAAGACAGTGGACTTGTGAGCAGAAAGATGTATAATCAAGTACCGCCGAAGGTTGAATATTCATCCACTGAACTTGGAGAATCTCTTAAACCTATCTTGCAGGAGCTCTGTCAATGGGGAAGCCATTATGCGGAGCAAGAGTATGCAGAAGGTGAATATGAAATTGTACAACCAGAACAATTGATGTAGCTGCTGAAGTAAATGCTAAACAACTTCAATACCCTCATCTAACAGATGAAGAACAGTCAGAAATAAATGAGATATTCAATTTTGAAAGTGAAGTTCTAATAATAAGTGTCATGGACTATATTCAGGAGAACTTTGATGAAATTCAAAAAAGAACTGTTTCAAATGTTAAAAAGAAGGTTCAGAAACTTAGCCAAAAAATAAATGAAGATATTGATAATAATATTTAATGCCTATGATCTCTAGATAGGCATTTTTTTGTGCATAAAAAAAGACCTGAATTAAAAATCCAGGTCACACTACTCCCCTGTATTCACCTTATTATTTAGTGCGTTCTCGTTGATTTAACAGCATTTATTCACATTCTCAAAACGGTGTTCCAGGTCGCACTCAGTTCACAGTACGGGTCACAGTTAAGTCACTTTTCTAAGGTTGGATGATAAAACGTAAACTTATTATCGTCATACAATTTAATAATATTACAATTTGAATTGTCTATCTTCGCTTACTTTCGACAATATCAGACAAAATAAGACAAGTTTTTATAACTATTTCAATCACATTAACAAAGTAACCCTTGCATTCCTCCACCCGCCATGCTATATTCATATAGCGATGAGCTGAATTGTGTAAGCCGATGTACATGCCTTTGCGGCGCACACGAATGTGGCGTGTGGTGCATCGCCTCAATACGCAAAGACGTTTGCCTTAGGCAAACGTCTTTTTTGTGTTATCCGATAATTGTGCCGTTTGGGACGGGTTGTCCCGGCTGCAGCAGGACGACATCACCCTGGGCGGGAATGCCGCCGAGGACCAAAACTTCTGATTTAAATCCGGCAATTCGGCGCGGTGGAAAGTTCACGACTGCTATAATTTGCTTGTTGATGAGATCTTCCGGCTGGTAGCGCTTCGTGATTTGCGCGCTCGATTGTTTCATGCCGATTTCTGCTCCAAAGTCAATCACAAGCTTAATCGCCGGGACTCTTGCTTCGGGAAATTCTTCCGCTTTTACAATAGTGCCTGTTCGAATATCCAATTTTTCAAAGTCTTCAATAACTGCCATATCAATAACTCCTTTTTCTCCTATTATAAAAGAGATGTTTAAGGTTCGTTTACCCAAAGGACCATCATTTTTTATCCGATCATAAGATGTTTCGATATAACCGGGGCGGCATGCCAGTATTTTTCGTAAACCATCTTGTAAATGAAGAAAGGTTTTGAAAGCCCAGCGCCTCGCTCACAACAGTAAGTGTTTCATCTTTCTCTATCAGCATTCGTTTCGCTTCCTCAAGCCGAAGATTTGCAATATAATGCTGCGGCGACATCCCCGTCTGCTTTTTGAACCAATTTGAATAGTAAGCTGGGTGATAATGCTCAATTTCCGCCAGCTTCTTAATTGTCAGCCGCTCAGATAAATGGCTGTGAATATAAGCAATTGAGGGGTAAGTATGGGATTGCAGCTTTTCTTTTATGTATTGAACCAGCATATGCAGTGAGTTCGCTGTGCCGGCCTTTGCTTCCTCCGTCAGTAAGTACCTGATTGAAGACCAGAAAGGATCAAGCGCAGCTTCAATTCCCGATCCTGCATGATATTCATCGATTTTCATTGCATGAAGCGGAACATCCAGTACAAGACATTCATTTCTGCCGATTGAACGGAAACGATGCTCGCACTCCGGCGGAATATATAAAAAATGATCCGGCTTTAATTTCACCTGGCGCCCCTCTGTCTCAAGATCTATACTTCCTTCAAGCGGAAAAAGAAATTGGCTGTACCCGTGCTTATGTGAATGATAAAGGCGTGTGTATGTCCGTTTTTCGCAAATAATTTCTTGAAGCGAGTCCATCAGCAAGCTCCTTCCTATGGTCATCTTTTAATCCGGTAATGGCTGTTCGCCCTTTTGGTTACGCCAAAATTCGCTCGAAGACGCCATTGTCCCATGTTTTTCTGAATATAAGACGGCCATGAAGCTGCCGCTACCTTCTCAATTTTGTAAATGTCATCCATAGCCCGATGTCTCTCCCCTATGTATACTACCATGACATTATACAATATCCAGAAATATAAGACATCTATTAATTAGTTTACATAATATTTTTATTGTTTTTTGATAAGCCGGCCAAAAATGTCCGAATTGAAAATGATAGACTTTCTAAAATATCCTCTTCACGTTCAAATGCCTCTTTTGCGATTAAAGCCGTAAAGCCATGCAGCAGGCTTCTAAGCCCCCTTGTCGCATGAATGGCAGTCTTTTCGCTTGCATAGCCGTTATCAATGAGCAGGTTCGCAACAAGCCGAACAATTTGGTCTGACACGATTTCCGCTCTCTTGTCCTGAATCTTGAGCAAAGCCGCTTCATAATATCCGGGATTTTCAACTGCAAAATCAACATATGCCTGAGCTAAAGAAAACAAAGCGGAATCTCCCTTTTGTACCGTTACGGCGTCAGCCATTTGATCATAGAGCTTTGTCAGTCCGCTGACAGCAAGCTCCGTTCTGATCGCTTGCAGCCCGTTGATATGATTATACAGCGACGGAGAGCGTACATTCATTTTTTTAGACAGTGCGGCAAGCGTGACACCATTCAATCCTTCCTGATCGGCAATCTCGGCTGCGGCGTCTACAATCATTTTTTGGCTCAACCCTATTCTTGGTGACATGCTCATCATCCTTTCTTCGCTTTTTGAATTGCCTGTCTCATCTGCTCTGAGGGTGATCTCAGAAAATTCCCATGTCCGACAGCGAGACAAGAAGGCGCCTTGTCGGCGAGCAATTGTGCACTTCTGATCGCTTCCTCCTTATTCCATGTGGCGAAGCCTGGAAAAGGGAACGCCCATTTTATCTGGCCAGATACAGCGATTCCTCCGCGCAACTGAAACGCATCTCCTGCTATGATAGTGCCGTTTCTTGTATCAAAAAATGACATACTGCCGGGTGTATGGCCCGGTGTAGGAATGGCAAGCAGGGAACCGATTGTTTCACCGCCCGTCAGCAATTGGTGAGGCTTTGTCTGTACGTGTTTCGGAATACCTCCTTTTATAGGTGTCTGCGGCTCATCATGACGTAAGGATGTATCACCTTGCAGCAGAAGTGAATCACGTTCTGAGATCATTACCTTTGCATGCGGAAATGCTTGTGTTAATGCATCCAGTGATCCGACATGATCTCCATGTGCATGGGTCAGTAAAATGTGCTGAAGCGGTTTCCCCAGCTGGTTTACAGCTTGAATAATTCTTTTATAACTGCCTGGCAGTGCAGCATCAATAAGGGTGACTTCGTTTTCTTCCTCAACTAAATAGCAGTTAACCGGAAACAAGGCCGGAAAAAAAGTCAGCTGCCAAACGGTTTGATATTGAGTAACTCTCATCTTATTATTCCTCCTAACAAAAACTAATGATGTTAGTTTTATTATAACTAACACCATTAGTTTTTCAAACGTTTATCAATGTTTTATGGCCACATATATGTGAACTTGCGCCCGCTGAGGTACTGCTGCACTTTGATCATACATTTCGAAGTCACCTGTAAATGTACGCAGATGGCGTTTATCCCAAGTCCAAATTTCCTTCCACGTTTCAAGCACGATCTCTTCAATAGGGCCGACTCTGGAAGTAAACACGGCATAAGCGGAAGCCGGCAAATCAATATGTTTATATGGTTCCAAAAGAGTGCAGCTGTGCTCCTGAAACGTTCCGACTGAAAACGTGTAAAATCCATTCGTCTCTTGTTCGTAATTGGAATATAAGGCGATAATGCTTTGGTCTTTTTCAGCCTGTGAGAAAAGAATGCTCATATCTTGCTGCCAGAATTGATCCCATAGTGCCGGGATCCTCCTTTCTTCCGTCATTTCCAATGCGTTGCTTGTCCGTAGTGACAGTCCGGCAAATCGTTTCCGGTCTAAGTGTGTCATATGTGAAAAGCCCATACGATCTCCTCCTTTTTTTAAGATTATAGACAAAGAAACCTGACAGCAGTGTGTCAGGTTTTATATACTTTTTGCATCTGATGAATGGTTTCTTTTACTTTATCCCGTATATGAAGAGGTTCCAAAACCTCAATGTCCTTTCCGAACTGCAGCAAAAAACCGATCAGCCATTGATCTTCTGGAAGTGAAATCACTGCCCGGCAGATTTCATCTTCATCACAGTGAAGGACATCATATCCGAACCATTCGCCTATGCGCTGACGTGCTGCCGGCTGTACAAGAATAACCAATTCAGTTAAATGGTCCTTTTGGTACCAACTCTTATCCCATGGCAAAGTGTCCAGCTGAATATCTTTTCTGATAAAGGTCTGATGTAAGATAGCCAGATCTTTCATCCGGTTAAGTTTAAAAAAACGAAAATCGTTTCTAACCAGGCAATAGGCGTATAAATACCAGTGTCCCGCCTTACAAACCAATGTGTAAGGTTCTGCTTCACGAAGAAGTGTTTCTCCGTTTGCGTTTGTATATGTAAATGATATCGTTGATAACCGATCAATGGCGGCACTGATGTTCTCACGAAGCGCCTTATGATCCTCAGTGCGGCCCCAAGCCGTCATGTCAATAAACCATTTTTCTGTTTGCTGCTTAAATGCTCCAGCTGACTGCTCCGGTATGAGATGCTTGATTTTTTGATAAGCTGTGCTGTGAGAAATCGATCCATACATGGATGAGACACTCTGTAAAGCAGAAGCTATCACAAACAGCTCCTCTTCTTTCAGCCATTCTCTCTCAAGGCGATACGTTTCCATAATGCCGATTCCGCCTCCAGAGCCCTGTGAGGTTACAATCGGAATACCAGCTCTATTGATCGTATCAATATCACGGTAAATCGTTCTGACGGATACTTCAAACAGCTCAGCAAGTTCAGCGGCCTGGACTTGTTTTTTGCTGATTAATAACACAACAATCGCTAACAAACGTTCCAGTTTCATTCTGTGCACCTTTTCTTCTTTTTATTTCCAACAAAAACAATCATAACATTTTATAAAGCTTGGGCATATCTATTATGCGGCCCAGAGACTCCTTGCATATGTTATGAAAACAGGGGCTTCCCCTTCTTTTTTGTGTTCAGCATTTGATTTGAACTACTATTTCGTACCGGATAAGCATACACTTCTCAACGGAGGGGATTCACATCATGCATCTTACACTTCAGAGCGTTTATCCTGCCATGATTATTATTTTTTTTCTGTATAAAAAAATTAAAAGGTCCATCGGATACCAGCCGCTGAAGCCTCGCTGGCTGTTCACCCGTATGATTCTTTTCTCGCTGTTTGCTTTTGGTCTTTCGCTTTTCAGCGTCACGCACCCTTTTTTATATGGACCTCTTATTTTCGGCATTCTTGGCGGATGGCTCCTTGTCTTTTTCGCTAAGAAAAACATCTCCTTTGAAAAACGCAGAGGAAAAATCTATTTTCGGACACATATTTGGGTAGAAATGATTCTCTTAACCTTATTTCTATCAAGATTTCTGTATCGAGTGACAGAGCTTTATCTTACCTCACTTGATCTAAACACCCTTGGCTCTTACAGTCAGTCAATCGGAACTGATCCTCTGACAATTGGCATCTTTTTTCTGATAGCCGTTTATTATATCGGGTTTTCTTCTTTTGTCATCAAACTCAGCAGAAATGAACTTGACCAGAACGGACACAATAAAGAAAAAGACATCCTTGCCCGCTAGCAGCGATTAAGCAAGGATGTCTTTTTTAATCGTGTTGTGTATGATGGATCATTTGCTGAAGAACATCTAAAACGTGTTCATCCTCCGGAGAGTAATAAATGGATGTTCCTTCTCTGCGCGATTTGACAAGCCGGAGATTTTTTAAGAATCTGAGCTGGTGGGAAACTGTGGATTGCAGTAAATTCAGCTTTTCTGCAATTCCGTTTACAGCATGTTCACCCTGAGATAATAAATGGAGAATTCTGATTCTGGTAGGATCAGAAAGCGCTTTGAATGTTTGCGCGACCAGAAACAGCGTCTCCTCGTCCAGATCGGCAGCCGACCGTTCTGTTTCTTTAAATTCAGTCATCTGTATCACCTTTCTTTATTCATAGTTTTATCATATAACAAATGTGTTTTGGTGCAAACCAGCCTGCTTGTATTCCAATTCAATCTCATAGTTTAAATTTATGTTTCAAATCAGGTTTTTACTTGGTCTGATATATGTTCTGTGTCATAATAAAAAAGTCATACTGCTCCAAACATTGAGGGTGAAACACAGTGAAAAAAAAGAGAAAAGGCTGTTTCGCTGCTGCGGGTTTTATGATGATTTTTGTCTTTGTCATCGCCTCTTTTTTATTGGTCTTGCTTTTATTCAACCGGGATTTAATCAAAAAACTTCCGATCGATACGAAAACGATTGTTTTGGAACGTTTAACCGATTATAAACCGCTGGTGGAAGACGAGCTTGAAAACCAAGGGCTCTCTAATTATACATCACTGATACTTGGCATGATGTATCAGGAGTCTAAAGGAAAAGGCAATGATCCCATGCAGTCCTCTGAATCTCTGGGGTTAAAACGCAATGAGATAACAGACCCTCAACTCAGTGTTAAACAAGGCATCAAGCAATTTACCCTCATGTACAAGACCGGAAAGGAAAAAGGTGTGGATTTGGATACCATTATTCAAAGCTACAACATGGGGGCAGGTTATATTGACTTTGTAGCTGAACATGGAGGAAAGCATACTGAGGAATTGGCAAAACAATACTCCGAGCAGCAAGTCAAAAAAAATCCCGAGCTGTATACTTGCGGAGGAAATGTAAACAATTTCCGCTATCCGTATTGCTACGGTGATTATACGTATGCAGAAAAAGTAAAAGAAAAAACAAAAACTGTTGAAGAATCTTTGCAGGTTGCAACACTTGAAACCATGGAATCTAAGGCTCATGATTAGGAGTCTATCAATTTACTGACACAAGCCCAAATCCGTTTTTGGGCTTTTGTCGTGTTTACATGTGCAAAAAAAGCCATACAAAGTATGGCTTTTAATAGTACGGTGATATCATCAGATATACAATAACGCCTGTCAGGCTTACATAAAGCCACAGAGGCATTGTCCATCTGGCAATTTTTTTATGGCGCTCAACCTGCATGCTGAATCCTCTGATCAGCGTAAACAGCGCAAGCGGCACAATGACTGCAGAAAGACAGATATGCGTAATTAAAATAAAGAAGTAAATCGGGCGCATAATACCTTCTCCGCCGTAGAGCGTATTCTCTGCAATCGAATGGTAGATGACATAACAAATCAAAAATAGCAATGTTGTTGTAAAAGCGGCTAAAATAAAGCGTTTATGGGCTTTAATATTTTTTTGTTTAATCATAATCAGCGCGGCCAATAAAAAGATGAACGTAAAGCTGTTGAATATCGCATTCAGCATCGGCAAAATGTGGATATTCGCATGGCTGAACTGATCTAATTTAGGCATAAAAAACAGCACTGCGATTAAACCGTTAATCAGAACTGTCAGCGTAAGAACAATTCCCGTATAATTTTTCGGTTTATTTTCTGTTTGATTCATTTGATGACCTCTCCTAATTTGTACTGGCTATCCAAATCGTATGCAAATTCATAGAAGATGTCAACGTTTTCGATTGCTTCGTCAGAAATTAGACACACTTCAAAGGCCGCGGCTTTTAGCCCCGGCCCTATGAGATTTACGCCTCCCTGATCAAATGCTCAACGGCCTTATGTTCTTTTTCATTCAGCAGGTTCTTTTGGATTTTCGAATGAATCGGTTTATTCATATGCTGATCCAAAATATCCGCCGTTTCTTTATCCCCGGCGATGACCATTCGTTCCCATCTTTTCACGGCAGCTTTTTGATCAAGATTGGCAGCCAGCCGCTTATACAGTCTCGTTTGATTCTCCGTTGCATGTTCCCTCATTCGGTCCTCTTCAAATGGAGCCTCTTTTTTTGCAGAGGAATGGCAATTCTCCCAAGACTCTTTGACCATATCATACTCATAATGCTCAACCGCCTCAATTTTGCCTAAGACGGTTTCAATGATTTTCACTTCATGCTGCTGAGTTAAAATAAACGCCGTACTTGGGTATGTTTGGCGCAAATCTTTCAGCTGATCCAGAACAGCTGTTTCTTCCCAGTAAAATCTTGTTTCTACAGGGATTTGAAGTTTAATTGGTTCCCATATGCCGCTATCCGAAACAAAAAACACGAGACTGCGGGGCATCTCTTTTCCCAATTCATTGAGGTATTGATCAATTTTCATTCTGATTCCATCCAGACATTTCTCTTCCTCTGGATCACTTGCTGCCAAATACTCTTTCAATCTGCTGAATCCCGACTTTAAGGCAATTTTCCATTCTCCCCCCTGCTGATCTGGATCTCTCATGTCTGTATTGAGATAGAGGGAGAGAATTTTATCCGGCGGTTCCAATTGGACATACTGTAATTTTTTAATCAATGAATCAATCGCCATTCCGTTTCCTCCTTTTCCACAGGTTAGTTTTCTTTTTCCTATCTTAAAAATGATCAAACCTCACTTTGCGCTAATTTCTAGCAATCATGGATTTGTTATTTACAATGCCCCTCTCATCTAATACAATTGATAACTGTGTTTCTAAGCTGATTTTTGAAAGGGGTTTGATCTTGTTTACTGTTAAAGAAAAAAATCGCCAAGAACTTGAAGAAGAACTAAATGATTTAGAATTTCAAATTTACCGCATGCAGGAGAATATGAAGGATTTATCTAAAGACGCCAAAGTGCTTGGTATTGATCAATCGAAACATGAAGAATGGTTGATTGTTTCCTCGATTGATGATGGCCAAACATGCAAAATTATGCTTACCGATTGTAAAACGGCTTATAGAGGAAAAGGCTGTTTTTCACTTATAGCTTCTTACAAGGACGATGCCATTCATATTGGGGACATAAAAGGCCCTCCGAATCACGGGTTTGGCTCTATTTGCATGAAATATTTAAAAGATATCGCCAGAGACCACAATATTCCTAAAGTCACCGGGGACATTGCCAAACGGGATTGGAATCATGTAGACCGGCTGATTCATTTTTATGAAAAACATCAATTCAAAGTATGCGTCGATCCTGCTACACAATCCGGCAGCATTAAGTGGGTTGACTTGTAAAAAAGCCTGGAAGAATGAGCCAAGATGTGCTGTAATGGTGTAAAACCATTGATGGAGGGTTCTATGTACGCCTCAAAACTAAAAAAGGGAGACGAAATCCGGATCGTGTCTCCCGCGACCAGCATGTCTATAATGTCAAATGAAGCAAAAATACAAGCTAAAACGGTGTTAGAACGCTTAGGTTATCGAGTGACTATCGCCGAACATGCAAATGAAATAAACGAATTTGATTCATCCTCTATCGAATCAAGAGTCCATGATCTGCATGAAGCCTTTTTTGATCCAAACGTCAAAGCGATTTTAACGACACTCGGCGGTTTCAATTCAAATCAGCTGCTGCGTTATCTTAATTACGAGAAGATCAAACAGCATCCAAAAATTCTATGCGGCTATTCCGATATAACGGCTCTTTGCAACGCCATTTATCAAAAAACGGGCCTTGTCACGTATTCAGGCCCCCACTTTTCAACATTTGCAATGAAAAAAGGACTCGATTATACAATAGAGTATTTTCTTTCTTGCTGCGCTTCGGACGATCCGTTTGAGATTCACCATTCAAGGGAGTGGAGCGATGACCGCTGGTTTTTGGATCAAGAAAACAGACACTTTTACCCTAATAACGGTCCCGTTGTGATCCAAGAGGGTTATGCGGAAGGCACCTTGATTGGTGGAAATCTATGTACGCTTAATTTGCTGCAGGGAACGGAGTATTTTCCTGAAACAGAACAGATCATTTTATTGATTGAAGATGATTACATGTCAGACATCCATATGTTTGACCGCGATCTGCAATCACTCATCCACCTCCCCGCTTTTTCTCATGTGAAAGCGATTTTGATTGGCAGATTTCAAAAAGCATCAAATGTATCAATAGAACAGGTAAAAGCCATGATTGAAACAAAAAAAGAATTATCCGCTCTCCCCATCATCGCAAACGTAAATGCCGGGCATACCTCCCCGATTGCCACGTTTCCAATAGGAGGAACATGCAGGATTGAGGCTGTTTCGGGTACATCACGTATATGGATCGATAAACATTAATCAGCTTGTAAATTCTTTTTTACAAGCTTTTTTAGCGTGTCATTCATGCAAGCGCACGAGGAGCCATGACAAATGTCATATATGATGCATGATGTGTGCTACTACAAAAGACTTCTCTCTTTCGCGTATACTGAACTGAGACACACAATGAGAGGATACTTACTATGACTGAACAAACTGCACATAAACAAAAACAGCTTACAAAGCAAGTCGCTGCTTTTGCTAAGCCCGAAACAAAAAACAGCCTGATTCAGCTTTTGAACACGTTTATTCCCTTCTTCGGCCTGTGGTTTCTTGCTTATCTCAGCCTCGATGTCTCCTACCTCCTTACGTTAGCATTAACAGTGATTGCCGCAGGTTTTTTGACAAGAATTTTTATCATCTTCCATGACTGCTGCCATCAATCATTTTTCAAACAAAAACGCTATAACCATATTCTCGGTTTTCTGACAGGTGTTCTGACTTTATTTCCGTATCTTCAATGGCAGCACAGCCATTCGATTCATCATGCGACAAGCAGCAATCTGGATAAACGCGGAACAGGAGACATATGGCTGTTAACGGTAAACGAATATAAAGCTGCACCTAGACGAACGAAGCTTGCATATAGACTTTATAGAAATCCGTTTATCATGTTTATTCTCGGACCGATTTATGTTTTTCTCATTACAAACCGTTTCAACAAAAAGGGTGCAAGACGCAAGGAGCGTGTCAACACGCACCTTACGAATCTGGCAATTGTAGCGCTGGCTGCTGCTAGCTGTCTGATCTTTGGATGGCAATCATTTTTGCTGGTGCAAGGCCCCATTTTTCTGATCTCAGGCTCAATCGGTGTGTGGCTGTTTTATGTGCAGCATACATTTGAAGATTCTTATTTTGAAGCAGATGAAAACTGGAGTTACGTTCAGGCTGCTGTGGAAGGCAGTTCATTTTATAAACTCCCAAAACTGCTTCAATGGCTGACAGGCAATATCGGTTACCACCATGTTCATCATTTGAGTCCAAAAGTGCCTAACTATAAGCTTGAAGTTGCCCACGAACATCATGAGCCATTAAAAAACGTACCGACAATTACCTTAAAAACAAGCCTGCAATCACTTGCCTTCCGCCTTTGGGATGAAGACAAAAAACAATTTGTGTCATTTCGGGATGTAAAACATACACCTTTCAGCCTTCCGCCTGATTCAACAGAAAAACAGAAGCTGCGGAAGAATGCCTGATGATGAAGGAGGTCTTCTCTTTACACTAGAAGGCTTCTTTTTTATTGTTCGAGGGTGCATTCTGGCTTTCGCAATGATAAAGTTACATGTAAGATGAAAAGCTGAAAATGAGGGAATATCATGATTAAAAAGCATTTTACATTTCAAAAGCTAAGCGGGATTACGCCTTATATATGGACGATCTTTTTCATCCTCCCCTTCTACTTTATATGGAAATCAAATTCAACATTTGTCATTATCGTCGGCATCATTTTGACGCTTTTATTTTTTTCGGTATATCGATTTGCTTTTGTCTCTAAAGGCTGGGCCATTTATTTATGGGCGTTTCTGTTAATCGGCATTTCAACCGCCTCCATTACGATGTTCAGTTATATTTATTTTGCCTTTTTTATCGCCTATTTTATTGGAAACATAAAAGAACGTGTCCCTTTTCATATTTTATATTACGTCCATTTAATAAGCGCAGCCGTGGCAGCTAATTTCAGTCTTGTGCTGAAAAAGGAATTCTTTCTGACGCAAATCCCTTTTGTCGTCATTACCCTCATCAGTGCGATTTTATTGCCGTTTAGTATAAGAAGCCGCAAGGAGCGCGAACGGCTTGAAGAAAAACTCGAGGATGCGAATGAACGGATTGCCGAGCTGGTGAAATTAGAAGAGCGGCAGCGTATTGCCCGCGACCTCCACGATACGCTTGGGCAAAAGCTTTCGCTTATCGGTTTAAAAAGCGACTTGGCGCGAAAACTGATATACAAAGATCCCGAACAAGCAGCTCGTGAACTGAAAAGTGTTCAGCAAACAGCGAGAACTTCTTTAAATGAAGTAAGAAAGATCGTATCCTCTATGAAAGGCATCCGGCTCAAGGATGAACTGATCAATATCAAACAAATTCTCGAAGCAGCTGACATTACGTTTATCTATGAAGAAGAGAAATGGCCCGAAAATATCTCATTGCTTAATGAAAACATTTTGAGCATGTGCTTGAAAGAGGCTGTCACAAATGTCGTCAAACACAGTCAGGCTAAAACTTGCCGAGTTGACATTCAACAGCTATGGAAGGAAGTTGTCATTACAGTATCTGACGATGGAACATTTCAAGGAGAAGAAAAATTCTTTTCAAAAGGTCACGGCTTACTCGGTATGAGAGAACGGCTTGAATTTGCAAACGGGAGCCTTCACATTGATACCAAAAACGGCACTAAGCTTACCATGGCAATTCCTAATAACTCAAAATAAACATAAAGGATGGCTTACATGATTAGTATATTTATTGCGGAAGATCAGCAAATGCTGCTGGGCGCTTTAGGATCACTTCTAAACTTAGAAGACGATATGGAAGTCGTAGGCAAAGGTACAACCGGGCAGGATGCTGTTGACTTTGCCAAAAAACATCAGCCTGATATATGTATTATGGATATTGAAATGCCAGGGAAATCAGGGCTTGAAGCAGCTGAAGAGTTAAAGGATACAGGCTGCAAAATTATAATCTTAACTACCTTTGCAAGACCCGGCTACTTTCAAAGAGCCATTAAAGCAGGCGTTAAAGGCTATTTGTTAAAAGACAGTCCGAGCGAAGAGCTCGCAAGCGCCATCCGAAGCGTCATGAACGGAAAACGCATCTATGCACCTGAGCTGATGGAGGACATGTACAGCGAAGCTAACCCTCTTACAGATCGAGAAAAAGAAGTGCTTGAACTTGTGGCTGACGGTAAAAACACAAAAGAAATCGCTCAGGAACTCAGCATCAAAAGCGGGACGGTGCGAAATTATATCTCAATGATTCTAGAAAAGCTCGAAGTGAAAAACCGAATAGAAGCAATTACTCGGTCAAAAGAAAAAGGCTGGTTTAAATAAAAAAGGATCTTGGCAACTGCCAAGATCTTTTTGTTAACCAGCAGCTCCCCCCAGGGAGATTGTCACGAGCAATCAGATTCATACTGACCCATACTCCAGCTTCACTTTTTCGCTCCTAATGTCCGCTAATTGCTTGGTTAACAGCCCAATAAAAGGGATGATTCACTCCGCTCCAAAGCTGCCTTGCATAATAGAACAGCAGCTCGTTACGCATAATCAGTAGCATCAAAATAAGCCCCGATGTAGAGATGCCAAATGTCTCTGCAATGCGGAATTATACATGTAAACGATAGCCCATAGAATCACACTAAGAAAAACAGGACCACTTTTCTGTTATCAGCATATGATAAATACATCTCCAAACAGAAAAAAAGACACGAGCCAAAAGCTCATGTCTTTTATCACAATCTATATCATTAGTTTAAGATTTTAACACTTACAGTTTTGACGCCCCAATTAGATGCATCACTTTTATTTGGTACAAATACGTCGATTTTATTACCTTTAATAGCGCCGCCAGTGTCTGCTGCTGTTGCTTCACCATAGCCTTCAACATAGACTTTAGAACCTAGCGGAATCACATTAGGATCAACCGCGATGACTTTCGCGTTCGGGTTCTTATTTAAGTCAATGCCTGTTGCCGTAACGCCGGAAATGCCGCCGTCGTTAGCAGTGTATGCAGTAGCAGTAACTGTTAGTTCTTTTGAAGCTTCTTGATTATTTGTATTTGATTGAACAGCCTTCTCTTCTGTGTTAACAGAAGTTTCTGCCTCAGCCTTTGTTTCTTGTTTAGGTTGCTGTTGTACAGCTTCTTGTTTTGGTTGCTCTTTTTGCACAGCCTCTTGTTTTGGTGCAGTTTGAGGTGCGCTTGTTTGCGCATTCTCAGTAACTGTGTTTGCTGCTGTTGCCTGACCTTTTACTGAAAGTGTAGATCCAGCATAGATCATGTCAGAGCTTAGGTTATTCCAAACTTTCAGGTTGTTGACTGTCGTACCGAATTTTTGAGCAATCTTAGAAAGCGTATCTCCCGCTTTAATTGTATATTGCCCAGAAGTGGTTGTTTCTTCTGAAGAAATGGTCAGTTTTTCTCCTGCAAAGATTTTATCAGAAGTTAACTTGTTCCATTCTTTTAAGTCCTTTAGGTTCACTCCGTTTTTCTGAGAGATTCCCCAGAGCGTATCACCCTTTTGCACCGTGATTTCTTTTGCAGAAGCGTGAGCTCCGAATGCAGTTGTTGAAAGTGCAGCAACTGCTACAAAGGACATAATCGTCTTCTTCATAAGTAAATCCTCCCTTGTTAGCTTTTTATTGGCGGCTAACAGGTGATATCGTAACACACGTAAATGTCAAATCAATAACAAAAAGATATGATTTAGATTACAGTTCCTTTACATGAAGGATTTCTCTGTGTTGGAAAGACTTGCTGAAACCTTGATATAATAGGCTTCGCAAGTCTTTTTGATGTGAACCAAAAAAGAGAAAATAAAATGTGTTTTTTATAGAAAAAAAGATTGATTTTCTGTTTTTTTAGTCTGTCATCCCTGCATAAGCTTGTATTTCTTGTAAAAAAAGCCGGCCGTATTTTGCTCTTTTTTGTTCTCCGACGCCTTTTATAGACAAAAGTTCCTCATCATTTACGGGCTGTTTGCCTGACATTTCTTTTAACGTTTGATCAGAAAAAACGACAAAAGGCGGAACTCCCTGCTCTGCTGCAATTTCTTTGCGAACCATGCGCAGTCGTTCAAACAGCTCGTCATTTTCAGTAATGGCTGCCGCTTTTAATGCTTCTTTTCTTGTGACTGATAATTCTCCTCTAAGCACGTTCCTTCCTTTACTGCTGACAAAAAGAGTCGGAAATGTCCCGTCAGACATCCTGATGAAATCGTCAGAAATAAGAAATTCGATAAAATCGCTGATTTCCCCTACTGATTGGTGTTTTAATATCCCGTATGTTGAGAGACCGGCAAAGCCGTTCTCAAGAACTTTTTTATTTTTAGATCCGGCGAGCACTTGGGCAACGATCGTCTTGCCAAACCGTTCTTTCATGCGAATGATACACGATAAGACCATTTGCGCCTCCCGTGTCACGTCATGGGCAGCCCTTGTATCAGTGCAGTTTCCGCACTGTCCGCATACATCAGGCTCCTTTTCTCCGAAATACATCAGGATAAACCGCTGCAGACAATCCTCCGTGTGGCAATAGTCAACCATTTGTCTCAGTTTTTTTAAATCCCGTTTTTGTTTCTCTTCATGCTCTGATTGTTCAATTAAAAAACGCTGCACCATAATATCCTGCGGTGAAAACAGGAGAACACATTCGCTGTCAAGCCCGTCCCGTCCAGCTCGTCCAGCCTCTTGATAGTAGCTTTCCATATCTTTCGGAATTTGGGCATGAAGAACAAATCTAATATTTGATTTATCAATGCCCATTCCAAAAGCAGAGGTTGCCACCATTACTTGCAGCTCATCATTAAGAAACCTTTCCTGCTGCTCTTTTCTGACTTCATCAGCCAAGCCCCCGTGATACCGGCCTGCACTGATCTGATTTCGTTTCAACCTCTCATAAATCCGATCAGCTTCTTTTCTGGTCGCTGTATAGACAATGCCTGCTTCATGTTTGTTTTTTTGCACATATTCATCAATAAATCGATCTTTATTTTCTCCTTTTACTACTTTAAAGGTTAAGTTCTCTCGGGAAAAACCCGTATATACCGTGTTTTCTTTTTGAATATGGAGCTGTCTGCAGATATCCTCATGGACCTCGGGCGTTGCTGTTGCTGTCAATGCCATGATGACAGGTTTGGCATGTAATTCTCGGAACAATATCTCAATATTTCTGTAGCTGGGCCTAAAATCGTGGCCCCATTGAGAAATACAGTGCGCCTCGTCTATTGCAACCAAAGGAACATCAATGCCCTGCAAAATCCGAATAAACTCCGTAGACGTTAATCGTTCCGGTGTAATGTAAAAAAGCTTATAAGCCCCTTCTTTAAGCCCGTTCAGCCTCTCATGTATTTCCTGATTGGATTGTGTGCTGTTAATGTAGGCAGCGTGAATCCCCGCTTCTTCCAACGCATCGACCTGATCTTTCATCAAGGAAATCAAAGGCGAAATGACGATCGTTGTCCCTTCAAACATCAGTGCCGGAATTTGATAGCAAATCGATTTGCCTCCTCCCGTCGGCATTATGCAGATTGTATTTTGCCTTTCTTCGGTCACCGAGCGGATCGCTTCCTCCTGGCCGCTGCGAAGGTTTTCATAACCGAAATAATGGGCCAAAAGGGATTGGGCTCTATGTAACATACGTGTAAACCTCGCTTTTTGTTCAATTTCTCCCATCATATCATATAAAAGCGGCCTTTATTTCTTTCACACAGAAATTGAATTTTCACTATACCAAACCTTTTTAGATAAATTAAAAAGCCATTTCCAAAAGGAAATGGCTTTCGCTACGTCTTGCCGTATGCAAGTAAGAAAGTTTTAAACCACCACTCCTCAAAGTGGGTGTTTGCAGAAACGTTCCTGTCGTCCCCTGCAATGGAGGCATGACATTCCGGCTTCGATATAAAACTCCCTATTACAGCTTAAAGGTTAAAACTTAATTAACAATACGTACAAAGTAGCTTCTTTTATATAGTACACCATCAGACGTTTTTTATCAAGGGGCCAAAACAATTGTTTAGAAAAACTTTTTCTCAGCCATTAAAACTGTTATTTCGCTATTATATTCGATCATTCGACAATCAAAAATATATCACAATAGAAAAAACAGCCATTATAGCGAAAAGAAATTATCACTTTCTTCTATATAATATGTATACTAAAAACTCCTATCGCATGGATAGGAGTTTTGACTTGATTAGAATTTTGCAGCAAGATCTTTTGCTTCTTGTAAACCTTTTTCAACGATTTCTTGCGCTTGATCAGGCGCTGCGTTATGTCCTTCGATGACAACTGTGTGCAAGTCTTGAACACCCCAGAAACCAAGAACAGTTTTCATGAAGTTTAATGACATTTCAAGAGAAGCCATTGGTCCTTCAGAGTAGATGCCGCCGCGCGCGTTAAGAAGCGCAACTTTTTTGCCGCCCATTAAACCAACTGGTCCTTCTTGTGTGTATTTGAATGTAACGCCTGCACGAGACAGGTAATCAACATAAGTATGAAGCACTGCCGGCACTGTGAAGTTCCAAAGCGGGAATGCGAAAACAACTTTGTCAGCTTTTACAAACTGATTCAGATATTTGTCAGCAATTGCAGCTTGTTTTTTCTCTTCTTCTGTCATTTCCATTCCTTGGCCTGCTTTAAATGTTCCGTTAATCATATCTCTTCCAAGGTAAGGAAGGTTTTCTTTATGAAGATCTAATTCAACCACTTCATCATTAGGGTTGTTTTCTTTATAAGCAGCTAAGAAAGCTTCATAAAGTTTCGTTGAAACGCCTTCTTCAGCTGTACGGTCACTTGATTTTACAAATAAAACTGTAGACATTTGTATTCCTCCCGGTAAACTTTTTATATTTACTTACAAATAGTATGTTACTTTCTTTTTTACTCGAAGTCAATCACTTTATTTTGAATGTGAGATTTTTTTTCAAAAAAAAGCAAGTACCCCTCATATCGGTGTACCTGCCTGCTATTTTCACTTCGAATCTTGTTCACGATCCAAAATTTCATATGTCTGTGAGCTTTTTTGGTCGACTGTTTCTTTATTAGATAGATCTTTTACCTGTTCGTGAAACTCTCTTTCAAATGACGGAGCATCTGTCTCAACATCATCCTCCATATCAGCTTGGGCCTCAACTGTCATTCTTGCATAGGGTACCGCTTCAAGTCTTTCGTAAGGAATGTCTTTGCCGGTTTTTTCACACACTCCGTACGTTCCGTCTTTCATTTTTTGTAATGCATGGTTGACCTCCTCTAACAGCTCCCGGTCAATCTCTCTTACCGTTTGATCTGTCATTCGGTCTGTGACGATCGTGCCGTGATCTCCCATATGGTTATCGACCCCATTGGAAAGCTCCCCTACTTCTTCCGTCATTGATTCTGTTTCCTTTTTCTCACCAGATAATTCTTTTTGCATATCGAGCAATTTATGGTAGAGATGCTGTTTTTGGTCTTTAGTCAATGCCATGTGTATCCTCTCCTTTCTATCCTGTTTCCCGTTTTGCCGCCTGTCAAACATGTGAGCTTTGATAGAAAGGTAAATTACTTCAGCTTAGAATATGTCGTAAAACAGAACAGGGCATTTGCGCCCTGCTCTGTTTATATAAAAAAAGCCTAACCATTTTTGAACGGCTGGCTCATCAAATATTCAGCTGCACAAGTGTTTTGTCAGCACCGCTTGAACTTCGCTTAAATCGGTGTCTTTTGCAAATTCTAATTCAAAGGTTTTGCTTCTTGTCATCAATAAAAGCCCGGTGTCCGGATCAAACATGCCTGCTTCCTGAATCGCAAAGCTTTCAATTGTTTTATATGGAAGAAATACACGAACCTTCTTTTTAGAAAACATTTTATTGTCAAAGAAAATGATCCGTTTATTTGTAAAGCAAATTTGGTCAACGCGGAGCTTATAAATCGATTCTATTCTTTCCCCTTCAACGAGCAGAGCTTCAAGCTTCTTTGCGTCCGTTGATCTGCTAACAGAAAAAATACCCAATGAAGAACCCCTCTTTCTGCATTTATCTATTTGTTTTATCATTCATTACTTAAAAATAAGTCCTTTATCCCTATATAAGAATACGACATGGAAGACATTTAAACCATTACGAACAGATTACATTTTTCAAATTTTTGATTTGTTTTTCGTCTTTGTGCTTTTGTCATCAAGTAATACGCACATATAGAGAAAAAAGTTTCAATATTCAGCAATGTTTTTTTAAAAAAGCGGTTTTTTAAAGCTTTCATTGATTTTGTTTCATTTTTCCATTCTTTACCTATAGAAAAAAAACCGCAGCTGAGCTGCGGTTTTCTCTACATCTGCTTTAAAAGATCTTCAAGCATTACATCTCTTCGAAGTATTCTTTATAATAGCCGCCGACTTTATTCGTATTGTCGACCACAAACAGAAACTCCTCTGTTTCATTTTTTACTTCATATTCTTTTCCGGGAGTTAAAACGCGGTTCACGATATATTTTTTTGCGTTTGTCTGCACACATTTTACCTTTTTGATTGTTTCTTTTTCAAGCCAATTATTATGAATCATGATGTAATCTCCTTTACTTATCTATAAGCTTATTGTAGCTTTTTTCTTTTATAAATTGCAATATCGGTTATTCATTGATTTTGCCTTGTTTTCTATTATAGAATGTTTGTATACGCTTACGCTTATAGCAAAAATCACAGCTTATTTCTGCTATGTAATCAAGGAATCGATGTGCTATCACCAAGAATCTCAGAACAGACCATAAAAATTGACTGGAGGTTTGTTACGAATGAGTTCTTTAACGATGCAAGTGACGAAAAGGCTGGAGACTTTTTTACAGGGAACAAAGAAGCTTTATATTGACGGAAAGTTTGTTCCTAGTGCCTCAGGGGCCACCTTTGACACTCCCAACCCGGCGACCGGCGAAACATTGATGACGCTGTATGAAGCCCAGGCTGCAGATGTGGACAAAGCGGTTAAAGCTGCCCGGAAAGCCTTTGACCAAGGTGAATGGAGAACAATGTCTCCAGCTTCGAGAAGCAGACTGATGTATAAGCTGGCTGACTTAATGGAAGAGCATGAAACTGAGCTTGCTCAGCTTGAAACGCTTGATAACGGAAAACCGATAAATGAAACGACGAATGGAGATATTCCGCTGGCTATTGAGCATATGCGCTATTACGCCGGCTGGTGCACAAAAATAACTGGACAGACGATCCCGGTTTCCGGCGCCTATTTTAATTATACGCGCCATGAGCCTGTCGGCGTCGTCGGCCAGATCATTCCATGGAATTTCCCGCTCCTGATGGCAATGTGGAAAATGGGCGCAGCTCTTGCAACAGGCTGTACAATTGTGCTTAAACCGGCTGAGCAAACACCGCTTTCAGCTCTTTATTTGGCAGAATTAATTGACCAAGCCGGTTTCCCTGACGGTGTCATCAACATCATCCCAGGATTCGGTGAAGATGCAGGAGAAGCACTGACGAACCACGAAGCGGTTGATAAAATTGCCTTTACCGGTTCCACTGAAATCGGCAAGAAAATCATGTCTACCGCTGCAAAAAGCATAAAACGCGTTACATTGGAGCTGGGCGGTAAATCCCCTAATATCCTTCTGCCTGATGCGAATTTGAAGAAAGCAATTCCAGGCGCTTTAAACGGCGTAATGTTTAATCAAGGCCAAGTCTGCTGTGCGGGCTCACGCGTTTTCATTCATAAAGACCAGTATGATGAAGTGGTAAATGAGATGGTGTCCTATGCTGAATCACTCCGTCAAGGAGCGGGACTTCATAAGGATACACAAATCGGTCCTCTCGTAAGCAAGGAGCAGCACGAACGCGTTCTTTCCTATATTCAAAAAGGAAAAGATGAAGGAGCTAAAGCTGTGACAGGCGGAAGCTGCCCTTTTGAAGAAGGATATTTTGTCGCACCGACTGTGTTTGCGAATGTGGAAGATGAGATGACCATCGCAAAAGAAGAAATTTTCGGACCGGTGCTGACTGCGATTCCATATGAAACAGTTGACGAAGTGATTGAACGGGCGAACCATTCAGAATATGGACTCGCAGCCGGACTATGGACAGAGAACGTCAAGCAGGCCCACTATATCGCGGACCGTCTTCAAGCCGGAACCGTCTGGGTGAACTGCTATAACGTGTTTGACGCGGCATCTCCGTTTGGCGGTTATAAACAGTCCGGACTTGGAAGAGAAATGGGATCATATGCCTTAGATAACTACACAGAAGTCAAAAGTGTATGGATTAATCTCGAAGACTAATATGCATTTCACAAAAACTGCTGCCTGCCAGCAGTTTTTTTCTTTCTGTAATGGCGGTTAAAAACGCTGAATATATATGCTTCTGAAGGAGTTGAGCGAGATGGGCACACTTCAGGAGAAAGTGAGGCGTTATCAAAAGAAAACCATTGCAGAGCTAAAAGACAGGCAAAATGCTGACGGTTCGTGGACATTTTGCTTTGAAGGACCAATTATGACAAATTCGTTTTTCATTTTGCTTCTCACCTCACTTAATGATGGGAATGATAAAGGGCTAATATCAGCGCTTGCAGCAGGCATTCGGGAAAAACAGCAGCCAGACGGCACATTCTTCAATTATCCCGATGAAACGAGCGGAAATATAACAGCTACTGTCCAGGGATATGTCGGGATGCTGGCATCAGGATGTTTTCACAGATCTGATCCGCATATGAGAAAGGCTGAACAATTTATCATTTCACATGGCGGCCTGAGACCTGTTCATTTCATGACAAAATGGATGCTTGCCGCGAATGGGCTGTACCCTTGGCCTATTATGTATTTACCATTATCACTTATGGCGCTCCCCCCAACATTACCGGTTCATTTTTATCAATTCAGCACATATGCCCGAATTCATTTTGCTCCTATGGCTGTAACACTCAATCAGCGATTCGCCCTTAAAAACCGCAATATTCGGTCTCTTCACCATCTCGATCCGCACATGACAAAAAACCCTTTCACTTGGCTTCGATCTGATGCTTTTGAAGATAGAGATCTCACGTCTATTTTGTCACATTGGAAACACATTTTTCGTGCACCTTTTGCTTTTCAGCAGCTGGGCTTACAGACAGCAAAAACGTATATGCTGGACCGGATTGAAAAAGACGGAACATTGTACAGCTATGCGAGCGCAACAATATTTATGGTTTACAGCCTCCTGTCACTTGGTGTCTCGCGTCACTCTCCGGTCATTAAGAAAGCAATTAAGGGCATCAAATCGCTGGTGACAGAATGCAGCGGGATACCGTATCTGGAAAACTCTACTTCAACGGTTTGGGATACGGCTCTGATCAGCTATGCCCTTCAAAAAAACGGCGTGTCCGAAACAGACGGCTCTATTACAAAAGCAGCCGCCTTTTTGCTAGAACGCCAGCATACAAAAATAGCAGATTGGTCTGTCAAAAATCCGGATGCAGCACCCGGCGGCTGGGGATTTTCAAACATCAATACAAATAATCCTGACTGTGACGACACTGCTGCTGTTTTAAAAGCGATTCCATGCAGTTATTCTCCTTCAGCTTGGGAGCGAGGCGTGTCTTGGCTTTTATCAATGCAAAACCGCGATGGCGGATTTTCTGCCTTTGAAAAAAATGTGAACCATCCTCTGATCCGCCTTCTCCCGCTTGAATCTGCCGAGGACGCGGCAGTTGACCCTTCTACCGCCGATCTTACCGGACGTGTGCTGCACTTTTTAGGCGAGAAAGCCGGTTTCTCAGAGAACCATCAACAAATTCAACGCGCTGTGAACTGGCTTTTCGAACATCAAGAACAAAACGGGTCATGGTATGGGAGATGGGGTGTTTGCTACATTTACGGCACATGGGCTGCTCTTACTGGTATGCATGCCTGCGGGGTTGACCGGAAGCATCCTGCTATACAAAAGGCACTGCGCTGGCTCAAATCCATACAGCTTGATGACGGCAGCTGGGGGGAATCCTGCAGAAGCGCCGAAATCAAAACGTACGTCCCGCTTCACAGAGGAACCATTGTGCAAACAGCCTGGGCTTTAGATGCATTGCTCACATACGAAAATCCGGAACACCCATCAGTTGTGAAAGGTATGCAATACCTTACTGACAGCAGTTCTCATGACTCCGATAGCCTGGCCTATCCAGCTGGGATCGGATTGCCAAATCAATTTTATATCCGTTATCACAGTTATCCATATGTATTCTCTTTACTGGCTGTCGGAAGATATTTGAATTCTGCTGAAAAGGAGAAAGCAAATGAAACGTGAATCTTATCAAACAGAGATGTTCAATTGGTGTGAAGTCCTGAAGGATCAGATTGAAAAACGAGGACAGCTTGATCAGTTTGAAGATCAAATCAATCAAATAATTGAAACACTGGAAGATGACCAAACAACAGAAGAAGATTGGTATAAGCAGGCCGCTGCCCTTTACCGGGATATTACAGAATCGGAGGAGACAAGTGAAAGACGTGCTTATGTTCCAATAGGGAAACATATACTGCCAAAGCTTCCATACAAATATTCTGCCTTAGAACCTTATATCTCACGCGAGATTATGGTCCTTCACCATACGAAGCATCATCAAAGCTATGTTGACGGTCTGAACAAAGCAGAATTAGAGCTTAAGAAAGCGAGAGCATCAAAGAATTTTGATTTGGTCACTCATTGGGAAAGAGAGCTTGCATTCCATGGAGCCGGCCATTATTTGCACAGTATTTTCTGGTTTTCAATGCATCCAAACGGAAAAAGGCGCCCTACGGGTGCATTGTTCCAAATGATTGATCTTTCATTTGGAAGCTATTCCGCTTTTAAAGAACATTTTACCCAGGCCGCTAAAAAAGTGGAAGGTGTCGGCTGGGCCATTTTGGTCTGGGCGCCTCGATCGGGACGGCTGGAGATTTTAACTGCAGAAAAGCACCAGCATTTCAGCCAATGGGATGTGATCCCTCTTTTACCGCTTGACGTATGGGAACATGCCTACTATTTGCAGTACAAAAATGACCGGGCGAGCTACGTTGATCATTGGTGGAATGTCGTGGATTGGCGCGAGGCGGAAAAACGTTTCGAGCTGGCAAAAGAGGTCGTCTGGAAACTCTATTAAAAAAGCCCCCTATTCTGATATTATCCCCTCTAAG